>CAZQJU010000018.1:0-2233 GCA_964593185.1 uncultured Roseivirgaceae bacterium
CAATGGCTGAAAAAGGCACAATATCCATACACACGGAAAATATCTTTCCGATAATCAAAAAATTCCTTTATTCTGATCACGAGATCTTCCTTCGTGAGCTAGTATCCAACGCGGTAGATGCTTCGCAAAAAATCAAACAACTCGCGCAGTTGGGTGAGTACACAGGCGATCTTGGGGAGCTAACTGTCGAAGTGTCATTCGATGAAAAGAAAAAGACCATCACCATTTCTGATAATGGGATTGGCATGACCGAAGAGGAGATCAAGAAATACATCAACCAGATTGCTTTCTCTGGTGCGACGGAGTTTATCGAGCAGTACAAGGATAAGGCAGACAACCAGCAGATTATTGGTCACTTTGGTTTGGGCTTCTATTCTGCTTTTATGGTGGCCAAAAAAGTAGAAATTCAGACGTTGTCGCACAAGGAAGGCGCAGAGCCTGCACATTGGATTTGTACTGGTGAGACGGATTTTGAGATCAAGAAGGGAAAACGAAAAACTCGGGGCACGGACATCATCCTGCATGTTGCTGAAGACTCGGAAGAATTCTTGCAGGAAAATCGACTTCAAGGTATCCTGGATAAATATTCCAAGTTTCTTCCTATCACTATCAAATTCGGACAGAAAGACAAAAGCGTCGAAGACGGTAAAGACAAGGATGGGAATGTCAAGTACAAAACGGTCAAGGAGGATAACATCATCAATGATACGGATCCTATTTGGACGAAGTCACCTAGTGAATTAAAAGATGAGGATTACCTTGGGTTCTATAAAAAACTGTACCCCTTTAGCGAAGATCCACTTTTTTGGATTCACTTAAACGTAGATTATCCTTTCAACCTAACAGGGGTTCTTTACTTTCCTAAGCTGAAAAAAGATTTTGAGATCCAGAAAAACAAAATTCAACTATACTCTCGTCAGGTATTCATCACCGACGAAGTAAAAGATGTGGTGCCGGAGTTTCTACAGCTATTGCATGGGGTCATTGACTCACCAGACATTCCATTGAATGTATCCCGAAGCTATTTACAGTCGGATTCGAATGTTAAGAAGATCAATGGATACATCACCAAAAAAGTAGCGGATAAGCTGGCGGATCTGTTTAAAAATGATCGCGAAGCCTATGAGCAGAAATGGGAAGATATTGGTGTATTTGTCAAGTATGGAATGATCTCCGAGCCAAAGTTTGATGAAAAGGCTAAGGACTTTGCCCTGGTAAAAAATCTGGAAGGAAAGTTCTTTACCATCTCGGATTACAAAACGCACATTGAACCCAACCAGACAAACAAGGACAAAAATGTCGTTGCCCTTTACACAACGGACGAGAAGCAACAGCATGGATACATTGAAACGGCAAGGAAGCGTAGCTATGACGTGATTGACTTGAGTGGTCCACTGGATTCACATTTCATCAGTCACATGGAGCAACAAAATGAAAAGTTCCAGCTGCAACGTGTAGACGCTGATGTCATTGATAAATTGATCGATAAAGACGAAAAGAAAGAGTCGGTGCTTTCTGAAAAAGAGAATGAGGCACTGAAAGAAGTTTTCGAAAAGGCCATCAATGACACCAACAATACCGTGAACGTGGAAGCCATGGCAACCGATGACCTGCCTGTTACTATCACGTTGCCAGAGTTCATCAGAAGGATGAAGGATATGCAAGCTGCTGGAGGGGGTGGTCCCATGATGTTCGGAGAAATGCCACTTAACTTGAGTGTCGCCATCAATGCGAATCACGCCATGTCTAAGAAAATCCTAGACGCGGAGTCGGATGAAGACAAACAGAAGCTAGCGAAGCAAGCGTACGATTTGGCACTATTATCGCAGGGTATGTTGACGGGCAAGGACCTGACTGACTTCATCAACCGAAGTGTAGAGTTGAACTTAAACTAAGCTGCGAATGCAGCACTGAATATATACTCACTATAGAAGCCCACTCGTATCGAGTGGGCTTTTTCATTTTGGATCGACTTGATAGACCTCCAGTCCGCGGAAAGGTCGAAAGCCAATGGATGTCAAATCGCCACTAAAGTTTGCAGGGATAATGAAGAAGTCGCCAGGATAGAAAGTTTCCTCTCCTGCAGTGAGAATGCCACTTAGTACATGCATTAGTCGCTCTTTCTGTTTTCCTGAAAACGTGCGCTTTGCATGCCGTACCAGATTTACCGTCAATTCGATTCCGGAGTAGATTTCCACCAGCTCACCTTGATGATCTTCAGAAGACCCGGCGA
>CAZQJU010000018.1:2333-47172 GCA_964593185.1 uncultured Roseivirgaceae bacterium
GTATTTGTCCGATTCTTGATGGAAAACAAGAAGACAATGAATTCCTTTCCATCATAGATTCTTTGCTGGTAGTAGGAAGTGTCAGTTTCTCCAGCCTGTACGCCTCCGACAAGGTTTTCACCTGCAAGGTCAGCTCTGGAAATCTTGAAGATTGCCGTGCTGTCGGGAATTCCCTGTGCCCACGTTTGAAGCACTGCTAAAAAGTAAAAAAGGCATAGTCCGTTCTTTTTCATATTGGTTTTTGAGATAAAGCTGGACAATGCTGCGGGCTTTCAAGTATCGTTCGATCTGCAAGGAGTACAAATCGATCAGATTATACTTGGGATTGAGCCCGAAAATTGGCTGGAGTGGAACCCTTCAGTTTCTTAAACGCAGAAAAAAAGGATGACTTCGAATTAAAGCCTACCTCGTATGCAATGGCTTCCAAGGTAAGATGGGGAGCATTTTCCAAGAGCTTACAGGCGTCGGCTATTCGATACCCTGCTATGAATTCATGGTAGGGTTGTTGTAAGTTGTCATTGAGCATTTGAGAAAGAAAGTACTTAGAAACGGACAACATCTTAGCGAGCTTTTCAAGGCTCAAGGTTGAGTCTCTGTACACATGATCTTCTGACATGAGTCTGGTAAGATGCACCTCAACCTTTTGCACATCTTTCTGATCCAGCTTTCGCTTATAGCTCGGGGCTACGTTTGGTCCGTTCTGCATTTTGTAAAAGAGAAAAGCGGTGCAATAGAAGACAATGGAATACCAGAGTGGGCCCAGGATGTAGTTGGTATATAGTGAGATCACAAATCCCATACATATTAGCAGGACCGAAACGTAGATTAGGAGTGTTTCCTTTTGTTCAACGGAGAAATTGCTTGAGATCATTCCTTTAAAGGCCGAGCGTAAACGGAAACCGGCAAAAATGAGGTAAACAGAAAGTAGGCCATGTATGGAGTAGCGGAAGGTGTAATCCCAGGTGTGAAAGTCGAAGACCAACCCCAACACCACGGCGATCAGCATCAATACTGATACATGTACAACTGCCAAGGTCGTTTCATTTTTTTTGTTGTATAAATTGAAACGTACAAAGTAGTAAAGTGTGGGACCGATCAAGAGCTGAGCGGTAAGTCCCACTTTGATAAATTCTTTCGGGACATCGTCAAAATAGTACAGACAGGAAAATCCGGCACGAATGGCATGCGCAAATAGAAGTGCTCCCAGGAACGAGTACGCTATTCGATGCTTCTGTTTCCTCGACAGGATGTAAGACCCCAACAGGAGCGAATTGAAAGCACCCAAGGCGGAGAAGAAGAAGAGGAGGTCTTGATCCAATTCCATGACTCGAAGCTATGCTATTCTAAAATGAATGAACCAATAATAAACCTTTAGCATGAGTTCAAAAATTTCAAATTCTCTGGGTCAATCTTTGAAATTTCACAATAATGAATTTTCGCCATAGATAATTTGGGGTTTTGGCGGCTTTCAGAAGTATATTTAACATAGAAAGACCTTTACAAACCTAGTCCACAAAGCAATGAAAAAAATACTCCTACTTATGGCCATTTTATGTGTCTCAATGACCACTGCATTGGCCCAAACCTGTTGTAATGTTATCTCCGGAGGCGTCGCAGTAGTCACGTCAAACGGAATTTGTGTAGTAAACGATGGTGGAGGTGGGTGCCTTGAAGCAGATACAGATGGAGATGGTATTGCAGACGCGGAAGATCCATGTCCCAATGAAGCAGGTACCAACAATGGATGCCCCGAGTTGATGGACGAAGAAAAAGAAGTGTTAGCTGCGGCCTTGGAGGGTGTTAAGTTCAAAACCGATAGCGACGAATTGCTTCCTGAGTCCTTTTCAAAACTAGATGCAGTACTGGAGCTTATGAAGAAGCATCCCGATTTCAAGCTGAAAATTTCAGGATATACAGATAACGCTGGAGATGCTGATTACAATGTGGCACTGTCTGATAAAAGGGCCCATTCGGCAGAGCAGTACCTATTGTCCAAAGGAATCTCTGCGTCCCGAATCACGGCCAAAGGATATGGCGAAGCCAGTCCGGTTGCTTCCAACGATACAGCAGAAGGACGATCGAAAAATAGAAGGGTAGAATTTGACCTAAGTAGTAATTGATCGTTCATTGTGATTTTTTGACCCACTCTTGAGCCGAGTGGGTTTTACCATCCAAAAGTACCGATGCCACCTTTAAAGGGGCCAACGATGGCTTTTGTAATCCAACCGCCGTAAAAGTCTCCTTCCTGTGCCTGAACCAGCTCGTCATTTACATAACAGGCGTCCATCTGGTGTGCGTAAACAGCAACGGTGTTTTTGAGTTGTGGATATGCCTTGGAGGGCTCCTTGTATCCCCATCCGGCATTTTGGGCAATCAGTCCTCCCGATTTGATATCATAGTAATGTGCAAGGCCTTTGAATTCACAAAACGAACTTCCATCTGTTTCATGTAAGGTGCCCTCTTCGAAGTCTTCAGCTGGAATGTAGTACGTCGGGGGGTGACTGGTTTCTAAAATTCTGAGACAGCGACTGGAGTCGACGATGACATTCCCGCCGAGGACAATTCGAATATGACCCTTGACCGATTCAAGGCGAGGAGGTCGCGGGTAATCCCAGACAGATTCCTGTCCGGGACCCATCTTAATTTTTTTTCTAATCATTGAGTACCTAACTACTTGTTACAGTGGAATGTTGGCGCTAACTAGTTACAAAAATCTAGGGTTGGTTTATCCCATCCATTTCCAGGGAGATCTTTTTAAACCAGACTCCCTTAACACTTTCTGTATCCAACCGAAATTTTGAAAGGTCGTCCGTAAAATGAATACTGCTAAAAAACTCCCGATCTCCTTCAAATGAGTGCTTCATAACTGGCTGCAAAGTGATTTCTCCTGCTCTAGGATGAGAGGCAATCAATTGATTACCACGCAGGCCTAATGTGTAGCTGGTTCGCAGTGAGGGACAGTAGTACGTGCCTGCGTAAGCATCGAGGCGAGCTTCATCGGATACTCTGTCCGTTTTTCTAAAACGTATTACCACATCTCCGGAAGTGAAGGTCATTTGTTCTGTGTCGTCAAAGGAAAGGATCACCACCTCGCTTCCTGGAATTTTCATTTGGAATGTGTTTTTGGAAACCGGAAGTAAGGCGCTCGAGCGGCCATCCGCTCGAACATATCGCAGCGTATCGTTGGATAGTTTAATTGTTCGCGAAAAGCAGGATTGATCACTCCAGTAAAAGCCTTCAAATCTTTCAAGTTCCTTTTGTTTGATTTTTACTGTTTTGAGCTTTTGAAAGTCTATGGCTTCGGGGTCCTGAAATTCATCGCCAATGAAATGGTACGCCAGTTGCATGCCCAGATAACCACTGTAGCCAAGCCCTGAACTCATCACAATAACGGTAAAGCCTTGATCTGGAAATTTAAAGATATTGCTAGAATAGCCTCCTAGTGATGCGATCTGATATACCTCTTTAATACCGTGGCCCCAGTGATAGTATTGCTGCGCATAGGAGTTCCTACCGTACCAGGAATCCAGTGTGCTTCCATCGTTCAGTTTGCATGTAGCGTATAACTTATCTACCAGTGCTTTGCTGCCGACCTTTGGATCCAGAAGATGCAGTTCCCACCTTGCAAGATCTGCAATGGAGGAGTAAATATTGGTAGGGCCATAGATTCCATAATTCGTTGGATTGGTCAAAAAACTGCCATCATCCCTGGCGGCGTAGGAAACGGCCAAGTCAGGGATGTATTGGTTGAAACCTTCTGCTACAAGTGTATTTTTCATGCCAAGAGGAAAAAACAGCTCATCCTGTAGATAGGCTGCATATGATTTACCTGATGCTTGAGCGATGATCTCTGATAACAACAGCTGATCCGTGTTTGAATGGAGATGGTTGGTGCCGGGGGCAAACGCCGGTTTTAGACGTTTGATGAGCTCAATTGCATGTTGTCGGGTAAATACGTCGCTGTTGTGCCAACCTGATAGTTCTTTCAGCTCCCAAAAGTCAGACAAGCCACTTGATGCAGACAATAAGTGGTTAATTGTGATGGGTTGCTCGTAGATCGGTAGCCAGGACAAATACGTTCGAATGTCATCACTTAAAGAAATTTTGCCCTGTTCTTCTAGCAGTAAGGTGGCGAAAGCGGTAAAGTGCTTTGACATACCTGCAAGCTGAAATTTTGTTTGAACGGTTGCAGGCAGCTCGGAATCAATCGATGTACTACCAAAAGCACGTTGATAGACAATCTCCCCCTCATGTATGGCTAAGACCGTCAGGGCAGGATGATTGGGTCGATCAAATTCAGAGAAAATGGTATCCAGGTGCGCATTGCGCAAAGTGATTTTATCAGCTTCTGAGAACGGCCTTCTGGAGAAGCTCTTATGGACAATCTTCCACTCGTCTTGATATTTGGAGAGTAGAAAATAGTCCGTGAAGACCACATGTTCAGGTACTGCTATTTCTACTTTTGCCGTAGCTGTCAATCCTTCAAGGTCGATTGAGACGATTCTGCCAATCCGATTGGCCTTTTCACCCTCTTTAATTCGACCGATGTAATCTTGTCCTTTCCAGATGCTCAATTCACCCTCTTCGGTGGTCGAATAAAGGTTGAAGTCAGGATGAAACGCACGTCTTAGTCTTTCGGGCTCACCATTGGCGGTTCCTTCGATGTAATCCATTAACGTCTTTCGAATCTTTGCCTCGTCGTCCGGGTTTTGGAATGCGCTACTGACATCATTGTTCAGAAGCAAGAGGGTTATAAGAAGTACTCTTAAAGGGGAAACTTTTTTCATGACCTTTTTCCTTCAAGGATCATTGATATTTCTGAGTATTCATCGCATTCTTATAACTCAGGAATACGGATTTATAAATTCACACTAAAGAAGGGAGTCTTCCTTGAATTGGGCTGGTGTTTTGCCTGTCACTTTTTTGAAGGCAGAATAAAAGGTAGATTTTGAATTAAATCCGCTTTCATATCCGATGGATTCTAGCTTTAAGTGGGCATTTTGTGCGATCTGGGTTTTCGCAAACTCAATGCGATATTCATTGATAAATCCCGTAAAGTTCTTTTTGAGGTTGTCATTTATCACCTGTGAAAGGGTGTGTGGGAGAAGGTTTAGCTGGTTGGCAACTTGGGGTAGTTTCAGGTTAGGATCTTTGAAAAGCTGATCTGCAACCATAAGTTCATCCAATTGAGCCTTGATTTTGCTGACTTCTACGTCTTCTATCTTCTTGTTTTTGTACTTGATTTGTCGACTCAGGAAGCCCGGATCTTTTTTTCTTGTGAAGATCAGCAAGAGTACAAGCAAGTAAAAGATGAACGAAAAAGAAAGAGCTCCCAAAATGTAGGAAGTGTAGGTCACGAAATTGTAAACGGTCCAGACCAAGAGGTTTCCAATAAAAATGCTGTTGATCCAGATTTCCATGGGTGATAGCTTTTCCTTTTTGAAAATCTTTGCAAGTTGACTGCGAATGATCCAGCCCGACAAGAAAATGTAGATAAACCATACGGCATAGATGCTATCGAAGATCACCACCCACAGGGAATGATTTTCATACCACGGGAAGGAAAAATCAATGACAGTGATGATAAGGACGAGCGGTACATAGTGAAATTTCCAGTCACTTAATGATTTACCAGGATGTTGGACGGAACGCAGATAGAAATAGAGTGAAGGTCCGATGAAGAGACAGGCAGACAATCCAAATTGAATGAAGGGCCCGGCCAGCTCTTCGTTGAAATAGAGAAAAACAGACTTTCCCGTTCGAATACTTAGCGCGAGCATTAAAACGCCAAGGAAATAGTTAGAGGCTATCCTGGGTTTGGCAAACAGGAGAAAATAGAGGCCAATGACAACTCCGTTGAATGCTCCGAGCGCACTGAAAAAAAACAGTAATTCCCGGCTAAGTTCCATGTCGCTAAAATATTAAAAGTTGATGGTTATCATCACGCAAAAGGACAATGGAGGGTTTTCGATGATCGTGCAGAGAGACTTCACCTTTTTTAGGTAAGTCAAGAAGCAAGGTGCAAGTGCGAAAAGGCAGTTATTGTTGGATGGCCGCGCTCTAATGCTAATACGCACTTCGTTTCCAATTAAGAGATCTCCGCAGTACATGAGTTTTTACCAAAAAGAAGGAAGTCAATACCAGAATGAGCAACATGTCTAACAAGATGTCGGACGGAAGACGCCATCCCATGAAATTAGTAAAACAATCACTAGATTGAGAACCATAATAAATACCCTATGAGGAAGTCTTTTTACATACTTTTTTTGGCGGTGTTCCTGTGTCCCGGATGCAAGCAGGAACATGGCACTACCTTGGAAAGAATTCTTGCGCGCGGATCAGCAGGATTTACATCTGTCTTGCACAATCCAAGGCATGAGGTTCAGATCATCTATGGGGAAATTGTAGGAGATTCCATCGTTCACCATGCATTCAATCCAGCCAAGGACATGTACTTTTATCCTGCGAGTACCATTAAAATGCCCGTGGCCTTTGCCGCATTTAAGCGAGCTCAGGAAGAAGGTATCTCCCTGGATGATTACTTGGTCATTGATTCTACACGCATCTATCCAAGACAAATAACGTTCGATTCTACGTTTCAGGACTCCCTAACGATCCGAGGTCTTTCGAAGATGATTTTTACGGTGAGTGACAATGTTGCTAACAATATACTTTTCGGTTGGTTGGGGAAAGACTATATCAACCAACTGTATCAAAGAATGGATATACCCACACGAATAGTGCATCAATTGGGAGAGGGCGCCTTTTCGTTTAAGCCTATTTCCAATGATTATTCGCGTCGAACTCGGTTTGTAAGCTCAGGGGAGGTAACGCACGTGTTTGAGGAAGAGGAGCAATCGTTCCAATTTGGGGAGCAGCCCATGAACCAGATCAAAGGGAATGGCTACATCGACAGTCTGGGAAATCTAGTGAACGAGCCATTCGATTTTTCAAAAAAGAACTTTATACCGTTACAAAGTTTAATTTCCATATTGGAAATGGGTGTACGACCAGATCTATGTTCATCAACTCAGCAGCTTGGGTTGGAATCTAAGTACCAAATGGCACTGCTTGAAACCATGGACGTACTTCCTGCTAATCTGCCACCACCGTACGATTCTCTACCTGACAATTATGTCAAGTTCTTGATGCTTGGAACCGAACAAAGTGGAGAGATCCCTTCGTCACTTCAAATCAGGAATAAAGTAGGATGGGCGTACGGTTATTTATCTGACATCGCCTACATTGAAGATACCGAAAAGGGGATTCAGTTTTTTCTGGCTGCTGTTATACACGTTAATGACAACCAGATTTACAATGATGGAGTGTACCAGTATGAGGAAATTGGATTACCCTTCCTAGATGAGCTGGGCGATTTGGTTTATCAATATGAGTTGGAGAAGTAAACTGAGCAAGCCGATGAGGCTTCAGTTTTTGACTGTGACCCCCAATATATATTTCATGAAATCGTTTATTTGTTAGCTACAATATGGCTGTTTTTCAGCTGAGTAGCCCACTTAAGTTACTTTTGCGAAGCATGATTTTACGGAGAACATTTATTGTTTGCGGCCTTTTGTTTTTGGGCCGTCCCCTTATTGCTCAGGATGAATCCCTTGAAAGTATCTTCAAGGTGGACTATGATACTCCCTTAACGTTAGACCTTGCAGCAGATACCGAAGAGGGTGCGGATGATGGAATTGAAGTCGTTAAGCGGAAGAAGAAGAAAAAAAAGAAGAACGTTTTTTTTGGGATCAAGACTCGAAAGGGGTTTACCAGAACGCAAAAAGGGAGGGATATCTTGTGGGAGCAATTTCATGTGCTGAAACAGTACGAGGGTCCACCAGAGTACGCCAGGGAGTTTTATTGGTATGACACCAAGAAGAAGGTCATTAAAAAATCCCTTAGAGTAAATGAGCGCTATGCTTTGGTATTGCACGGGCCCTATAAGAAAACACTTGGCGAGCAAATCATAGAGGAGGGATGGTTTTATAAAGGCATGAAACATAGAAGGTGGGTCAGGTTTAACCGTCACGATATCTTGCAGGAAAAGGCGTATTGGTGGAAGGGCTGGCCACAAGAATCTCGTTTAGCTTACTATGACTTCAAGAAGACTGTGCTAAAAGAAGTGATCCCGGTACATTTTGGCGAGCGAAATGGAGATTACTGGGCGTTCCATCAGGATGGGAATATTGCTGTTCGTGGAGAATACAAATTTGATCACCGAGTTGGGAAATGGCAGGAGTTCTACGATGGAAGAAGGTTGAAGCGCGAAGTCATCTACGCTGAAGACCCTTTTGATTTTGAGTTCACCCCGTACATTTTAAAGGAGTGGGATCGCAACGGGAAGTTGATCTATGACCACCAGAAAGCTGCCAGCAGCAGACGCTAAAGTGTAAGCTCCATCTGCACATTGCAGCGGCTATAGGGTGAATTATGACCGCAAGAATTCTTGAAGCCTAACTTTTCATAAAGACGAATTGCCGGCGTTAATGACGAATTGGTCTCAAGGTAAAGGGATTTGCCTCCCAATTCTTTCGCTTTCTTAATCGTTGCTAACCCCAGTTTATATCCTATTTGTTGTCCTTGAGATTTTGGCGATACCGCCATTTTTGCCAATTCGTACGATTCGTTATCCGCCTTAATGAGCGCACAAGTTCCAACAGGAGTTTGATCAACTTCCGCGATGAGAATGGCCCCACCTTTATCCAGGATATGCGATTGCGGGTTTTCGAGCATTTTTCGGTCCGACTCTTCGATTTGGAAGTATGTGGAGATCCACTCGTAGTTCAAATCTCGAAAAGCCTCCGCATGGTGCATTTGAAAATCTAAAATAGCGACGTTCATGAGTAACTGTAAAATAGTCCGAATACCATTACAAATACGGTTAACAGGCCAATTTGGATTCCAAAAATTAAGGATAAAGTCGTCAATACGATAAGCCACCAAATCGGAAAGGAGGCCACCCCAATGGCATACTTGACGGACGATAAAAATACAGGGTCTTTGATTTTTGAAGTAATTCGTTTGATGACGAAAAAGGGCAGGGGATTTAATATTCTAGCTATTTTGCCACGCCTTCTTGGTTTCGGGTCTTCTCCTTTTTCATACGGGAAGTTTCTAAGTTCTTCAAACGACAAGTGCAGGTTCGCTTCGTTGAAAATTCGCCTTTTCTTCAGTTCGTAGTCAGGGGTTTCCTCCGGGATCACCAGTGTCTTTTTCATGGCTTCACTGATTGCTTCCTTAAGTTTCAGCAGCGCCTTCGGACCGTTTTTCTCATAGTCTGCTACAAAAGGCTTTACGCTAATCGGCTCACCGTAGACCAGAACTACACCGGTCTGAGGATTTTTGTGGTCAAAATAGTTGATCCCCACGGGCAGGATTTTCAAGTCTTTTTCCATCTCTTGTTGAGAAAAAAGCGCAATGCGTGCAGCTCCCTTCGTAAGGGGTCTTAAGAAATGATGTTCACCATGATTTCCTTCAGGGAATATCAGCACAGGTTTTTCCTGATTAAATAGTTCTTTGCAGGTTTCAAAAACCGCATCATTTTGTGAAAGTTTGGCATAGCCGTCTCTGATGCGGTAGATGGGCATCATGTTCAACATCTTCAAAATGGGTTTGCTCCACCAGACAAAAACGTCCTGTCGTGTAAGAAAATGGAAAGGTAACGGCGCAAAAGAACCGGAAATGAATGGGTCCAGGAATGCATTTTGATGGTTTGGGGTCACCAAAAGAGGCTCATCGGTGGGCACATTTTCTCTTCCCTCAATTCGGATTTTCTTAAAGTACATGCGTAGTGTGACCCGCATGGTTAGCGCAGCGCATTCGTAAAATAGATTCATTTAGACCAGTTCTTCTGAGTTTAGTAGTGTGAGTTTCACTTTATCAATTCTATTTTCTTCCATTGTGAAAATAGTAAATATGAAGGGTGGAATCTCGATGATTTCATCAACTTTCGGAATATCTTCATGATATTCAAAAATGAAGCCTCCAAGAGTATCGTACTCTCCTTCGGGGAGGTTCAATTCATACTTGTCATTTAGATAGTCAATTTCATGGCGTGCACTGAAAATGTAGTTCTTAGCATCCAGCTTTTGCTCTGTAAGGTATTCATCATCGTGTTCATCCCGGATATCACCAAAAATCTCCTCCATTACATCTTCGATGCTCACGAGTCCCGAAGTGCCTCCGTACTCGTCTACCACCAACGCAAGGCTTCTTCGTTCCGTGATAAATTGAATGAGGAGTTCGTTGGCCAGCATCGTTTCTGGGATAATTAAAATGGGCGCAAGAATCGACTTGATATTTGTGGGTTTTTTAAACAGTTCCAAGGCATGGCAATAGCCAATCACTTCATCAATTGAGTCTTTGTACACAATGATCTTTGAGTGGCCAGTCTTGTCAAAAAGATCGGTCAATTCTTCGATACTGTCGTTTTCTTCCACTGCTTCTATCTCCGTTCTTGGGATCATGCATTCCCTTACTTTCACACTTTTGAACTCGATGGCATTGTTGAAAATCTTAGCGTCAATTTCCGGCTCTTCCTCGTCTTTGATATTGAGGATATTGCTTTTGATGTAGTTGTTCAAATCAGTCAGTCCAAACACCGGTCGTTCGTCGGACAATTTGTAGCCAAACAACAAAATGAAAAGGGCGGAAATCTTGACGATTAGCCAGACAAACGGATACATCAAAATGAAAATCAAGCCCATGGGTAACGCGAAGACTTGAAGCGATACATCCGGATTAATTAGAAAAAGGCTTTTTGGCAAAAATTCGGCTGTCACCAGTACAAGAATGGTTGAAAGGAGGGACTGTAGGATCAATACGACAACGTCTGAGGCTAAAACCTCCGGCAACAAACTATACACAACGGGTTCGAGCAGCCGCGCCATGAAAATTCCGTACAGCACTAAGGCGATATTGTTGCCCACCAGCATTGTAGCGAGAAATTGAGATTGATTGTTTGAAAAAAGTGCGAGAATCTTGCCTGAGAGTTTCCCTCTTTTTTTTAGTACTTCAATGTGTAATTTGTCCGCTGAGACAAAGGCGATTTCCATGCCTGAGAAGAGTGCTGAAAAAAGCAGGCAAAGAAGAATGATCGAAAAGGGAAATGGGTCATCCATGTTTTCGCTTGGTTGGCTTACCGGTTTTCGAAGCTTTCATCTTGTTGCTACTTTCTTTTTGCTTGCGCTTGTTTTTCCGATACCCATATAAAAATAGGTTCATCAGACTAAACATAAAAATCCAATAGGACTCCGCAAGACCGATGGTGATAGCCTGATGAATGCCAATCACCAGAAAGCTGAGGGATAACACAAAGAAAACAGAATCAACAAGTTTCATGAATTAGGATTAGGTTGTAAGGAAATAGTATCCTGATTTGCTCTGTCTTGAGCGGGGGTTAAGGGAATATCCCTGGGGTTTGGATCTGTTGGATTTTCTTCAAGGGTAAAGGTCCCACTGGGGTTCAGTATTTGATATTCACTGAAATCCTGGTTGGCTTTCAATCCTTCTCCAGTGTGCACTTCACCGTCGGAAACGAGTGTCACAAACTTATCTGTGTAGTACTCTTCATTCTTTTCATCCCAAAAAAGTTCTTCCGTAGTAAGCTCATCTCCGGTCTCGTAGTTCCTGACAATCACATTCCCTTCTGCTCTATACAATTGATCTTCTTTGGTATAGTAAACATAGTTGGCCCGGAACATTGTGGTGATTGTAATGCCCGCCTTGTCATAATATTCCACAAAAGCACCAGCTGGCCATTCGATGTCACCACCTTCAAAATTGCTTTGCTTGGCAGCGGTAAGTTGCATGACAAACTTGGCAGAGTCACTTAGGGTTGTATGAATACTGTCCAAAATGGAAGTTGGCCCCTCATACAAAGGTTGATCCACCAGTTCCTTCCGTTGTTCACAGGCAATACTAAAAATGACGAGTCCTAAAACTAAAAAGCGACCGAGGGACAAGTCCACGGTCGCATTTGGTTTCTTACTAAGAATCGACTTAGTTGGCAGGCCTTCTTTCAAGTTGTACCGTCGTGTTGATCCAACATCCGATCGTGATAGACTCGCCCTCAGATTTTCCTTCGTTAAAGATGTCTTCAATGGACGGAAACTGTGCCTTAGCGTTCGCCATACTGGAGCTGTTTCCTGCTCTTCTGTACTGCTCATATGCGGCAATAAACACTGCACGATCCTGCACTTGACTTTGGTTCCCTTTGCAATCCTCGTAGCTTGTCATGTAAAGATCTCCAATGATTTTAAATGCATCTGAATGGGAGGGATCAAATGAAAGCGCTCGTCGCGCACTGTTCCGAGCAGTAGACTTTTGTCCTTGCTTCATTTGAATTCTTGCAATGTTCACATACATCTCTGCTTTTTCCGTATTTTCATCGGTCAATGATGCAGCATCTTCGTAAAATTCCAGTGCTTTAGCTGTATTGCCTTCCTGGTCATTTTTAGCACCCAAAAATTTTGCGACACCATATGTTGGGTCATCCGCTTGGATAACTTCGGCCGCCTTCAGGGCAAGTGGACGATCGATACACTTGCCGTCAATCATCAACTTAAAAATTTTCTTGGCGATGTTTACATCGTTCCCAGCATCGAGTTTTGGACCTAGATTTTCTTCGACGAAATCACAACTGATATCCACTTTCGTAGCCAAAAGAAGTCGATCAATGTTGTCCATTGATTTATCAATCTTCTTTTTCTGCTCTTCCGAAGCATCTTTGCGCTGCTCACCAATAGCATCAGAGATATTGAAGTAAATATCAATTACCTCGCTATCACTAAGCTCTCCTCCTGCAAATCGGTATTTGTACACAGTATTCATGTAGGCCACAAGTGCGCTATGATTCATCTTAGCTCCTTGTAGTTCAAAGGCTCTAGAAAACAAGTTGTAAATAAGTGGATATTGCTCCTTTGTCTTGTTGTAAAAGGTGTAGCCAAAGTAGGCCTTTCGTAAGGAGACGTTTGCTTCTTTCCCAAAATACTGGATTCTCTTGTCAAACAGCTCCAATCCTCTTGCGATTAGTGCATCTTTTGCTGCTGGATCAGTTTCCTCTTTTGCAAGACTTTCGTAAACTTTCGTGCCATTTTGGTAGATGGATACATGAAGATCAGGTGTGTTTTCTAACAGCCAATCCAAAGGTTCTTTTGCCCCCTGGTAGTTTTTGGCTTTGAATGCATCTGTGTAAAGCACATTGTTTTCCTTCGCAATATCTACCTGATCACCCCAATTCCATCCATCCTGAGCAATGATGCTGAATGATAGGCTGAAGAAAAAAATTAATCCGAGTATTCTAGTCTTTGTCTTCATCTCTTAAAAGTTTCTAATCATATCTTCTTTGTATGAACCACCTGTCATTAATGGTTGCACCTATAACAATCTTAAAGTAGTTCTCTCTAACTAATCCTTCACCAGATTCTCCTAGTCGTCCAACTTTAGCAGCCAGATCTAAACTAGAGAATCCACTAACTGGCAAAGAGGCACCAAAATTAATACCAAAATCGGTAAGAGTCTGGTTATTTACGATGTATGGAAGCCTGGTTCGATTAATTCCAAATGAGTATCGAGCACGTTGGAAATAAGAATTCACATCATCATAGTCCGGGATCCAATCCATTCCAAGTGCTATTTTAGAAAAATTATCAAAGGAATCCGTACTTCTGGCGACATTACTCCACTGCTGCATCTCCAGATCTATGCCAATCGTAATAAGGTTTTGGTTTTGATAGGACATACCAAGCCCGAAGATCGTTGGGAGCTTTCTATCAACATTTGTGGTTGATACTTCAAGTTCGTCCACCTCTCTTCCAATGTTTAGCCTAGAGAGGGAGAGCACTGAGGTTCCATTCAAATCACTTGAAGGGCTATAAATGGCTCCAAAATTCAAGTATTTTTCTTCTGTAAGCATGTGCCTATATCCGAGGCCAAATTGAAAATTGATGTCAGAATAGGATTCTTGATCTCGATAAGAGACGGTTGTGAGCGGGACATTCAGATCTTCCAATTGAATAGTAGATCCTTTGTTTATCGATCCAAACGTGTAGTTAGCCCTCACGCCAACCAGCAGCTTGTTAAAAACTTTGAAACCATTAGCCCAGTAAAAGTTGGTTAAGCCACCATCCCCTCTGTTGTCGGAAACCTGCGTTATTTCGTCGTTTCCTGCCACGGGCCCCTCCGAGAAGGTATTGTATTTTACAGAGCTGTAGGGAAGAATTCCGAATGAAGAGGACCATTTACCCGGCATTATTGGAAAAGCATAGGTAAGAAATCTTAAACCTCCATTCGTGTCTGTTCCACTGATTTCGGTATTGGTAAATCTTCTGGTTTCGAACTCGGTACCGAGTTGGAATGTGCTGAAGTTGTTATAAACGAGATTGGCCGGGTTTTGCGTATTTACGTGCCAAATAGTGGGTGTGCCAATGCCTACTTCCCCCATACCAAAGTTATTGGGCATCCCTTGGTGTTCCAGGCTTCCCAAGCCTTCAAAAGAATAGATGGATTGGGCTTCCAACACAAGTATCGTAAGCATCAAACAGGCGACACCTGCAAAAAATTTCTTCATCTAGTTTTCCGTTTCAGATCGTTCAGCACTAACCTCTTGAAGGTCTTTCCAAATCCTGTACAACCCTGTCAGCACAATTTTTGAGCCTGCAAAGATGTGAGCTTTTAGGTTGGATTCAAAGTATTGTGCATCACCACCTGTCAGGATAACGTTAATTGATGTGAAATCTTGACTCAATTTGTCAATAGCCCCTTGAATTTCGTTTAGAACCCCTCCTAGCGACCCGGCAAGAAGACACTCTTCTGTGGTACTACCCAGTGCTTTGAGATTTATGTCCTGCCACCGTTCAGAAATATCCGGAAGGTTTGCCGTAAATGCATTCATCGATTTCATTCTCATCTTCAGGCCAGGTGTAATGATCCCTCCTAAAAATGTTGCGTCCTTGGTTACAAGATCCATGGTAATGCAGGTACCCATATCGATAATCAAGGTATCCCGGTTTGGGAATAGCTCATGAGCACCAACAGCTGCCGCAAGTCGATCCATTCCCAGTGTTTCAGGTGTCTCATACGCCACCTTGATTGGTACAGAGGTCTTGTAGTCTAGTAGGTTCAAGTTTGGGGACGGTAAGACGCCTGGTCGTGTTGAGCAAGCCATAAATGGTGTTGTTGAGGAATACGCAGTCATGAGTTTACTCAACTGTTCGTGCGTCTTCACCGCGCCTATGCTTCCATCGATCACCTCTGCATATTTTAGTTGCGTGTTGCCGATATCAACAAGGATAACCTCTATATTCCCATTCATAATAGGCAAAAGAAAAACATTCTTATGAAGAAAGAATATCACGTGGTGGGAGGAATGGCAGGTTCCTCGATGGACGGACTAGATTTGGTATGGGTACAGTTTTTGGAAAAGGATGGGAATTGGGAATTTGAGGTGAAAAAAAGCAAAACCATTGAGTATCCTGCAATGCTTTTTAAGAAGTTGCACGATGCTGCAAACGATAGCGATAAATTTCAACATGAATTGGACGAAGAGTTTGGAGTGTGGATTGGAGCACGCATAAAAGAGTTTTTGGCTTCAAAAAAGGTTGATCTTTTGGCGATACATGGACACACAGTGGTTCACGATCCAGCAAGCGCCAGGAGTTGGCAATTAGGATCGGGGGCTAGTATTGCGAAGGTTACCAGAACTACGACTGTAACCCGTTTTAGGGATGAGGATGTCAAGTTAGGGGGACAAGGTGCGCCCTTGGTCCCCTTTGGAGACTTTCACCTATTTGCTGACTACGATGCCTGCCTAAATCTGGGCGGGATCGCCAATATCTCCTTTAAGCGCAATCAGCAAGCAGGAGATATTTGTCCTTGTAACCAGGTACTCAATTACTATGCAAGCCAATTAGGTCTCCCATTTGATCGAGGAGGAGCTCTGGCAAGAGAAGGGCATTTGGATCAACCTTTTTTCGAAAGACTGATGGCGATACCCTACTTTAGGTCCGATTTTCCCAAGTCTTTGGCCAATGGATTTCTAACTCGAGAGGTCCTCGATATGGTCGAACCTAAGACGGGTCTACGAACCTATGTTTCATTTATTGCCAAGCAGGTAGCATCCTGTCTCAAGAGAATTGAGGGTGTAGACAAAAAGTTGCTTGTTTCAGGAGGGGGAACTTTCAACACCTTCCTCATTGAGGAGATTAAACAGAACCTTCCAAAGTGGAACGTAATACTACCTTCTGACACAATCGTCAATTTCAAAGAGGCCATCATCTTTGGCTTTTTGGGACTTAAAAAGCAACTAGAGCAAGTGAACGTTCTGAGTTCAGTAACTGGAGCCCTGCACGATACTTCATCGGGTGTGATTCATCTCCCCGAATGATTAGATTTGCGGCCCCCATAACCCAAAATCAAGATGAAAGAACTACTAAAGAAATTTGAAAACAAAACCCCTGAAATCGTTTTTGAATGGTCTGATCCGGAAACTGAAGCCCAAGGATGGGTTGTCATCAATTCGCTGAGAGGAGGCTCCGCTGGAGGTGGGACCAGGATGCGAAAAGGCCTTGATAAGCGAGAGGTGGAATCCCTTGCCAAAACAATGGAGATCAAATTCTCCGTTTCAGGACCTCAAATTGGTGGAGCAAAGTCTGGAATCAACTTTGATCCTGCAGATCCAAGAAAGGAAGGCGTACTGAAAAGGTGGTATCATGCAGTGTACCCCTTACTCAAAAACTACTACGGTACTGGTGGAGATCTGAATGTGGACGAAATAAAGGAGGTGATCCCAATCACTGAAGACTTAGGATTGTGGCATCCCCAGGAAGGTACGGTAAATGGGCACTACAACCCTCGAAAGCCTACTAAGATTCACATGATAGGGAGACTTCGGCAAGGAGTGTCCAAGGTGCTTGAAGATCAGGAGTATATCCCCGATTCTCCCAAAAAGTATACTGTCGCGGATATGATTACAGGATATGGGGTGGCAGAAGCCGTGCGTCATTACTACCAAATATGGGGCGGGAACATTCAGGAGAAAAGAGCCATTATCCAAGGTTGGGGCAATGTTGGTTCAACAGCCGCCTTGTACCTCGCAAAATATGGGGTAAAAGTTGTCGGGATTATCGACAAAGTTGGCGGGGTTGCTAAGCCGGAAGGTTTTTCGTTGGATGAGATGAAGAAACTCTTTTACGATAAGGATGGCAATAAACTGGTTTCGGACCAACTAATTCCATTTAAGGAATTCAATGAGGAGGTCTGGAAAATGGGTGCTGAAATATTCATTCCAGCCGCTGCTTCACGATTGGTTTCCAGAGCTCAGGCAGAGCAAATGATCGAAAACGGGCTGGAGGTGGTCTCCTGCGGTGCAAACGTTCCATTTAGTGATACCGAGATATTCTACGGTCCGATTGCTGAGTACGTTGACCAAAAAGTGGCGCTACTTCCCGACTTTATTGCCAATTGTGGTATGGCCCGAATTTTTGCATTTTTAATGGATCCGGAAAAAGATGGAGTGCTGACCGACTCGGATATCTTCAATGACATTTCTCAAACGATTGAGAAAGCGCTTAAAGATATTTTCGCCGTAAACAGCAGCAAGGTAAGACTTGCTGATACAGCCTTTACCATTGCATTGGATAAGTTGATATAGTCAAGAATCGTTTGTTTTTGTCATTCCTAGTAATATCTTTAGATTTCACTGAAACCTAATTGATGACCAAGAGAATAATTTTCTCCCTGCTGATCCTTATTTCTTTTTGCGGCCTTGCAAGAGAAAATGAGGTGTTACAAGGTCATCAGGATGATCATCATGAAGTTGTTGATCAACATGGAGAACATGGTGAAAGTGGACACGAGGAAGGCCACGCACCTGCAGCTTGGGCGGTGATACCGTTTGTGATGCTACTCCTGATGATTGCCACAGGACCGCTATTTTATCCACATTTTTGGCACAAGTCTTACCCAATCATCTCGGTTGTTTTGGCCTTCATTGTTTGCACGTACTATCTGTTTTGGTTGGACAATGAGCACAGTCCAGTACATTCCGCCGCGGAGTACATCCAGTTCATTGCATTACTTACTGGTCTTTTTGTCGCCTCGGGAGGTATTCTAATCAACGTAGATAAAGAAGCTAAGCCATTGACCAATCTGATCATCCTGGCGATTGGGGCAGTCATAGCGAATATCATCGGGACAACAGGTGCGTCCATGTTGTTGATTCGCCCATTCATTCGATTGAATAATAACCGAATTAAGCCATACCATATTGTTTTCTTTATTTTCATCGTAAGTAATGTTGGAGGATGCCTTACCCCTATTGGAGATCCACCACTGTTCCTCGGGTTCCTCAAAGGCATTCCATTTACCTGGACACTGGTTCACAATACCGTTCCTTGGGCATTGGCAGTTGTGATGTTGCTTGCAATTTTTTACTTGTACGATATCAGAAACAAGGCAGACTATGCGAAGATGAGAGGGGATGAGGAAGAGCGTGAACCGATTACCGGAAAAATCCAATTAAAAGGGAGTCGCAATTTTTTCTGGCTTGCAATTGTAGTAGGTGCTGTTTTTCTTGATCCCAATGTGTTTGAATGGGTGCCAGGAATCGAATACCATGGGGCAAAATTCTCCTACATTAGGGAGATTATCATGTTCGCTGCCGCCTTAGGAGCGGTCCGTTTTTCGGACTTACAAGCTATCCAAGGGAATGATTTTAGTTTCGAACCTATTCGAGAGGTTGCTTTTCTCTTCATTGGGATATTCTTTACTATGATGCCTGCATTGGAATTGGTCAGCGGTTTTGCCCAATCTCCTCAAGGGTCACAACTGATCAACCCGAGTAATCTGTACTGGGGAACCGGCATCCTATCCGGCTTTCTTGACAATGCCCCTACGTATGTCAACTTTCTGACTGCCTCCATGGCAAGTGTAGGCGCTGATGTCAACAATATGCAGGAAGTAGTTTCTTTTGCTCAAGGTGGATACAAAAGTTCCATGTTGGATCTCATGGCGATTTCTTTGGGGGCAGTGTTCTTTGGGGCATTTACCTATATTGGGAATGGCCCCAACTTCATGGTCAAGTCAATTGCAGAGCAGGTTGGTATCAAAATGCCCTCGTTTTTCTCTTACATCATCAAGTACTCAATTCCAGTGTTGTTGCCTACGTTATTCATCATCTGGTTAATATTCTTCATGGGCACCTAAGATTGCATCTACCTCTCTTATCAAATGATAAGCAAAAATTTTCTTATTTTGCATCTAATTATTTAGCTTGGACTATCGCAAAATGCTTTTAAAGTCAGCCTAACCAAATGCTTCTAAGTTTATTTTCTGGTCAGAATGAGGGCCTGCTCTTTGGAGTCTTCGGCGTCATCATCGTCATCTTTTTGATCGTTGACTTGGGAGTCTTTCACAAGAAGCATCAAAAGGTTACACAAAAAGAGGCACTACAACAGTCCATCTTTTGGGTGTTGGTTTCGGTAGGGTACGGTATCCTCATCTACTTCTATGGTGAAGGCTCTGGCGCCACACTCGAATTTTTCTCAGCATATGTAACAGAGAAGGCGCTTTCGGTTGACAATATTTTCGTAATTCTCCTGATTCTCCGGTACTTCAACGTAAAAGAAGAATACTATCACAACATTCTATTTTGGGGGATTTTAGGCGCCATTGTGTTTCGTGCAGTCTTCATCTTTGTCGGGGCAATTCTAATATCTCAGTTTCACTGGATTTTGTACGTTTTTGGAGTGTTTCTCGTGTACTCTGGTATAAAGTTGTTTGGCGATGAGGACGATATGGAATTGGAGCCTGAGAAAAATCCACTACTCAAGACGGCGAAGAAAATCCTACCGATCAGTTCTGAAGATAAGGGCGGAAAGTTTTGGTTTCGTGAAGGAGGGAAATTACTGTTTACGCCCTTGTTCCTCGTGATTGTGCTAATAGAGTCAACCGACCTAATTTTTGCGGTGGACAGCATACCTGCAGCTTTTGCGATCACTCAGAATGAATTTGTCATCTACACCTCCAACATTTTTGCCGTGATGGGACTACGAGCTATGTTCTTTCTACTGGCTAATGTGTTAGATAAATTTTATCTTCTTCAGAAGGGTCTTTCGGTGGTGCTTATATTCATAGGTGCCAAAATGTTAGCAGAAATTTTCGAACTCCATATCCCTATTTTCATTTCTTTTGGGATCATCATTGGATCTCTGGTTATGGCAATTGTGCTCTCATTGGTCTTTCCAAAAGACGAGGATGAGCCCGAAGTCGCAGCTGACTCAGAATCCGAGTGATTTAGTTGCGTTCGAGTTCTTTAACCGTATCTAGAACTTTGTCTTTGAGCGTGTTTTTGTAGGCTTGTAGCTTCTGAGCGATTGAATCATCAAAACTTCCCAGAATCTCGGCAGCCAGTATGCCAGCATTCTTAGCACCGTCCAGGGCTACAGTGGCAACTGGAATTCCACCTGGCATTTGGAGGATAGAAAGCACCGAATCCCAACCATCTATAGAATTTCTTGACTTAATGGGCACCCCAATAACTGGAAGTGTTGAGATAGACGCCACCATGCCTGGAAGGTGAGCTGCACCTCCTGCGCCTGCAATGATCACTTTCAAACCTCTTTCTCTTGCCTGCTCAGCATACTCAACCATCCGGTGTGGCGTGCGGTGTGCCGATACAACCGTAATTTCAAACGTTACGCCAAATTCACCTAAAACGTCAGCCGCTTCTTGCATAACCGGTAAATCCGACTTGCTGCCCATGATTATTCCTACTTGTGCGATGCTCATGCTTTTACTTTTAAGGTCTCTTTTATTTTCCTGGCCTTCAATTTAAGGGATTCTATTTTGTCATCTGTGATGGTGACATGACCCATTTTGCGGAAAGGCTTGGTGAGTTTTTTTCCATACAAATGCACGAATACACCTGATTCGGCCAGACAATCATTAAGTCCTTCGTATTTGGCATTTCCTGTGAAGCCATCTTCTCCGAGAAGATTAACCATTGCAGCAGGGCTGATTAAGGCAGTTGCCCCAAGGGGCAAGTTAAGGATCGCACGCAGGTGCTGTTCAAATTGGGAAGTGAGATTGGCCTCGATGGTATGGTGCCCCGAGTTGTGTGTCCTTGGCGCTACCTCGTTGACAAGTAGTTGACCTTCTTTTGTGAGGAACATCTCCACGGCCAGGAGTCCGATCATATCCAGTTTTTGGATCACATCTTTCGCAAGCTCGTAAGCCGCCTCTTCGATGGCTGAGGAGATTTGTGCTGGAGCGAACAGAAATTCTACCAGGTTGTGCTCGGGATGATAGGAAAGCTCTACCACCGGGAAACAGGCCATCTCACCTTTTTCATTTCGTGCTACTACCACGCTGAGCTCTTTCTCGAAATCAACAAGTTTCTCCAGCAGACTGGGTTTCTCGAATGCTTTGTCCAGGTCTTGCTTAGTCCGAATAATCTGGACACCTCGACCATCGTATCCTTCTGTGCCCAACTTGTTGACGGCAGGCAACATACCGGAATTGGCGATCACATCCGCTTTGTTTTCGGTAAGAACAAATTCAGCTGTGGGGATTCTATTTGCCTTGTAGAAGGTCTTTTGCTTTCGCTTATCCTGAATTAGTTCTATGATCTCAGGTTGTGGATATACGGTGATTCCTTCATCTTTTAATCGCTTCAAGGCAGCAACGCTAACATTCTCAATTTCAATGGTGATCAGGTCAAATTGCTTACCCCACGCGTATACTAGTTCTTCGTCAGTCAGCTTTCCTACCTCAAAATTTTCAACCAAATGAGCGCACGGAGCATTTGGATCGGGATCTAAAATCGAGATATCAAGGTTGTAATTAATGGCCGATTGAATCATCATTCTGCCGAGCTGGCCACCACCCAGCACGCCGATCTTTAAGCTATTGATGTCTACTTGCATGATGTGGCAAAAATAAGGAACGAAAGAACCTGATCCACCATCAAAACGTTTATTGGATTATGGATATCCAAAAGAATCAACAGCTTCCCGAGGAAGAATCTTTGGAGCAGGAAACACCCGATCTGGAAGAAAGCTCGCAAAACGGATTTCCAGAAGATGTCGATTTCCGGAAGGTTCTGGGATGCGGTGGTTGATTATTACTCCCAAACAAAAATACGTTTTACCCTACTGCTGATGTTAGTTAGGATTTCATAAGGGATGGTTTCTGCCCAGCCGGCTAGCTCGTGGATAGTGGGCTGATCTCCGAAAATGATCGCTTCGTCACCTTCTTTTACGTTGGCATCTGTAACATCAATCATGACCATATCCATGCACACGTTGCCAATCGTAGGGCAGCGTCTATCGTTAATCATCACGTGTGCTTTTCCGCTTCCGAATGATCTAAGGAAACCATCCTCGTAACCTATGGGGAGAATGGCAATTTCACTGTTTCTAGCCACACTGCCTTTACGTGAATACCCAACCGTTTCTCCTTTCTTTAGTGCCCGAACCTGAGAGACAGCTGATTTTAGTTGACTTGTACTCCTGAGATTTAGTTTCCCGGTAGGATCAAATCCATGTAACCCAATACCCAGTCGTACCATGTCGTAGTGATACTCAGGCCAGCGGACAATTCCGGAGGAATTACATGCGTGTTTCAAAGGGTGGTATCCCAAGACCTCAGCAATCTGATGGTAAGCAGTTTCAAACAATGCTGCCTGTTCCGAGGTAAAGCGATCATGCTCTGCGCTTTCGGAGGCAGAGAAGTGCGTGAAGATACCTGCCACTTTCAACGATCTGTGTTGTTGGAGGAGCTTCAGAAGTTCAGGAATTTCGGAAGTAGAAAAACCCAATCGATGCATTCCGGTATCTATCTTTAGGTGAATTGGTGTTTTTGATGTATTGCTCCGTAGAAAATGGCGGAGGTGATTCAAGCTAAAAATTTCTGCTTCAAGCTGGTATCTATCAAACTCATCAAAGCTATCCAGATGAGGATTCATGATCATGATAGGAATGTGAATTCCGTGTTTTCTCAATTGAATTGCCTCGTCTACATAGGCAACGCCAAGCCGATCGATTCGTTGGTGTTGGAGAAAGTTAGCTACTTCTAGAATGCCACTACCGTAGGCATTTGCCTTTACCATCACCATCATTTTAGTGTCAGATGCAAGTAAACTTCGGTACTGATTTAAGTTATGCTGGAGTGCCTCGAAATTTACTTCTAAGAGGGTGCCGTGTGTGCGATACTCTAGTCGTTTTACGACTCTTTCAAGAGCAAAGTCACGTGCACCTTTAAGTATGACCATTTCATTTTCGAATGGAGGAAGGTCTTCTAGTAACGATTCCACGGAGGCGTAATACGTGCCAGGGATCGTAAAAACTTCTTTTTGATTGGAGATGCGTGGCCCAACGGCAATAAGTCGACTAATGTTTTTATCCATCAACAGCTCATTGATTTCTCGGTAAAGCAATTCGTCACTTTTTCCGCTCTGAAGTACATCGGACAGAATGAGGGTCTTTTGCTTGTTTTGCTGATGTGCGCTCAAGTAGTCGATGGCAACCTTAAGCCCTTGGAGGTCATTGTTGTAGGTATCATCAAGTAAGAAACAACCATTGATTCCTTTCTTCAACTCAAGTCGCATAGGAACTGGCCGGATGCCATCAAGTCCATTCTGGATCAGAGTAGGATCCATGCTTAGCTCCAAAGCGGCGATGATGCTGTGGGTTACATTTTCAAGATCTGTTTCGCTTGATAGTGCGGAGTGGAATTGAAGCTCATCAATTTGAATGAGCCCTGCGCTCCACTTTACCAGGTGATCGGCTCCATCATCTAAAGACCAGGACAATTTGTTGCCTTTGCAGTGCTTTTCAAGGAGTGAAGAATAGGGCATTCCTTTCCGGTAAATGATCTTTTGTGCCTGATCAAACAGCCTGATTTTTTCCTTCAGCTTTTCCTCCTCATTTGGAAATCCATCACTGTGTGCATTGCCTAGTGTTGTGAAGATGCCTAAGGAAGGACGGATTACTCGCTCAAGCCGCTTCATTTCGTTGACCTGCGATATTCCTGCTTCAAAAACACCTACTTCATGAATTTCTTGTATTTCGAGTACAGACAACGGAACCCCTATTTGAGAGTTGTAGCTTTTCGGATTCTTAATAACAAAGTATTGCTCGGAGAGTAATGCTGATAACCATTCCTTGACTGTCGTTTTTCCATTGCTTCCGGTAATGCCTACAATGGGAATGCTAAATTGCCTGCGATGTGCTGCTGCTATTTGTTGAAAGGCGTCTAGCGAATTTTTGACCTTGATAAAATTGGCATTTTCAACGGACTCTCCTTCCTCAACAACAAAATTCTTAACGCCTTTTTCAATCGCTTCAGGGATGAATCGGTGACCATCCCGTTTACCCTTCAGTGCGATGAAAACCTCCGTATCATTGCCTCCAAGTGTTCGCGTGTCTGCTGAAAATCGATTGATTTCTAGGTCGTGGTGGATAACAATTTTTCCGGAAACAATTTTTTCCAGCTCTGAGAAAAGCATCACCTAAATTATCAATTCCATCTCAAATTGGTTGACCTCATTTGAAAAACCACATCGTTTTAGAAAAGCGTGAAAGTTGTCCTGATCTTCTGGGATATTCATGATGGTCAGCTTTTTACTGGATTCTTCCTGTGCATAGTGCAATAGTGACTTCCCTACATTTAATCCCCTAAACTTTCGATCTACTGCCAGCTGCGAAATTCTTCCTAAGTGCGGCTGAAGAATGGCAAACCCAGCTAAATTCCCTTCGATACGGCAGGCAATTACACGTTCATCTCCAGCTCTCAGATGGGCTTCGCTGTCTATAAAGGAAGGTTCAAAGTCATTGAAAGCAAAGTCGACCTCAGTGATGGATGCAGGTTCAACAGGTCGCAAGTCGTCAAGGTTTAGAATCTGTTTGTTTTGCTTGAAACATAGCATTCTCCGTTTGAAGTGGAACCCTATTTTTTCATAGAGTTTGATGGCAAACTCGTTCACTTCAACAACTTCTAACAGTATTCTTGCGAGGAAGCGAGACTGTATTCTTGGCACCAGGAATTCATACAGTTCTTCCGCAATTTTTTGATTTCTGAATCCCGGAAGCACCCCAGTACCTCCATTATAGGCTGTCGGGATGCCTTGGTAAGTGTTCGATGAATGAATGATGAATCCGAGCATTTCTGCTCCATCAAATGAACCAGCAGAAATATCGTTTTCTACCCTCACCTTTTTATTGATCCGGTAAAGAAATTCCTCTTCCGTTGGTTGAAGTTTTACAAAATTCTTTGAGAAGGCCGCATTGAATGTGAGGAACAATGAACGAAAGTCATCATCGGAGAGTGTCCTACAATTCATCTTTTAGCGCTGATTACTTTTGAATTTGTCATTCCCTAACCCAGAGGATCCTAAATTAAGAATCTGTTACCAATAATTAAAACAGCATTGAGATTTCTTAATCTGGAGTAAAGCATAACATTGTAGCTTTGGCTGAAAGGAAATCAAGTGAAACTATTCGATAGAGACTTAAGCTGGCTTTCATTCAATTACCGTGTTTTGATGGAAGCCATGGACCAGGAGGTTCCACTTCTTGAGCGGTTAAAATTTATTGCCATCTTCTCTTCCAATCTCGATGAATTTTTTCGAGTCAGAGTAGCCAACATCCGTAACCTGGAAAGGATGGACAGCAAGAAAATCAACAAGCGAATCAACTTTAAGCCAAAGGCGCTCCTAAAGAAAATACAGGATGAAGTCAGTTCCCAGTTGACAGAATATGGACAAGCTTTTGAGCAGATTATTGAAGCGCTTAAGCGCAATGGAATTTTTATTTGTCAGGACACGAATGAAATCCCTGCCGACTTCCAGGCAGACCTTCTTCACTTCTTTAAGACAAAAATTGCAGGGCTTATACGTATCGTAGATCTGGAAGCCAAAGACGATCTTTTTCTGGATAATCAGGCAATCTACATGGTTATCAAGTTCGATGACGGTTCGTGCAGCCTGATCAATATTCCATCAGATAACATTGGGCGGTTTTTTAAAAAGAAAAAAGGTGAGACAACCTATTTCATCTTTTTGGACGACATCCTTCGTATTCATCTGGACATTCTTTTTCCAGGTAGTAAAGTCCGATCCTGTTGTGCAATCAAACTCAACAAAGATGCAGACCTTCAGATACATGATGAATTCGAAGGTGACTTGGTCAAAAAAATTGAAAAGCAGATTCAAAAGAGAAACCTGGGAGAGCCTTCAAGATTTCTATACGATCCTGCTATTGATCAAGAAAGTCTGGCTTTGCTGACATCTAGGCTAAAGCTCCAAGAAGATGACATCACACCAGGTGGTCGATACCACAATATGAATGATCTCTTTGAAATAAGTTTCGCGGATCCAGCTTTGTCCTATGCTCCATTGACCCCCATCGCTGTAAACGAACTGGATGAAGCACGTTCAATCTTGAGCACGATTGAAGGCAAAGATTTCCTGTTGCACTTTCCTTATCAATCCTATGACTATATTCTCCAGTTTTTTAACGAGGCTGCAATAGATCCAGAGGTCGAAGAAATCAACGTTACCTTTTACCGGATGGCCAAGACTTCCATGATTGGTGAAGCATTGATCACTGCTGCCAAAAACGGGAAGAAAGTGGCCGTTTTTATGGAGGTCAAAGCACGATTTGATGAAGCAAATAATCTGTCCTGGGCAAAAAGACTAAAAGAAGCTGGCGCAAAGATTATCTATAGTTTACCGGGACTCAAAGTCCATGCAAAAGTCGCGCTGGTGAAGAAAAAGGATAAGATGTATGGATTCTTCGGTACGGGGAACCTGAATGAAAAGACGTCTGAGATTTACGGTGACATGGGATTACTCACAACCAATGATCGCATGACCGTGGAGCTATCCTATGTTTTCCAGCACTTGCTTACACGATATTCTCCGCCCGATTTTGAGCAGCTAGTCGTTTCTCAGTTTGGTGCATTCGAGAAGTTTGGAGAGATGATAGACCGTGAAATTCGAAATGCCGAAGCAGGCAAAGAGGCAAGAATTATTCTGAAGGTAAATAACCTACAAGAGGCCACCCTGATTGAAAAACTGGACTTTGCCGTCAAAGCAGGTGTTGATGTGAAGCTAATTGTGAGAAGTATTTGTTGTTTGATACCCAAGAAGCCGATCAAGATTAAACGCATTGTGGATCGCTATTTGGAACATGCTCGGGTTTTTTACTTTTTTAATGACGGCAATCCGGAGATGTATCTGGGCTCTGCAGATTGGATGAATCGAAACTTGCACAGGAGGATCGAAGTTTGCTTTCCCATTCATGACGATAAAATGAAGCAGGACATTCTTACCATTTTGAAGTATCAGTGGCAGGATGACGAAAAGGGCGTTTGGCTTAATTCAAAGCTTCAAAACAAACGGCCAAAAGAAAAGCATCAAGTGAGGGCTCAAATGGCAACCTATGAATACCTAAAGTCTCAGTATGGATAAGGAGACTTGAAGAATAGTTCAGCAATGATGAAACCCAGAATGGAGAGTACAAAACCAAACATGAAAATGGTATAGCTCATACGGAGCAGGCGATATTTTTTCCCAAGAACAACACCGAGAAAATAAATGTCTTTGATCATGCTTCCATATAAATAGTCTGCATCTTGAAGCATTTCTTTCATTCCCCACTGGTAATCTTGCAGGGCCATTCTATGGAAATTCCCAAAAAACAACAGGTTCGTTTCTTTATTTACGATGTCCAAGCGTTTGAACTTACCTTTAGATACATTTGGACGTGTAGCTAATACTGCAAATACGATCGTTGTCAGGCATACGAGTGTAAGCATGATCGCCGGAACCGTCATGTGCGGATATTCTTCCAATTTTCTGATTAGCACCGAAACCATTACTGAAAGAATAATGGAATTGATGGAAATCATAATATTGGCTTTATTGTCAGCGATAGCGCTCAATTCCATGTGATTTTTGGAGGTTGTTCGGAACATGGTCTCGATACCGCGTGTAGGGGTAAGCTCCTTAGCTTGCTTTACCTTTAGTTCGAGCTTTGATATCTTCTCCTTGAGCTTTGCTACTTTGTCGTTTTCTGCCATTCTTTTAATTTCTGACGGACTTTTCTAAGGTTTTCTTTTACCGCAGAATCATACTTCTTCTGGGCGTATTCCGTAAAGAAACAATGGCTTTTGAGGAACTCTTGGTTCATTTGCATCCATTCTTTTTCGGGAATGGTGCAAAGTTTAGTCTTTTCAATCTCTTTATGCAAAAGGTCCGCCTTCTGGAAGTAGTCTTTTGCTGCAAGGTGCATTAAATCTGCATCGCAGATAGTCTGCTCTAGTAGATTTGTAGGATTCTGAGGCATTTTGGTAGCCAAAATGCAGCCTTCGATCACGCTAATCCTTTCTTCTGGGTAGTCCGCTCTTTCAAGAAACGCTCTTGCTAATTTGGCACTGGATACTTCATGCTCATCTACACTTTGGGTATAACCAACGTCGTGGAACCATGCTGCAAGATTTAGCATTTCCACTTCATCTTTTGAAAAATCCTGCTCAGCAGCCAACTCATTCACACATCGAACCACATCTTTGGTGTGGCTAATCGAATGATAGGTCAGGTCAGTGGAAAGGTGCTCGGTAAGAAACGAGATCACATGGCTTTCAACATCCTTCAGGATATGGTTCTCAATTACCATTTCGTAAACAAATTAGGCCAAAAAATTAGCAAATTACGAATTTCAATAAAGTTGTTTTAGATTAACAATATGCATACCATAAAGAACTTTGTCCCCTTTTTATTGTTCATGGGCGTCATTTATTTAGTTCCTGCGTGTAAAAATTCAAACTTTGGTCAGCGAGCCGATAGTTTGTTTTTGGTCATGGAAGACCAAAAAATCTACTATGAGGTCAAATTTCCGGACGAAAAATACTTTTTGCCCTATGTTTTAGAGGAGATTTCTGCTCTTACCTGGAACAATGGGAATGTGCTTGCGGTGGATGATGAGACAGGAAAAGTTTTTGAGTACAGTTTCGACGAACGCGATATCGTGCATTCCATTCACTTCTATAAGGGAGATGATTTTGAAGGCGTGGAGATGGTAGGCGATGAAATCTATATACTTCGAAGTGACGGTGATCTATTTAAGCTCGATTATACCTCCTCGAAGGAATCGAGGGGGTGGGAGATAGAAACACCTTTGGGTAAGAAAAATGATACAGAGGGGTTAGGTTACGATGCGGAGTCCAATAGGCTGCTCATTGCCTGCAAGGAGAAACCGGAGTTGGATGAAAAAGACGATTTGCATGGAAGAGCTTTTTATGCATTTGACCTCGAATCAAACGCATTACTGGAAGATCCCCTTTTTACAATCGGGCCGAAGAAACTCAAGCAGTTTTGGGAAACTAATCGGGAATTTGAATACGATAAGGATCGGATTAAGTTTAAGCCGTCGGCAATCGCCTGTCATCCTATCTCTAAAAATTATTACATCCTATCATCTGTTGGGAAAATGATTGTCATTGTGAATAAGAAGGGTGATATATTGGCTACCTATCCTGTTTCTTCAAAGGTGTTGGGTCAGCCAGAGGGGATCACCTTTTCCCCAAAAGGGGATATGTATATCAGTAGTGAAGGAGAAGGGGACAGGGGGTATATTTTGAAATTTGAGATGAAAACCAGATGAGAATACAACTGTTATTTTTCTTACTTTTTCCTTTCGTGCTTTCTGCACAGAAAGTTTATTTGATAGGGGATGCAGGCGAACCAAAGACTCCGGATAAAAACCTGGAGCTGTTGTCGAGCAAATTTGCTTCGGCTTCGAAGGAAGATGTTCTCATTTTCCTCGGGGACAATATTTACCCTAGGGGCCTACCTTCCAAAGAAGATCCGCAAAGGGCTGCCATGGAAGCTAAGCTTATCCCTCAACTGGAAGTAATGAAGTCATTTCCTGGCAAGGCATTCATCATTCCAGGGAATCATGACTGGGCCCAAGGGAAAAAAGAGGGGTGGCAGAATGCATTGAATATGGAAGAATTCATCACTACCTATTTTGAGGGTGAAAACGTATTTCTTCCTACGGGTGGGTGTCCAGGACCTATCGAAGTTGCAGTCAATGATCAACTAACGGTGTTGATTGTCAATACGCAGTATTATCTCCACCCCTGGGACAAGCCCTCTGACGATAGTGAATGCGCAAATAAATCCACGATTGAGGCGCTCGACGATCTTAAAGTTGCCGTGCAACGAAATGTAGGGAAGCATATACTCATTGCCGCACATCATCCAATGTATACGTACGGAGAGCATCATGGAAACTTCAGTTTGAAGCAGCAACTATTTCCACCAATCCTTGGGAGCATCCATCCTTTCTTTCGGCGATTTATTGGCAATATTCAGGACGTGACCCATCCGAAGTACCGCGCCATCATGAAGCAAGTACTTGCCGCCATGGACGAAGCCAAGCACGTGATTTACGCGGCTGGCCATGAGCATTCGCTTCAACTTATTGAAAAAGAGGGTCATCATTTTATTGTGAGTGGGTCGGGTTCGAAAACCTCCTACGTCAAGCAGGGGAAGCAAAGCAAGTTTGCTAAAAGTGAGCAGGGATTTGCAGTTTTGGAGGTGGATGACCAGGGGGCAGCAGCGGTTGCTTTTCACGGCGTTGAAAGTGGAGTGTTATACGAGCAAAAGCTTTACGAAAAAGAGCTCTTTGACAATAGCCCACCCACGGATCAGTTGGATTTTTCCGACAGCACCATTGTGACTGTTGCCAGCCGAAAGTATGAAGGGAAAAAGGGGAAAAATACCTGGTTAGGAACAAACTACCGGGACGTTTGGAGTACGCCGGTAGAAATCGATGTATTTGATATTGGCTCGGAACATGGCGGACTTACCCCGCTTAAGAAGGGAGGGGGTATGCAGACCAAATCACTCAGAATGGAGGCGTCGGATGGTCGGCAATATGTACTAAGATCAATCGAAAAATTTCCCGAAAACGCCATTCCTCCTGCCTTGCGTAAGACCTTTGCGCAAGAAATTGTAGAGGATCAAATTTCTTCCTCCCACCCGTACGGAGCGTTTATTGTGCCCACGCTGGCAGATGCCGCACAGATCTACCATACCAATCCGAAGCCAGTGTACATCCCTGACGATTCCAGGTTTGGGCAGTTCAGGAGCACTTTTGCCGGAACCCTTTCCCTCTACGAAGAACGGCCCAATGGAGAAGCGGCCGGGGATCCGACGTTTGGCAGCGCTGACGACGTAGAAGGGACTTTGACGGTCATTGAAAAACTAAAGAAAGACAATGACAACTACGTAGATCAGAATTTTGTCGTCCGCAACCGACTGTTCGATATGTGGATTGGCGATTGGGATCGGCATGACGATCAGTGGCGTTGGGCTGAATTTGATCAGGAGAAAGGAAAAATGTATCGCCCTATCCCTAGAGACAGGGATCAGGTATTCTTTATCAACGACGGCATCATCCCGTTCTTTGCAGCAAGAAAGTGGGCATTACCTAAAATTGAGGGGTTTGATGAGGAAGTGGATTGGGCCCCAGGTTTAGGCCAGAATGCGCGATTCTTTGATCGCTCATTTATGAATGATCTTGAATGGGAGGAGTGGGTGGAACAGATTGAATTTTTGCAATCCCAGCTTACGGATGACGTCATCGAAGAAGCCATTGCGGGATGGCCAGAAGACATTCAGGAATTGACTGCCGATCGGGTAAGGACGGGTCTGAAGGCAAGAAGAGCCGACATGCCTCGCTATGCAAAAGAGCTGTACTTGTTCATATCGAAAGAAGTAGAAGTGGTTGGGTCGGATAAGCATGAATACTTCACGGTGGAGCATTTGCCTGGAGGCAACACGAAAGTCACCGTCCGAAAGCGTAAGAAGGATGGCGAGCTGGAGCAAACCCTATTCGAGCGGACATTCAAGCCGCATGAAACCAAAGAGGTGAGATTGTATGGATTGGATGGTGAAGATGTTTTTGAAGTGAACGGCGAAGATCCGAAAATCATGGTACGGATTATCGGAGGTACCGATAAAGATCGAATCATCAACGGCAACGGTGAGCAGAGGTTAAAAAAGTTAAAGGTGTATGACCGAATCAAGAGCACCAAGGTGAAGGGAAATGAAAAGGGAATCCTGAAACTCAGTGATGATCCTGCCATCAATAACTACGACCGAAAAGCGTTTAAATACGATATTCTTTTGCCAATCATTCTTTTGGGTGCGAATCCTGATGACGGAATCTTTATTGGTGGTGGATTCAATTTCACTAAAAACGGCTGGCGAAAGGACCCCTTTGCTTCACAACACACCTTTACGGCCAAGCATTCATTGGCGACTAATGCATTTGGAGTCAATTACAAAGGAACATTTACGGATGTCCTGGGAAAATGGGATTTGCAACCGGGAGTGATCATTGAACAGCCTTTTGGCGTGAACAATTATTTTGGTTTAGGTAATGAAACACAATTTTTGGAGGGGCAATTCCAAGGAGATGACGATGATGACATTGACTACTACCGATACCAACATGAGCGCATAGAGGCTGATCTGGGTTTTGTTAGGAACCTTGGCGCGTTTGGCAATTTCTCGCTTGGGACGGGATTTCGTTCGATCGAGGTCCGAAACAATCTTAACCGCAACATTGCAAATGAAGCAGTAAGAGATCCACAGGCGTTTGAGGCAAATAGATATCTGAAGGGGAATATTGGTATTTCAGTTGATACACGGACCAACAAAGTAATCCCTCAAAGTGGAATGATAGCTTCGGCAGGGGTCGAACACCTCGAAGCACTCACCGATGGATCTAAAAGCCTAACAAGACTGACCGCTGATTGGGCTTTTTATCTCAGTTTCAAGCTGCCATCGACATTGGTAGTGGCCAACAGGGTAGGAACTGCACACAACATTGGAGACTATGAATTCTTCAATGCGAACATCCTGGGAGGCAGAACCAACTTACGTGGTTACAGGGCTACGCGTTTCTATGGCGATACGTTCTTTTACCACAACATCGACTTGAGGTTAAAGTTGTTTTCGTTTAGGAGCTACATTTTCCCCGGTCAGTTTGGGATTCTTGGTTTTCACGACACCGGCAGGGTCTGGCTTGACGGTGAAAGCTCCAGTACATGGCATACCGGGAGAGGTTTCGGAGTGTGGATTACTCCTATTAACAGCTTTGTCTTGAACCTTAACTATGGTTTTGGGGACGATGGTGGCATCCCTTCCTTTTACTTTGGCTTTTTCTTTTGATTAATGCCTATTTTTGGACTTCCATCGGGGTATTAGCTCAGTTGGTTTAGAGCGCTTGCTTGACAGGCAAGAGGTCACTGGTTCGAATCCAGTATATCCCACAGACAAAAAGGCCAGCATAAAGCTGGCTTTTTGTTTATTCGTCACTTTCCAAATCCACATCCAGCAAGGCCAATTGCTCCAGTGCCTTCTTGTACTCAGGATCAATTTCCAATACCTTTTTGTAATTCGCTATTGCGTTGGTGGTATCTCCCTGCATGAGTAACCCTTCGGCATAACTACTGTGTACCCTAGGTTCGTGCGGAAAGTAGTACGTGTTAAAGTGAAAACACAAGACTGCTTCATCAAGACGATCTGATCGTAGGTACACGTAACCTAGCGTGTTCAACTCACTACTTCGCCCAAGGAATTCGTAGGCTTCACGCCAATAATGATTCACATCCTCGTAGATCTCTTTGGTGGATTTTTCATTGAGCAGATCTTGCATGTACGTGGCAGCTTGATAGCTCGGTGCGGAGGGGTAACCCAGCGCTATTTGGGCTACATCTCTCTCCAGTGAGGTCCGTGGAGACTCTACAATTCTTGCCACTTCCTGGCCCGATTTCCGAAATACGAAGGTTGGTACCCGATGGATGCCCATCCCTTTCTCTTCACCGTTAGGACCTTGCTTGTAGTTTTCCTTTCCGTCATAGAGACCGATGAGGTTTAACTGATTCCTGTCGAGCCCCAGACTATCCCATAAGTGGACAAATTTTGGAACATGGTTTTTGCTATCGCCACACCAACTGCCGAAATAGATGTCAACGGTGAGCTCTTGTAAACCTTCAACCCATTTGGGCGCTGACTCATCCATCGTAAAATCGTGATAACTGGATTCAAACCACTTGGAATAGAGTGTGTCTGTGGTTAGCTGACTTATCGCTACAGGGCCACAAAGATGTTTTTCCTCACGGCTATTGGTATAACTCGACTGACTGTGCGCCAGCGTAGATAGGATCAACAATGGGAGAATAAATGATAGTTTAGTCATTGAGTTTTTTTAAACAAATGAAAGGCCTTTTCCTCCATGGCACTGTTAATGACTTCCTAACGATTGTTAATGACTTGTTAAACATATCCATAACACTGGCTAAGCCTGTAGATTTGAAACATGAAGAATGCACACATTCGCATACTGGTGGTGCTGGCAATTGTGACGCTCGTGGGCATCGTGAGCACTCAGCTGTACTGGCTAAATCGTGCGATTGAGCAGCAGGATCAGGTCTTCAATCACAATGTGCATGTGGCGCTAAGGAACGTAGTCGAGTCGCTTTGCGAAGCGAATGGTAAAGACTATCCGTCCGTCAATCCGATTGAGCAAGTGTCGAGAAACTACTATTTGGTACGAACCAATGACCAAATTGATCTAGCAAATCTGGAGTATTTAATTACCGCTGAAATTCAAAAGAGAGCCATTACCCAGGCCTTTGACTACGGAGTGTACGACTGTCAAAACGATCAGATGGTTTTTGCCGAGAACGTAAACGTAGGAAACAAGCAGTCCAGGAGTGCGCTGCCTTCCTTGAATGATCAGGACTACTATTTCGGTGTTTATTTTCCCAACAAACCGGAATCAATCATTGCTGGCTTAGATCTGTGGAAGTTTACAACGGCCCTGACCATTGTAGTGATCCTCTTTTTTGGATACGCATTGTTTGTTATTCTTAGACAAAAGAGACTCAGTGAGATTCAAAGAGATTTCATTGACAACGTCACACATGAATTGAAAACACCGTTAGCAACGCTTTCCTTAGCCAGCGATACGTTGGAAGTAAAAACTTCTGAACCGCTCAAAAAGTATACTCGAATTATTCAAAATGAGGTGAAAAGGCTGAAATCCAATGTCGAAGACATCTTGGAGTCATCGTTTACAGAAAGCAAGAACACGATCTCAAAAGAAACTTTTGATGTAAAGGAGCTGATTGAGAATCTTGTTGCGGAGTATCGCTTGCAATATGCTGCTAAGATGATTTCTTGGGAGGTCAACGGACCGGGGTTTCAATTGCATTCAAGCAAGTCCATCATTGAAAAAGTCATTCGAAATCTTATTGAGAATGCGGTAAAATATGGTGGGAGAACTATTTCAGTACGGCTTCAAAAAGTAGCACATCATACGTCCATCAAACTATCAGATGATGGTCAGGGAATTCCACTACAGTACCAACAAAAGGTCTTCAAGAAATTTTTTCGAATACCTGACAAATTGGACCAGCACAATGTGAAAGGCTTTGGCTTAGGCTTGTATATCGTCAAGTCCTCCTTAAAACAAATCAAGGGAAAAATTGAGATCGTGGAAAGCACAATGGGGAAGGGGACTACATTTTTAATTACGTTACCAAATGGCTAATATCCTACTTGCAGAAGACGACGAGAACCTGGGCTTCATGGTGCAGGATAATTTGATGGACTTGGGTCATTCGGTCACCTGGGCAAAAGACGGAGAGCAGGGTTTTGAATTATTTAGCTCGAAGCCATTCGATCTGTGCCTTATTGACGTAATGATGCCTAAAATGGATGGTTTTGAGGTCGCAGCAAAGATTCGGGAGATTGATGAATTTGTGCCGATACTGTTTCTTACGGCCAAGAGTATGGAAGAAGATCGGCTGAAGGGATTTGAGATAGGTGGTGATGACTACATTTTGAAGCCGTTCTCTATGAAGGAGCTGAACTACCGAATCAAGGTTTTTTTGAGAAGAAAGGGAGGCGCCGTTTCTTCGTCCGCAAAATGGACTTTTGGAACTTCCAGCTTTGATCCGGAAAATCTACTTTTTTCCTGCAATGAAACGTTGCATCCGCTAACCGAAATGGAAGCCAAGCTTTTAGTAATGCTCTTGGAAAACCAAAATCAATTGGTAAGACGAGAAGACATTCTCGAACGGATTTGGGGAGAGAATGACTACTTCAAAGGAAGAAGCCTGGATGTGTTCATCACCAGGTTAAGAAAGTATTTGAAGGAGGACGGAAAAACTGAGATTAAGAATCATCATGGGGTAGGTTTTAGCCTGTTGGTGAAAAGTTGAGGTCGGAAATTCCGACCCCTTAATTCTCAATTATTCAACAACAAGTTTCTTAGTGATCCTTTTTTTCCCCTGTGCAATTTCAAGGAGATACAATCCCTCTTTTTGTCCGGAAAGGTCGATGGTTTCTGCGTAGGTTCCTGAAAATCGTTCAAAATATCGGGTGAATACTTCCTTACCTTCCATCGTCAAAACTTTGAGCGATAGCTCGTTTTCCGAAGGAGTAGAAAACCTGACCTTTACTTTGCCATTCTTAGACGGATTTGGGAAGAAAGTCAGATCGTTAAGTTCGAGTAAGTCATTCTTAGCCACTTTCCCCTTCTTTCCGAACTCATCACCCACATCTGAGACCTTAATGCTCTTGAAAGTGATGATTTTGAACTTGGTATCACCCTTATTGGATGAAAATTCGTCCACAAGCGCATCTATTTCTATTCCCAGATCCCGCATTTTCTCACGAAGTTCGTCGGATAGTTCTTCGGAGTCAAAAGAGTCAAAATGGAACTTTAGGTTCGAGGAGGCTTCATCGTCAAAGTCATGGAAGAAAAAAGCGCTGGATCCTCCTTCATCATCAAAAAATTCAAAGAGGTCTTTTTGCATATCACCCAGTTGGTCCATGTCGAAAAAAGCATCTGTACCGTCGTCTGACCAGAAATGGAATTGATTGTGATCACCCGAAAATTCCTGGTAGTTGGGGTCGGCATACATTTCTTCTCTACTGTTGTATTCTCCTTTGAATGTCTTCTTTTCGCCATCAATCTCCTTGGTGATCTCTACGGTAATTTTTCCTTCGTCATTTTGTCCCCTAACTGTTCCTACAAAGAATAGCGCAAGGGCAATCATGAATACGTTAATTGTCTTTTTCATCTTTTTATGTTCGTGTTTTTGAGTTATTCGAATGTACGATTCCCTTCGCTATGTCATTGTTAATCAGACGTTAATGCTTGTTAAATTTGGTTAATTCCAAATCATGCTTACGCCTGCATCGTATTTTTGAAACATGAAGCGAATTACGCTAAGGTGGATTATTGGACTCATGGGAATCGCCATGATCGGACTTATTGCGTTCCAGCTATATTGGATAGATCGTTTGGTCAATGCCAATGAAGAGCGATTTCAGAAAGATGTTCTTGAAGCGCTGAACAATGTGGCCAATAAGTTGGAAAAGCAGGAGACCATTGCCGCCTATCAAAAGTTAAATTTTCACTTGGCCAACAACCCTGCCTACGATACGTCGAAGCGGAGGGCAGGTAGCCAGACTGCCAGAGATCAGTATTTGGGACACAGCATGCCAAAGATGGAGCTGGTCGAACAAGGCAACCAACAACTCTTTGTATTTGCTGACACCATGAGCAATGGAAGCTTTGAGTTTGTGGTTAATTTCTCGAGTTCTGCTACCAATTTTTTTCAGCCTTTTCCTTCTGTTGCCCAACCAGGGTTGGACCAAATTGAAGCGAAAGACATTCGAATCCAGGAGTTGGAAGACCAGCTTGCCCGAGTTTCCAGAAGATATGAACTCACCTTCGATGTGATGGAGGATCTAATGGGATCTCGCAAACCTTTAGCGGCACGCTTTAGTCCCCCTCAGTTGGATTCTCTGCTTCGAAATGAATTAGGGAGCAAAGGAATCGACCTTGAATATGATTATGGGATCATTCAACCCCTGCAGTCCAGGTTTCTCATTCATACCAAAGATGCTTCCAAGACAAGTTTGTTGGAAAGTAACCTAAGGGCAAGTCTTTTCCCAAATGACCTGTTTGGTGATAAAAGTCAGTTGATTGTGCAGTTCCCAGACAAACAAGGGTATCTCATGAGTCAGGTATGGACCGCTTTGGTAAGCTCTGGTGTCTTGGTTTTGGTGATCCTGTTTTGCTTTGGATATAGTATCCGAACCATTCTCCGTCAGAAGAAATTGTCTGAAATGAAAACAGATTTTATCAACAACATGACCCATGAGTTAAAGACGCCGATCTCCACGGTATCATTAGCCGTCGAGGCGCTTAGCGACAAGGATATTGAGCAGAGTCCCCTTCGGGATCGTTACATCCATGTGATTGGTGAGGAAAATAAAAGGCTAGGGAGTCAGGTAGAAAAGGTACTGCAAATTGCTGCAATTGATCGTCAGGATTTTAATCTCAAGCAAGAGCTCATCCAAATGAACGAGATGGTAAAAAGTGCCGCTGAGCATATCGCAATGCAAATTGAACAGCGTGGAGGACGAATCAACTTAATTGAAAAAGCAAACCATGATGCGATTGTAGGGGACGAAACACACATCACAAACATCATTGTGAACTTGCTCGACAATGCCAACAAGTACTCTCCGGATGCGCCCAATATTACGTTGAGGACCGACTCCGACGAAGAAGATTTTATTCTTTCCATCCACGATCGTGGCATTGGGATGAGCAAAGAGCAACAAAAACATATTTTTGAAAAGTTCTATCGGGTCCCCACCGGAAACCTTCACAATGTCAAGGGGTTCGGACTCGGTCTTGCTTATGTTCAGAAAATGGTGGCTGCCCATGGTGGTAGCATTCACGTAGACAGTGAGCCCGGAAAGGGAAGTAAATTTTCAATCACGTTACCCTTAGCAAAAAATGAAGCCTAAATTATTAATTGTAGAGGATGATCCTAATTTGGGTGATATCTTAAGTGAATATCTTGATCTAAAGGGATTCGAAACCACGCTCATGCGTGATGGAGAAGAAGGCGAGAAAGCCTTTCAAGAGGGGAGCTTTGATCTGTGTGTCTTGGATTTAATGATGCCCAAAAAAGACGGGTTTACCTTGGCAAAGGAGATCAGATCAATGGACGAGAATACGCCGATTATATTCCTTACAGCCAAATCCATGAAACAAGACATCATCAAAGGATTTACCATCGGAGCGGACGACTACGTTACGAAGCCTTTTAGCATGGAAGAGCTCTTGCTTAGGATTCAGGCTATTTTGAAAAGGTCAGTCAAGCAAGAGGAGGAATCGTTTCCAAATCCTTTCCTAATTGGAAAACTGTCCTACAATTACCAGGAAAATATCTTAACAACGCCGCAGCGTGCGATCAACCTGACTACCAAAGAAAATGAACTGCTGAAAATATTTTTTCAGAATGTGAACAAGACGGTGGTCAGGAGTTTTGCATTAAAGAAGATTTGGAAAGATGACAGCTATTTTAATGCGAGAAGCATGGATGTGTACATTGCCAAAATCCGAAAATACCTGGCGGATGACCCTTCACTCAAAATCTTAACGATTCATGGGGAAGGGTTCAAACTTGTGGAAGTTACATAGCTCCACCTCCCTTAAATTGGCTAACTTTAGTAGTTAGTCACAAAATCAGACGTATCCAAAATCAATGCAGCTTGTACCTTCAATTTCGGTAATTAATGGTAAAACCGCGCGGCTTAAGCAGGGGGATTTCTCAAAAGAAACGACTTACGACGATTCACCACTCGATATTGCCAAACAGTTTGAGGATCATGGAATTAGTCGCATTCACCTCATTGATTTGGATGGTGCACGGCAGGGAAGGACACAGAACTTTGATTTCCTACACGTAATTTCTGCCTACACAGATCTGACAATCAATTTTGCAGGCGGAATGCACACCGATGGGGATGTTTTGAAGGCATTTGAATACGGTGCAACAAGCATTACTGCGTCATCTGTAGCCGTTTCCAACAAAGAACTGTTCTCTAATTGGCTAATGTCTTATGGCAGAAACAAAGTAGCGCTAGCCGCGGACAGCCTTGAGGGGATGATTCGAATAAGAGGATGGCAGAAAGCCACATCCATGAATCTTTTTGATCATGTAGCCTATTTCTACGACCGTGGCCTGAAGTTCTTGAAGACCACAGATATCTCAAAGGATGGCGTACTCGGAGGCCCTTCCTTTCCGTTGTACAAGGAACTAATGTCCAGGTTTCCAAACCTGTCAATCTTTGCCAGTGGCGGAGTGAGGAATATTGAGGATATCCAAAAACTGCAGGATATCGGACTCTATGGTGTCATTTTTGGAAAGGCATACTATGAGGGAGGGATTACGCTGGCTGACCTTGACGCATTTCAGACCGCCAATGCTTAGATGGTCTCTTCGTGCTCGTACTTGAACTTGTACAAGAAATAGAAAATGAAATTGTACTTACTCACGGACTCGTCTTCCACAGAATCTTGATCTAATTCGATCTCGGGAGACTCAATTTCCGCTTCAGGTTCCTCGTCCAGTTTATCCTCTAAGGAAGGTTGTTGCCCGTTTTGTTGCTGCTGCTTTAGGCTTTTTGCAGTGGAGCCCTCCGTTCCATTGGTACTTGCGAAGCCAATTTGGACTACGAAGAGGAAAAAAATAGTAAACAATATTTTGGTTAGACTATTCAATTCTATTTGAGAATACTACGAAGTAACGAAAAACTGCCGAGAAAGTTCAGGATTTCACAAAACTTAACCCTGAGACTGAAACATATCGGGGTTCTTTATTGCCATCGATATGAGTACAATGATCATTACTACGGCCACGACGAACATCATACATATTGCTGCGACTAGATAGCTTCCCAGCGTTTTCAGGAAAGAGATGAAGAAATTCTTCGTAGGATAAACCTTCATCAATGCGTACGCATAATAGAGTAGCGAGAGTACAAGAAGAGGTATGTTCAGAAGTTTGCCTGTAACTGCCATTAATATAAGTCCAAGGATGGTCAGCCAAATCCCCTGACATGACAGGTACGTAGCTACTACCACTCTTTCGATGTAATTGTGGCCCTGTTTACGATAAAAAAACCATAAGCCCATTCCCCAAAAGGGAATAAGTACCATGGATAAAAATCTAAAATTTCGAGCTATAAACTCATTCACTTTTTGCTGAAAGGCAAGTTGTTGTGCACTTGCAGCTTGCGCAGATTCTCCCTGGAACGTAGACTGATTTTCTTTGAGAAAGTCTTGTACTTCGAGTCCAAGCACGTCAAAAGAGATAAGCAATAAAGCTGTCATTACCACGATGAAGCCCAAAGGTCCGATGTATTTGGTTCGGTTTCCTTGTAAATAGCCATTGATCACTTCGCCCGGTCGCAATACCATTCCGATAGTGGTTCTTCCAAACTGGGTGTCAAATCCAATCCATTTGGAAATGAATTCGCCAACGATGCTCCGTAACGACACCCTCTGTACGGTCATTTTCTGACCACAATTGGGGCAGTGCAGTGCATTGGATTCATATCCGCAATTAATGCATGGTTTCATAGGCTAGGTTTTCCTGCAAAAAGTGTTTAGACAGGAATTAAACTCAAAAGCAGCTTGTACTGTTATCATCTTAAATTTTAACAAAAAATGTCTGCTATAAAAAATATATTCCCTTTGGGTTTTCCTTGGAAGACCCAGGATCCGTTTCTTTTTTGTGTGTATCACCGAGATTTATTTCCAAAGGGAAACAAACTTCAAGGCCCTGATCGATCGTTGCTAGATGGCCGGGTCATTGGTCAGGATTTCACCATCAAGGACGGTTGGCGCATGTATCACGGACAAAACGTCCCGGGATTTCCGCAGCACCCTCATCGGGGTTTTGAGACCATTACAGTTGTACCGGAGGGCTTGGTAGATCATTCGGATAGTATGGGAGCAACGGGCCGATTTGGACATGGTGACGTCCAGTGGATGACTGCCGGAAAAGGCGTGCTTCATTCGGAGATGTTTCCACTCGTCAATGAGGACAAGGGAAATCCGCTGCTACTTTTTCAGATCTGGCTAAACCTCCCAAAACGCAGCAAATTTGTGCAGCCTCACTATAAGATGCTATGGCATGAAGACATCCCAAGCTACTACGCAGAAAGGGCGGAAGTCAAGATCATTGCTGGTGATTTTAACGAAGTAAAATCGTTAGAGCCGACACCCGACAGTTGGGCGGCAGCTGTCAAAAATCAAGTGGCAGTTTGGCTGATAAAACTTGAGGAGAATGGGAGCCTTGAACTTCCTACATCGGACGAGCAAACCAATCGATCGATCTATCTATACCAAGGCAGTGCGGTGACCATTGACGACCAAGTGATTCAGAAGGAGCAAGGAGCGGAACTCGATTGCACCCAAGAAACGGTCTTACAAAATTCGGGAGAAGAAGCACATCTGTTGCTATTACAAGGAAAGCCCATGAACGAACCGGTGGTACAGCAAGGTCCATTTGTTATGAACACGCAGCAGGAAATATACGAAGCGATTCAGGATTATCAGCGGACCCAATTCGGGGGATGGCCTTGGCCCAAGAATGAATTCGTACATCCGAGAGAGAAAGGACGATTTGCACTGCACTCAGACGGTACAGAGGAAATCAAGGACTAGGCGACTGCAAATGAAAAAGCCCTAACAATGTGTTAGGGCTTTTTCTTGTGTTCTTTTGTTTTATGGGATGGTCACTCCGCCAACGTCATTCCAATCAGTTTCTTCCCAATTAAAACCAGCCTGGCCTCCGCCTTCCACTAATTCATCAAGATTGATGTTCAGCGTAAAGACATCTCCAACGTCCATGGTCAAGTCAGGGTCGATGTCAAAATCGAAATTCACATTGAAGTTAGAGGGGTATTGGTAGTACCAGAGGCTGAGGCTTTTTAAATCTCTGGGAAGGAAATAATAGGATTCCTGTCTCCAGTAGTGGTCTCTCCAAAGGTGGAGGTAATCATAGTCGTATTCCGTATTGAGTAGCGACTCTGATTCAAAGGAATAGTATTTACTATTTCCAGTTTCCAGTTGAATATCCAAATTCCACTCTGTGTGGGTGGTCTCAATATTTAGATCAATTCTTGAAGAGACATTGGCCATATCCAACACCACCAACGCATCAGTGTCGGATGTCACTGCAGCCGACCCTTTCCCTACGTAAATGGGTGCATCTGATATCTGGTAGGATTCAATTGCGGGATATTGAGCGTCAGAATCGCCATCGTAGTAGTAATAACTTGCATAGGTTGTGGAAGCAAGCACCGTGTAATTTCCGTCTTCCAATGGTGGAATGTAGAGTGTGTCGGGTAGGGTGTTCTCAAACATATGGTCATCACCAGCGTGATCAGCACTGTCATAGTAATGATCGTTGTATGCGTTTTGGTTGTAATGGTATTGTTCATAAACCACTTCTTGGTCCTCATTCAAAATGAGAATTTGAATCATGTTAACATCATCAGGGACGCTACTTTCTGTGCGGCCATTATTGTCTGCAAACGTAAAGGAGATGGACTCATTGATTCCGGTAATTAAAATACTGTTTTCTGTGTTGGGCACATCCTGCTGGATGTCCTCATCGGGTGAACATCCATAAAACAGTGTGGATGCTACTAATGTGAAGAGGAGTAGTTTTTTCATTGTAGTGGGCGTTGATTATTGCAAAGTAAAAATAGACAATCATGTTACTATATCTTAATTAAGACACAGGATTTAATCAAATGGTAATAGGCATTGATCTAAAATATGAATCTATCTTTAATGCTTATGAAGAGAAGAAACTTCCTTTCTAAAACCGTACTGGCAGCCGCTGGAGCGTCCACCGTGGCTTCGTGTGGGCCAACGGAGGTTAAGGACAAAGGGCCATACATCAATTTTAACAATACCTACCGTTGGAAGATGACCACCACTTGGCCGCCCAACTTCCCCGTGGTGGGAGAAGGCTGTAAACTCCTTGCAGATTGGGTTAAGAAGATGTCTGGTGGAAGGATGGAAATCACGGTGTATGGAGGAGGTGAACTCATACCGGCACTCGAAGGTTTTGATGCCGTAAGCAATGGTGCCGTGGAGATGAACCACGGAGCTGCCTACTACTGGGCGGGCAAGACCCCAGCTGCACAATTTTTTGCAGCTGTGCCCTTTGGGATGAATGCACAGCAAATGGGGGCTTGGATCATTTCTGGAGGAGGAATGAAATTATGGGAAGAGCTTTATCGTCCGTTCAATATGCTGCCAATTTTGTGTGGTAACACCGGGGTGCAAATGGCAGGATGGTACAAAAAGGAAATAAACTCAATTGATGACCTTCAGGGCCTAAAGATGAGAATGCCCGGCCTTGGCGCCAAAGTGCTGGAAAAGGCGGGCGGAACTCCTGTGCTTGTCTCTGGAGGGGAGATCTATACCAATCTTGAACGAGGCGTAATTGATGCAACAGAATGGATTGGGCCTTACCATGATTACCTTATGGGCTTTCATGAAGTGGCAAAGTACTACTACTATCCAGGCTGGCACGAACCCGGACCTGCGCTGGAAATGCTTGTCAATAAGCCCAAGTTTGACGAATTACCTTCGGATCTGCAGGAAATTATTCGTACTGCGTGTTATCGCACCAATCGATGGATGGGTGCTGAGTTCGACGCCAAGAATGGTGCTTACCTTCAGAAGATAATCAATGAGACGGATGTAAATGTTGGACAATTCCCTGAAGATGTGCTGCAGGCATTAAAAGGGTTTACAAAAGAAACGTTAGCGGAACTTGCTGAACAGGATGCACCCAGCAAGAAAGTGTACGAGGCTTTCGAAAAATTCCGAAAAGAAGTGGGGGTTTGGATGAATGTAAG
>CAZQJU010000019.1:0-46143 GCA_964593185.1 uncultured Roseivirgaceae bacterium
TCAACGTAGGATTAGACTCCCCGTATACCTTACTTTCATCCATAGCCGTTACCGTCAGAGGAGCTTTTGCAATCGTGATGGTGGTAGTAGCTATCGTTCCTCCGAGACAACCTACCTCATTTGCGGCCGCTGATTGTACACCAAATCCTCCTGTTCCAGCCGCATCAGGTGTAAAAATCAGGCCTGCATCTCCTTCACTTTTCAGGATGAAGTCCCCGTTGGATACACTTGTGACGCCGTCAGAAAGTACTAATGACCCATTGCTAATCGAGGAAATCTGGTAATGACTCACCGTAGCATCTGTTACATCTGCAGTGATCTGCAAGGCACTTGCTTGCACCGACGTACCATAGACGGTAGTAGCATTGGGAATACTTGGTGTCTTAGTTGCTTCTGGTTCTTCAATTGAGACATTAAGTGATTGACTACATCCGTTTCCTTCCACTACATTAATCGCATAGCTTCCAGCAATTAAATTATCAAATACATTGCTTGACTGTTGCGTCCCCCCATTAAGTGAAAATAGAATTGGGCCTGTACCACCAGTTACATTTAGCGTAATACTGCCATTTGCATTTCCATTGCATAGCACGTCTGTCTTTTGTGCTGAAATTGATGCCGTAACCGGATCACTTACAGCACTTGCTACGCTGAATGGACATCCATTGTCATCGACAACAGTCACCGTGTAACTTCCGGCTGCGAGTCCGGTAAAAAGTCCGCTCATCTGCGTAGTAGTTCCTCCATCCAAGCTATAGACATAGGGTGAAGTACCACCCGAAAGGGAGAGCTCAATTTGACCGTCGGACAAACCACAAGAGGATGTATTGGTACTATTGACACTTCCCGAGAAGGCAGCAGGTTCAGTTACAGTCCAATTGGTAGTGGTTTCACATCCATTAGCATCCTGAATGGTTATCGTGTAGTTTCCAGCAGATTGATCTGTCCAAAGTGGAGAGGACTGAAAGTTCACACCGTCCAGGCTGTATTGATAAGGGGATGTCCCACCATTTCCTTCAAATGAAAAGCTACCATCGTTCCCGCCATTACAGCTTACATTCACAGCAGAAATTGCTGTTACACCCAAAGCAGATGGCTGCGAAAGGGTCTCATTCAACATAGTTGTGCAACTGTTTGCGTCTCGGACGGTGATCGTGTAGGATCCGGCAGCTAGTCCTTCCAATACATTGGCAGACTGAAAATTGATGCCGTCGATACTGTACTCATAAGGTGCAGTACCTCCAGCTGGAGTAACATCAATTTCCCCTGAATTTTCTCCTGCACACAGGACATCAGAAACAGTTGCAGCAGCAGACAAAACTGCTGGTTGACTTATTGTAAAAGACGAAGAAAATGAACAGCCATTTGCATCATGTACCAAAATCGAGTAGCTATTGGCACTAAGAAGACTAAAATTAGTCGTGCTGGTAAACTGACCAAAGTTGGTCCCAGAAATAAATAACGTATAAGGAGTAGACCCTCCAGAGGCGGTAACATCGATCACGCCATTGAAATCCCTGTTGCAAAGTGCATCGCTTGTAGTGAATGAGACAGAAAGCGGATCGGGTTCAGATACGGTATACGATTCACTATAGGCACACCCATTGCCGATATCCCGAAGTGTGATCGTGTAACTGCCAGCTGCCAAGCCTGTGAAAATGGAATTCGCAGAAAAGTTCATTCCATCGATACTATACTCAATTGCTCCTGTCCCTCCGGCACCATTTACGGCAATCTGACCATTAGCCTGCCCGTTGCACAAGGGATCCTGAATTTCCACCGCGCTGAAGAACAAGGGCGCAACTTGGTTTTCGTATGCGCCGAGGTCAACAGTGCCATTGAAAATTCGACTGTTCCCCAGAATGTCCTCAGTTACGGCGGAATTCAATAGGGTATTGTCTCCCTGATCCACCGCAGGGGAGCAATGCAGAATTGATACATCCAAGTTGGCTTCATCGGCAAAGTTTGGGTCCAAGTCGATGGTGTTGATACTCCCGGTAAAGCCCCCGTCGATGAGGTTATTTCGGACTGCCGCACTAGACCCGGTAACAAGCTGCACATCAGTCCCTGAGTTATCCCAGATAATGTTGTTGGAAATATTTCCGGTACTGTTCCCCTGAAATGTAATAGCTGTCCCAGCGGCACCTTCATTGCTAAAAAAAGTACAGTTGGCGATATCTGCGGTGCCTTGAAACATATTTACACCTGCCCCATTGTTTGATTTGTTATTTATGAAAACTGAATTATAAATTCTCGTGTCTACCTCCGAGAAAATGGCACCTGATATGGAAGCAATTGATCCGTTGTTGATGAACCGACAATTAGCTACTATTAAGATACTAGAAGACAAACCATTGGTAGCTGCAATGGCTGAACCAATGGGACTAAAGTTGTTCCTAAAAATACAGCCATTAAATTCCACTTGAGTTGGGCTTGAGCCATAATAAACCGCACCTCCAGTTGGAGAAGTGCTATAAGCCCCTTCCAATATGAATCCATCAACTAGTACGCGGTCAACAATTGTACTTCCAATTCCTAAAATAAAGTTGGAATTATCAGTGCTGTCAGTTGGACTTCCAATGTTTGCTGAGAGAATTGATTGGTAGGTATCCGGATCCCGTTCGTTCAAAAAGCTTTCCGTGCCCCTAAACCCTCCATAAAGCTCAACATTGTTTTTCATGGTAAAGCTCAAAGCGGTTCCGCTACCTTGTGAAGGAAAGTAGAATCCTTCCTTCACCCATACCTGGACAGGAGAGGCCGAAGTTGCATTCAACTCCGCATCATTTATTGCATTTTGTAAATCTGTAAAGGCATTGACCCAACTCGTTCCATCTTCCAAGCCAGTAGCACCTGGATCTACATATACTTGTGAGAAGACATTCTCACAGACTCCAACAAGCAAAAAGGCGAATAACACTTGTCGAGCGGCGGTTTTCATTCTTTTCATATTGATAGCATTTCTTCGAAAATGCCAGTATCCACATCAAAATGCCACGCCTTTTGACGTACCGTGACTTTTGGTTCACGGGAGTATGATTTGAATTGATGGCTAATTCTGTAGCTCTCTCAGTATGGATTTGAGCTGATCCGGGGCGATCGAAATGGGTAGTACTTCCCCATTTTTCATTTTAATCACTCCCTTCGAACGTTCGATTTTGCTGATGTTGAAGATATTGACAAGATAGGATCGGTGTACACGTATCAACCCATGATCAGTCAGCAGTCGTTCGTACGTTTTAAGGTGCTTGGACACCGTGATTTTCTCGCCATCCTGCATGATAAAATCCGTGTAACTGCCACTGGCATGGCACCATAGGATTTCAGGAATATCGATGATATGCAGACCTTCTAGTTCTGGTAGCACGATCTTCTTTGTACGGTTATCCGGAAGTAAATTATGCGCCAACGTAGTCAATTGGTTATGCAATTGATCCTTTTCTATTTCGGTTGTGGCCTTTTGTACTGCGTCAGCTAATTCGTCGGCATCTACGGGCTTCAGAAGGTAGTCGATGGCACTTAATTTGAATGCCTCAACTGCATGTTGATTGTGCGCAGTAACAAAAATGACTCGACTTTGGACATTCAGGTTTCGAACAAGGTCTAACCCCGACATTTCGTCCAAGTCGATATCCATAAAGATTAAACTTGGATTAAGTTCATGGATCATTTTTTTAGCTTCTGCGGAGGTGGAAGCGGTTCCAACGATCTTCACTTCCGGACAACTCATATCCAGTAATCCTCTCAAATCCTGGATGACGTATTCCTCATCGTCAATTATTACCGCAGTAATCATTTACACTTCCATTAAGGGTAATTCATACGTAACGAGTGTCCCTCTTTCCCGACCTTGGTGACTTAGATCCGCAACGTTGAAGTTCAAGCTTGCACGCATATATCCGCTTAAAATACTCAATCGTTCTCTAAAAATTTGAATGGCTTTTGACTGATGCTTTTGATGGGGCTTGACGTGGTCAATGCCAATACCATTGTCTCTAATCTCAAACACCAACTTTCGATCTTTGTTGGCACAAGTGATTTCCACCACACCTCCTTGGTCTATTCCTTTCAATCCATGCTCAATTGCATTTTCTACAAAGGGTTGTGCGGTAAGTGGGGGTACTTTCATCTCATCCGGATCAAGTCCTGCACCCAACGTAATCTTGAAATCAAAAGAATTCTTGAATCGAATCTTTTGAATCTCCAAATAAAGTTCCAGAGCAGCAAGTTCGTCAGCGAGCGTCACCCATTCTTTAGAGCTGAGATCTAGTACCATGCGCATGAGTTTAGCAAATTTTCCCAGGTAGGCAATTGCTGGTGCCGTATTGCCTCCACTAAACAAAAAGCCTCGGATCGACGAAAGCGAGTTGAAGATAAAGTGAGGATTTAGTTGAGACCTTAGCAACTGTTGTCGGTGAATGGCAGTCTGTTCTTTTTGCTTGGTTAGCCTTCGCTGATAGTAGAGCATGATCAGTACAACAATGAGCATTGCGCTCAACACTGATGTGACGAGCAAGATATTTTGTCTTCCGCTTTTCAGCTCTTGAATCGCATTTTGTTGGGTAAGCGAAGCAATTTCTTGTTCTTTTTTTTCCACAGCATACTTTGTCTCCAACTCCGTTAAATACTGCTCCTTTTCCTTTTCAAGGAAATTTTCGTACCGCTGGTGAAATTTTTGATGATAGCCTAGGGCCAATTCATAGTCACCCAGGGCTTCATAAATATCATGTAGTAGAAGATAAATATGTTCAAGGTCCGGCTCCACATCACCGCTCATCTTGCTCTCGAGTTCGAGCGCTATTTCTAAAGCTTCGCGTTCCCGACCCAATTTGAAGAGTGCCAATGCCTCGTATCGTTGCATTCCAAACTTCAACTGTTCTATTCCCAATTCATCAAAGATTTGCTGCCCTTCCTTAGACCGCGCAATACTCTCGTTATACGCCTCCTTTTTAATGAGAGCTTGGGCAATGATGCTCACTGATTTACCCATTCCAAACAATAGGTTGTCCGCCCTAGAAAGTTGATAGCATTCGTCTGCGTAGGCAATTGCAGAGTCATACTCCTCATTTTTCAAAAAGAGCGTCGAAATGTTCACCAGGGTTGGTAATAGACTGCCTTTCAAGCCAATCGATCTGGAGAGGTCAATTGACCTTCGATAGTAAAAGAAGGCCTTTTCATCTAGATCCGTCACATTCATGATCAGCCCGATGTTCCCGTAGGCTGCTGATAGACGATCTATTTTCTGCAAGGTTTCATACGCTTTTGAAGCATTGATAAAGTGTTCCAAGGCTACATCAAACTCCTGAAGCCCATATGCTAATCCACCCAATCCCATCCGTACATTGGCTTGCAATTCAGTATCACTGCTTAGTCCTGTAGCTAATTCAAAACATCTCTTCGCTGAATCGTAGTCTTTGATGATTCGCTGGCTGCAACCAAGCAACCAAATGGACTTCGCTAAAAGGTCGTTGTTCCCAATGCCTATTGCCTCCTGATGGGCCATCCAGGCATACTTATCAACAGAATCAGGTGAGTTGGTCAGATGATAATGGCTGATGCTCAATAGCGTTTCAATTCGATCCTCTCCGCTGACGACCTTTAGTTTCCTAAATAAAGAATCTACTTCTTGAGCACTCACAGAGGTGGCAGAACAAATTATAAGCGATAAGAGTAGCAGATTTATGACTCTCATTAATTCAATGCTAAGGCTTCAAGATGCAATAAAAGTAACCCCATTTAGAAACACTTGCCCTTTTGACGAGGCGGATTGATCAATTCACGAAGGTTTGGTTTGAATTGACTAAACCAAAAAAGGCGGCCTCCTTTGAAGCCGCCTAGTTGCAAAACCACCTTAGTTTTGCCTGCCTTAGTTTTTAATGATTTTCTGAGTGTAGATTTCTTCTCCTTGCTCGTACAACCGCAGGATGTACACGCCTGTACGAATATCTTCAACCGAAATGCTCCTTTTGTTTGTCTTCAGAAGCTCTTTGCCTTCCAAATTGAAAAGCTTCAGCTGATCAAAGGATCTCCCTTCTACCTTCAATAGCTGCGTAGCTGGGTTTGGATAGACCTCAATGATGTCTTCTCCAACACTTAAGACTCCCTGAATCGTCAACGTGCCAGGCACCAGGGTAAACGTGTATAAATCATCGGTGCCTCCGCTTAAGTCAAGCGCATATGTTCCCGCAGGACTTTGAGAAGTTGCTGTTGTGCTAACTGTCGGTTCTGCCTCAATGTCGTTCACATCGTCCATTAGCTTAAATCCTGAATACGTTATAGTCAACGTTGGTATCGCATCTCCTTCATTGATCATCTGGTCGTCAGCGGAGACTGTTAGTGCTGCTTTGGTAGCTGTGAAGGTCTGTGATGCCGCCAGGGCTGGATTGAAATCACTGTCTCCGTCCTGCGATGCGGTCACTTCATAGGTACCAACACCTTCGATAGTGAGTATTCCATTCGTGATCGTTCCAGCCCCTGCAACTAAACTGTAGGTAATGGGGAGGTTGCTGCTAGCGGTAGCCCCTAAGGTGAGATCGTCTCCATAACTCTGCTCATTTATCGCATTAAAAGTAATCGTCTGATCTTGCTTTCTACTATCCGATACCACAAACGACCGCGATACATTCGTAGCAGCGTTGTAGTTGGTATTGCCAGCTTGACTAGCAGTCACGACAAATATTCCGGTTGTGTTGAGTGTCAGAACATCTGCATTGATACTTCCGTCTCCCTGATCCAGGACATAGCTCACAGCTAACCCCGCGTCTGAGCTAGCAGTAAGATTTATACTTGAAGTTGTTGCAATATCTACCTGCGCTATCTCAGGAAACGTAATCACCTGATCGGCTTTGTTAATCGTCAGTGTGCCGTTGGTATAATTGAAATCGTAATTATCATCTACTCCTCCTGCAGGTATAATATCGTAGTCGCCCGCATCACTAACTGGTGTAGCGGAGGATGTGGCGACTGGCTGGGTATCCAGATCAGTAGCTACGTTCGTGCCGATAAAACCTGCATAGGAGATCGTATAGGATGGTAAATCATCCCCAAAGACAATCTGCTGATCATCGGCAGTGACAGCCAGTGTAGCCTTTGCAATCGTAAAGGATTGTGTGACAAATGGGGCCGGATTGAAGTCATTGTCCCCGGCTTGTCTTGCCGTAATGCTTACGCTTCCGGCTCCAAGCAACGTGACCTCATTCCCTGAAATCGCAATCGGGCCGGTGGAAGTGTAGGTTACTGCCAGTTGTGAACTTGCTGTTGCGCTTAGCGTGAATGAGTTATCTCCATACGTTTTATCATCGAGTGCATTGAAGGTGATCGACTGATCGGTCTTACGACTATCTGTCGCCTGAAAACTTTGATTTACACTTATGGCTGCATTGTAATTGTTATCCCCTGCCTGACTGGCAACAACGGTAAAGTTCCCTGTGGCATTGATTGTTAGGGTTGCACCATTGATGCTACCGTCACCCTCATCCAATGCATAGGTGATTGGAAGGCCTGCATCCGAAGTAGCCGATAACGTCACGGTATTTGCATTCGCTAAATCGATGTTTGAAATAGCATCAAACGTGATAACCTGATCTGCTTTATTGATGGTGAGCGTGCCCTCTACAGTAGTGATTGCGTAATTCACATCTGACCCTGTGTCAGTAAAGGTGATTGGATAGGTTCCGGCATCACTACTCGATGTTGCTGTCGTTGTAAGCATCGGCGCTACATCCAAGACGGACTCATCTTCTCCATTTACAAAACCTGTATATGAAACTGTAAGGGTTGGGATAGCATCACCAAACACACTCACCCGGTCGTCTGCTGTGGCAATAAGTGCTGCTTGCGTTGCGTTAAAGGTCGCGGTCGCACTCGCTCCATTGAAATCTGCGTCACCCGCTTGTGCGGCTTCGACTACTATAGTCCCTACTTCTGTGACAGTCAATTGATCACCACTTACCGTGGCAGGCCCAGATATGACATTGTAGGTAACATTTAGATTCGAACTCGCTGTGGCTGTTAAAGTGATCACGTCTCCATAACTACCGCTTGGCAACGGAAACGAAATGGTCTGGAACGCCTTTGTTTCATAAACTTCTCCGGTAAAATCACCATTACTTGCCCCTGCTCCTCCAAGGACATTACCGGCAATGTCTTCAATGCTATCATCGTCGGTTACATTTAATCCAATGGTACCTTCTCCAGAAATATTCGCCACTTCTACCGTAACTTCCGTCGCAGTGACAACTGTGACTGTACCTATCTGACCTGTAGTGGTACCTGTTAGCACCACCTCAAAGTCACCACCATCAACGCCTGAGACAGCCTCCGAAAAAGTCACGGTAAAGTCTACGCTTGATACACTTTCGCCTAGTTTGCCTGCTTGGTTTCTAACTACCGAGGAAACCGTGGGAGCAGACGTATCAATAATAACGGTGACAGGTGCGCTCTCGGCGCTCGTATTTCCTGCTGCATCGATTGCTCTGAACTCAGCCTCATACATCCCATCCATTGCCTGGAATGCGCTGAAATCAAATACAAAATCTCCAGATGAGTTTGCTACGGTGGACGCCTGCACCACACCATCTAAAAGTACTTCGACCGTACTGTTGGCTTCTGCTGATCCATTGTAAATGAGTGTGTTATCATTCGTGATAAAGTCAGAAGAACTCACACCATTATCAGCATCAATACTGGTCAAGACGGGTGGCTGAGGGGCAACAATGTCCAAATTCACTCCTACATTGTCAGTCAAAAGATCATTACCACCAAAGTCACTCACTACGCCATTTCCTCCGATGAACGTCACGGTGATGTCATTGTTCACCACGGAAAGACTGGATACTGCGAGCTCAAGTTCGTTGTCTTGGGCAGTTGCATCAGCGATCGCACTGACCTGAAGTGAGATACCCAAGTCATCCACTACTTCAAAATCATTTGCATTAGATCCTGAAGTCTGAACGGCTTCGCTAAATGTCAAGGTAAGTTGTGTATCGCTATCAACTTCAATACTTACCAAAGACGGGGAGGTTTGATCGACATCAATCGTTACCCCGGTTAAATCTGTGTTTGCCTGATTGCCTCCAAAATCCTCGATTAATCCGGCGTTCACATACCTGATTTCGATATCACCCAGGGCGTTTGCAAGTCCATCTACGGTCAAAACAACAATATCATCCTGTGCAATATCATCTGTCACATTGGTAACGGAGAGGCTGTTTCCAGCGCCATCTACTACCTCATAGTTGTTGTTCAAAGTTCTGAGCTGAACAGGTTCACTGTAGGTTACCGCTATTTCGTTTCCATTTACCTGAGCACTCACCATATTCGGAACAGTTTGATCAAGATCTATAGTCACTCCTTCAGTATCCGTTTCTAAAAGATTTCCTCCAAAGTCACTGACTTCGTTGTTACTATTCGTGTACCTCACGGTCAAGTCACCCACAGCTGCAGATACATCCGCAACGGTCAGGACAATTTCATTGTCAAGCGCTGTCCCATCTACTTGTGCCGAAACCGTGTATGAAACATTGAGCCCATCTGTCACTGCAAAATCAGTTGGATTCATTCCATTTGTCTGAACTGCCTCTGAAAAGTCCAGTGTAATTTGTGTTGAATTATCCAAGGTAGCACCTGTTATCGTTGGTGCCGTTTGATCTGAATCCAATACCCCAAGAGTTGCTGAAACGAGTGGATTACATGCCAAATCCAGGACCTCACCATTGGCATCTGAATAGCTTACTTCTATGTCGCCTTCTGCCCCACTAATGTCAACGGAGAGATTGATCCGATCGTCTCCAGGTACCAAATCCTGAATGGCTGATACCACGAGCGTATTTCCGGATCCGGCCTTATCGGTCAAGATAAAGTCAGATGGATTCGCTCCCAAGATTTTCACTGTCTCATCAAAAAGGACATCAACCTGATTTTGCGAGATTATCTCAGCGTTTACAAACGAAGGAGATTGCTTGTCGTCAAGGTCGTACTGGTTTACTTGTAAGTTTCCTTGCTCTACAACAAACAGTCTAGATCCATCTTGTGAAAAAGTGAAGCCTCTCCCCGCTATAACATCAAAGATTGTGAACGAAACCAGTGGATTAAATACCGCTGTTGAGACATCATACGGACTCGTCAGATAATACACCAAAATGTCTCTTAATCCTTGTGCAAGGACGTACATCACGTAGCCAGAGTCATCGAAAGAAAAGGAAGTAAAATCAGTTGTCTGGGCTACTAAGAAGGACTCTGCTGCTCCAGAATAGGTATTTGTGGTAATGTCATAATTGGTAGATAAGTCATATTCATAGATCAAGTCATTTCTTGTTCCGGCTACCAACATTTTGCTGCCATCGGCATTGAACTCAACGCCCAATGGAATATCCTCCCCTAGTGACGTAAACGTATCGATTCCACCACTTAAGGTTGCAGTTGTCACATCATAGGGAGTGCTAAGTGTGTATTGATTAATATAGTTTACTTTCCCAGACGCAGGTGTACCCACCAGATACATGATTGTTCCTGTCGGATTAAAAGTCATGCCCAATGGCACATCAAAATCGGCAGCAATGTCGACGATGTCTGTTGATAAACTCGCAGTAGAAATGTCAAAGGGTTCAGCTAGATCAAATCTTCGGATCTCATCAATATCAAGGCCTACTACGAACAGATTCGAGCCTGTGTCATCGAATTCCAAGGCAGCAGGAAAAGTGAATTCAGGACTCAGTGAAAGCACTGCATTCTTTGGGCCAAAATTCACTCGACTATATGCAGAAGAGGCTACGCCCATGGACATCCCATTGAGTAGGTTATTCGCGGATAGATCTAAGATTTCATTGGATGGAGATGATACCATAACGGTCAAGTCGCCGGGAATGTTTGTGTAATCATCAGTGGTCAATGCTATCTGGCGATCGTCCAAAATGTTGTCTGCCACACTTTGAACCATAAGCATATTGCCATCGCAATCCATTACCGAAACATTTGATACCCCAAATTGTGGTGAGACTTGAACAGGTTCTGTGAAACCGACTATTAGGGTGCTTCCATCCACCTTTATGACACTTTCTACCTCTGGTGGTATGGCTTCGAAAAATCGCGTCAATCCCACTAAGTCGCTGGCCACAGCATTGCATGCAAGGTCAGCAACCTCGTCGTTGGAACTGCCGTTGTCATAGGTCAGTGTCAGCGAAGATCCGGTGATCACGCTACCAAACTCAATGAAGACGCTTTCATCACCAACCACACCGTCACTGATGGAAGTGGGCTGTATAGTATTTGAGCCATTGTCTAAGGAGAAGTTAGTAGGGTTTTGCTCAAAGGCTGTTACCGGTTCAGAATAGACCAACCTTAAGGTCGTTGCGCTTATCTTAAAAAAATCAATCAATTCAGGTAGCGTGCTATCTGGGGTCCCAGGGAACACAAAATTCGCGTTTACGAGTAGATTTCCAGATATGTCCTTGATGGCACCATTACCTGGGTCAGCATACACTAACGTCAGATCCCCGCTAATTGCGGACAAATCTTCTGTCTGCAAGGTCAGGACCTCATCACCTTGAACAACATCATCAATGGACGAAACAGCATAGGTGAATCCTCTGCAGTCAGTCAAGGTGAAGTTTGACGCATTCATTCCCGTGGTCTGAACAAACTCATCAAAATTTAGGGTAATGGTGGTGGCATCCGATATGGAGGCACTTGCCAGCGTTGGGGCAACAGCATCAAGGCTTAAGCTAACACCTGTCAAATCGTCTCGAAGTGCGTTGCAAAATTGATCAGCAATTTCATTGTTGTTCATGGGATCTGCATAGGTGATTTGGATTGAGCTTGTGGCCCCACTCAGATCGTTTGGAGCACTGAAAAGTAACGTAACCGCGTTATCATTAAGCGTCCCATCTGAAACACCATCAACAGGTACGCTAAGTCCATCTGCAAGCACGGTGAAGTTTTGGGGATTGCTTCCCAGGCTGAATATTGGTTCAGTGAAAAGTACAATTAATTCTGTATCACTGGATTTAACGGCCTGATCTAGCATCGGCGGCTCATTGTCGGCTACCGAAAACTGGTAAATGTTCTTATTTGTGGACGTCCCTACAACGTACATTTCACTTCCGTCATTGCTAAAACCTAGCCCCCCGGCTTGCCCAACAACCGAAGAAACATCTTTTCTTTCACCCGCTCCATCATACGTAACCGTTCCCAGTGCATATGGAGTCGATAAAGAATATTGCTCTACGCGCTCTATGTTCCGATCGATGGCAAATAGCTTAGTCCCATTGTTGTTAAAAGCAAAAGAGACCGGAATATTCATTGATAGGTCAAGCCAAGTGGTCGCGGAAAAGGCACGTGTCGTCAAATCATATGGAGTGCCAAGTGCGTACTCCCAAATTCTGTCAAAAGAAATATCCATCACGAAAAGTTTTGTCCCGCTATTATTGAACTCAAAAGCGGTCAATGAGAGATTCTGGTTGTGGTTGGTAACAAATGTGGCTGTAGTTAAATCGAAGTTGGTGGACAACTGATACTCCGTAATGGATCTTAGGACAAACGATCCTACAAATAACTTACTCCCGTCCGGCGTGAATCGAATGTGTAGCGGACTTGTTACACTCCCCGATTGACCAACGCTGAGCGTCACACCCGTTGGAGACATCGTTTGCACTTCGTAAGGTGTGCTTAATGTGTACTCATAAACGGTTGCATCTGTATTGATCCCAAGGACATAAATTTTCGTCCCGTCATTGTTGAAGGTGAAGGCACGAGGGTCTGAATTTTCAGTGATGTTGAAAAACTTGTTTTCATACACAGATTGGGAAACATCGAATTTTGTGGGATGTAATACAAAGAGTCCAATGCCGTCCGTATCAAGTGCATTCCCGTCCAGGTCCAACACAGGTCCACTGATGTTGAAAAAGATGAGGTTTAAATCTCCTTTGGCAGAAGATAAATCATCCGTAGTCAAGTCAATCCAGTTGTCTCCAGCTACATTGTCGTTTAGGGCCGTAACCCCAAAGAAATTTCCTTGACAATCCGTCATGCTAAAATCTGAATTGTACGCGCCTGAAAGCTGTACGGGTTCGTTAAAATAGAGTCTTAAGGATGTATCGGTAAGTCGCTCAACAGACTCCATAACTGGAGGGGTTGTCACTTCAATTTTTTCAGAAGCTACTGATACAAAAAAACAAACGGCGAGAGCTGCAAAGGCGGTACTGAATCTTTTCATGTTACAATTATTTCTCGGCAAATTGCAACATGCTCTGACGCCAGATCGCCTACTCTAAGCAAAGGCATGAACTAACTAAGGAACGATGAATTTAGTCTAAGGAACGCTAGCTCAGTCCCTGCTGATCTACTAGTTTGAGAAACTCTTCCTTCCTGCGCTGTGAAATCGGGACCCTGGCACCCGTAGACAATTCTGCCTCCCCCCCTTCCGTCTTGTGGATCCTAAGCACATGGCTAAGGTTGATTAAATGTGATTTGTGTATTCTAAAGAAGCCAAATGGCTCTAACAACTCTTCATAATACCCCATGGTTTTGGAAATCATGATACGCTGTGATGCAGTATGAAAAATGGTGTAGCTAAGGTCAGACTCACAGTGTACGATCTCTTCCAGTTTTAGGATTTCTATTTTATCCTGTGTCTTTAATATGATTTTTTGATCTTGATTGGAAGCGTGAAGATTGTGCTGTAATGTATCAAGTGACGTTTCCTGTGACTCGTTGAGCAGTGAAGCTACTTTTTGAAGGGCAAGTTCCAATGCGGTGAAGCTGAGGGGCTTCAATAAAAAGTCCATTGCACTGAAGCGAAATGCATTTAAAGCATATTTCTGATGCGCCGTGATGAAGATAATTTTGAAATCTATTTGTTCGAAGCGATCTAGCAGATCAAAAGATGTCGCATTGCCAATTTCTACGTCTAAGAGGACGAGATCAGGTTGGGAAGAGGATATTTCTTCAAAAGCTGCATCGATGGTCGAGGCCGTGCCATGAACCTTATAGCCAAGTTCTTGCACCATTTCCTTGGTGGTTTCTAAAATGCGTAGCTCGTCTTCAACGATAAAAACAGAAATCATAGCACTTCCTTGATTGGAAGGGCAATGCTAACCAAAACTCCGGTATTATTTTTCTGATTTGTGACGCGCAGTTGATATCGTTCTTGTCCGTACAAAAGTTTCAGACGATCCCTCGTGATGGAAATAGCTTTCGATTGATGATCACCTGAGGCTGAAGAAAGTCCTTTCCCATCATCTGCTATCTCAAAAACGATTTGATCTCGATCCGACGTGCAGATCCTAAGTCGTAGGGTCCCTTCTTCCTTCCCTTTCAAGCCATGCTCAAACGCGTTTTCCACAAACGGCTGTAGCAGCATGGGTGGCAATAGCATGTTTTCGCAATCCAGACCCTGAGCTACGTCAACACTATGAGATACATTCGGAAATCGAAGTTTCTGAATGGCAATGTATCTTTCTAAGGTCTCCAGTTCCTTTTTGAGCGTAATCCATTCCCTCGAAGACTGGTCCAGGATCTCTCTTGTAAGCTCGCCGAACAAGGAAAGATACTCGGCTGCATCTCTTTTCTCTCCCTTGAATAGGTAGGAATGTATAGCTCCCAAGGCATTGAAAAGAAAATGTGGGTTCATCTGTGAGCGTAGCAACCTTTGCTCGATGAGCAAACGCTGCTGTGATAAGCGAAGTGTCCGGTTTCGATAGACAATGAAACCGATCAATGCTAGGATAATGGTGAGTACACCGCCCCCGATAATCAGCGCTTTCTGTTGCCGTATTTGAAGGTCAGAGATCGTTTTATCCTGCTCTAAGCTCGCAATCTGCTGCTCTTTTTTTTCCGTTTCGTACTGGGTTCGCAATTCCTCAATGGTTTCGATTCGCTCCTCATTCATGATACTGTCTTCTAGCAATCTCAAAGACTGCAGATCGGTAATGGCTCCAGTGTAGTTTCCCTGTCTATTGAAGACCTCAGAACGTAACTCCAGCAGATAAGCTCGATCTTGTTTTGAACCAAACCGCTTTGCCTCCTCAATCCCCAGCGCAATTTGATCGCCTACCTGTGACAACTTGTTTTGCTCTAAGAAACAGAGGGCCAATAGATACCTCGATCGAGTTAGTATTATGGGCTTGTCGTTAACTTGAGCGCTTGTGATTGCCTCTTCAAGTAAATCGATTGCGATAGCATATTGATCTTCTCTGTACTCAAGGCTGCTCATATTGTAAAGAATTAGCGGCAATCGGTTGGTTATTTCCAACTGCTTGGCAAGTGTAAGTGCTTCGTTAAAGCAAATTCTTGCAGAATCGTACTCCCTTAAATTAACGTACGAGGAGCCCAGATTGCATCGGTCCAGTACCCTAAGGTCGGCATTCTCCATACGGTCAGCAATCGTAATCAGGGTTTTCTCCATGGAAAGTGCTTTTCGGTATTCCTTAAGTGCTGAGTAGAGATTCGCCATGTTTTGTATGGCCCGATGACTTCGATGGGTGTCTTTCAATGCATTCGCCTGGTCGATCAATGGGAGCCCCCATCTCAGTGCAGAGTCATAGCTATTGACCCGCCTGTAGCTAATACTTACGTTGTGAGCTACGTCAAACAGACTGACCGGATTTCTCAAAGAAACCATCAGATCAGTTCCTTTGGCAATTGCTTCTCTATATTTTCCTTGCTTGCGCATTAAGGAAAGTCGATGGGCTAAGAGTCGATCTCTCCATTCGGTATTTTCCTCAAGTCTCGGTAGCGCAAGAAGGGAATCTGTCCGCTTCAACGCAGTGTTTGCATCTTCTTGATTGAACGACCGAGCAAGATAGTAGGCAAGTCGTGGATCAATTTGCTTAGCCTTAAGTACCTCCCTTCTAAGGTTATGGTAATCGTTTGCCTGATCAAAATAGGTCAAAGAATCGGTGCTCTGGGCACGACCTACTTGTAAAAAGAAAAACAGAATACACCCGTAGATGCCAAAACCCTTCATGCCTCCAAGATAGATGGCAAGGACTTAAAACAAAAAACGAGGGCAGGCGGACTGAGATCAACGTTGATGATTCCGTAAGGTCAGCTGTTGATGTGCATCCTAATTTAGATCCAGAATGTTCGCCATAAGAAAGGCATTTTTTTAACTGACATCACGCTTTTTACAGAAAATGATTCCTAATAGTACCATACAATGGTTTATAAAAAACCAGGCTTAGTTGCCATTATCCCCACCGAATAACATGGTGGTACTGGCATAGGTGGTACCATAGTTGTACACCAGATTTCTGACTTGGTTAAATGCATCGATCAATTGGTCTTTGTAAAGCTCCCTTAGTGGATGGGCGTACACGGACCACAAAACTCCATCGGATACAGCATATTTAGCATCTAAAGCCCGATCAAAATTGGCCTTTATCAGAGCTTTTAAGTCCTGCTCATTCAGGTCCTTTTCTTCAATGATCGGGGCCATTAGCCGCATTCTATTCGCCGCCGGATCAACAATAAGGTAAATTGGAAGCTGATCTACGCTGTACTGGACCATATTACCCTCTTCTTTTACGATAGTAGCCTCCCGGGCGAGAATCAGTTTAAGGTCATCAAACGTGGTTTCTTGTCCAAGCGAATGCAGTGCAAAAAAGATCGTAAGGAGACAAAGAATGTTCTTCATGGATTAAAAGTACTTTCAATCAAGATCAATAGAAAAGAGCCCAAAAAGAAAGCTCCCCCAATGTCAACTGGAGGAGCTTTGTCATACTTTTTGCTGCCGCTCTGCCTATTCGGCATCGTATGAGACATCAAGGATTCGTTCCTCGAACATTCCCAAGGCAATTTTATCTTCTCCAAGCACATCGAACAATTCGAGTGCTCGACGAGCAACATATTCTTCCTCTATTTGCTCCTGGACAAACCATCTCATGAACTCCTCAGTAGCAATATCATTGTACTTCCTACATTCGCCAACGATCTCGTGGATTGAATCAGAAACAGCAATTTCATGTTCCAGTGCCTTTTCAAAAACTTCGCGCAAAGTTCCAAAGTCATGTTGTGTTTCGCCAACCGTTGGAGAAACCGCATCACATTCCATATCACATAGATAGTGGAACAACTTAAGCTGATGTTTTCGCTCTTCATCTGATTGCTTGAAGAAAAAATCAGCACTGTTGTCATAGCCTCTTACATCACACCAAGCAGCCATCGCAAGATAAGCAGCTGAAGAGTGTGCTTCCATCTTTATTTGTCTGTTAATTATATCGACAATTTCGTCCTTAAGGACGTGATGTCGTCTCAATACATCTTTCATTTCTTTCCTTCGTTTATATCCTTAATAACAAGTTCTTTGCTCAAAAGTTGAACACGTTTCTGCGCAATATCTTTTGAACACTTGAATTAAGAGCTAAGGTATTGAAGGTTCCGTTTAGAAGCTCTCTAAATTCAAGTATCTCCTTCAACGAGAGCAAGAGAAAACGGTCACAATTGGGAAGGTGCACAACCTCTAAGTCGGGTGCCGCTGGATCTAGTAACGCAAAGATGTCAAATGCCATGATGGACTTGCGAAACGCATAAAGATCACACAATCTGAATGCAAATTCCTCTTGATCATACGTCAGCAAAAACGCATCTGTACGCTCACACTGCTTGATTATCGCACTTTTTGTCTTAAAAATCTCTTCCTGCATTTTGACACATTGCGTGTAAAACTGGACACGACTTGCAGTACTTTCCTTTCTTCTTACGGTACTTTTCACAACACTCCGCCTTCAATTTTTTCTTCTTTTTCTTCTTTAAGGCGTACTCCTCAAAGAGCTTAGAAGTAGGAAGTGTCGCTGGTATACTGCTCATCTTGTCTTGCAACTATTTAGATCGCTTCTAAATAGAACGCAAACATAAAGACCAATCGTAACTATTTAGAATAATTCTAAAGTGAATTTTATGATCCATCCAGCATTTTGAGTGAGAATCACTAGAAGTAGTGAGGCCATTTCACCAATTGGGTAGAAATTTCAGAGAATGCTACTGACAACAGTCACTCAAGCTAGCAAACCGCCCCCGTAAGCGGAGATATCAGATAGATTTGCAGGGGCTCAGGATTTATTTCGAAATTTAAACTTGTCCATTCAAAGAATGAAAATCGCTAAACAATGCAGCATTCGAAAACCATACTGACCACCTGCATTTTCTCGCTTGCATTCTTCTGCAGCCAAGCACAGTTTGAGGCAGTCGAAAAATATTACAAGGGCCTGGAAAACAGCTCAACGGAAGACCCTATCACCATCTCCTTTGTACAGGAAGATTCAAATCTTGTGCAGGACTTTTCTTCCTTAAACCAAATCATTTTGCTAAGACATGGAGAACCTGCCTTGGACAAAAAAGGTTGGAGGAAGCGAAAAGAAGCCATGAAGTTCATTCGTGCCTACGACTCCGTAGGTATATTCAAACCTGTGCATGTACCACTTTCATTGCAGGAGGGTGAAGTAGAAGTGATTTTTACGAGTACACTTAACCGATCCATCTCGACCGCAACATACGTATTTGGACGACCTGAGGATCAACAACCGGACTTCATTTATCGGGAATTTGAACGGAAGATTTTTTCCTTTCCCAACATCAAGTTGCCGTTGAAATGGTGGCTGACCGGATCGCGCATGTTTTGGTTCATGGGTTTTAACAAGAGAGACATTGAGAGCTTCCGGGAAGCGAAGAAACGGGCAAGAATCGCAGCAGTGAAGCTAGAGGAAAATGCCACGAAAAACGGTAAAACACTGCTTGTCTCACACGGCCTACTCAATCATTATCTGGTCAAATACCTTAAAAAAAATGGCTGGACAGAGGTGTTCGATGGAGGTAGAGGCTACCTTTCACAAAAGGTATTGGTCAAAAATTCCAATTAGATTGAGGTCTTCTTAAAACCAGAAACTCCGTCAAATCGCTTAAAAATATCATCCGGTACTTGGAGCAACCAACCTCCATCGCTCCGTTGATTACGTTCAGAATATTGTTCGGATGCGTGACGCTGATTAGCACCATTAGATATCTGATTTTAGGCTGGGTGGGTACACAACTGCTGGATCCAGCTTTCCACTTTCACTACTACGGTTTTTCATGGGTTGCTCCTCTACCGGGGCAGGGAATGTATCTTGTGTTTGTGCTCATGGTATTGGCTTCTCTCGGAGTACTATTGGGCTACTTCTATCGGATTTCTTCTTTGCTATTCTTTCTCTGCTTTACGTACGTCGAACTGATTGACCTCACCTACTATCTGAACCACTACTATTTTGTAAGTATCATTTCCTTCTTGCTCATCTTGGTTCCTGCAAACGCAAATTTCTCCGTTGACGTGATGCGCAATCCAGCGTTGAAGAAAGACTACGTTAGTCGATGGTGCATTGATTTATTCAAGCTTCAGATTGCGATCGTTTACTGCTTTGCCGGGCTCGCTAAGATCAATTACGACTGGCTTTTCCGAGCGCTTCCTTTGGCAATTTGGCTACCTGCGAAAACCAGCATTCCCCTGGTGGGACCTTTGTTCAGCTATAAATTCACAGCATACCTTTTCAGTTGGACGGGCATGCTGTTCGATACCTTCATTGTTGGTGCACTCATCTGGAAAAGAACCAGATTACTGGCCTACATCACCCTGGTCATTTTTCACATCACGACCGGAATGCTCTTCCAAATCGGCATTTTCCCGGTAGTGATGATCTCTGCCACCGTCCTCTTTTTTTCCAACGAGTTCCACTTGAAGCTATTGAAATTTTTCAATGGCCTATTTAGGCGATCCACTTTGTCTTTGCATACTACCGCTCTCAATGCGCAACTTCCTACACAAATGTCCCGACTTCTAATGGGCTTTTTGACCATTTTCCTGCTCTTTCAACTGCTCTTTCCCTGGAGATATTTGCTCTACAATGGCAATGTTTTCTGGACGGAACAGGGCTACCGGTTTTCCTGGCGGGTCATGCTGATGGAAAAATCCGGAACCGCCACCTTTTACGTCCAAGATGGCCCAGAGGGAAGAGAAGGGGCTGTAATCACTGGCCAATTTCTAAATGGGCATCAGGAAAAGCAAATGGCCATGCAACCTGACATGATCATTCAGTTTGCTCATTACCTGGCTGACCATTATCAAACGCTTGGCATGGAAGATCCCCGCATTCGAGCTGAAGTCTGGGTGACCCTAAATGGTAGCCCCGCCCAACTGCTGATCGACCCTCAAAGGGATTTGACAACCCTAGAGGACAGCTGGAGTGAAAAAACCTGGATTCTTCCATGGAGCAGATCTCTCTCTGATTAATTCATGTCTATAACGTCTTAGTCTGACAAAAATCAATTGAAAGGGTGCCCTAACTCATTCTGAAGGGAAAAGTATGCCCTTACTCTTGCATTCTACTTGAGCAGATTATACTAACAAAACAAGCAAACATGAAAGCACAACCTCAAATTATTCACCCCGCTAAGCCGATTTCCATAAGTACTGACAAAGGGCTGGTCCAACAGTTTTTTGAGTGGACGGATCGAATGAATTACTACCGCGTTGTGATTCTTGCCGGCATGATTATGCTGCAAACGTGCATTACGGCTCCTGCGGCCCTGTATACGATGCACTTGGTATCCGGATTCAACGACCTGCAGGCATACATTGTGATCCTTGGGTTGTTCTCAGTCTTAGTGACCAACCTTGCGGTCCAGCCCATGCGGGTCACGATCCCGCTGTTTATTATCGCATCTGTTGCGCAGATTGCGGTGACCGTCGTCAATCTTATCGCTTTGCTTTAGCAATTAGATTTTATGTGTAACCCTATTTGTTTTTCGGCCTGAAATCTGTTTGACCGAAACTTCTCTACGCCTTCAAGGTTTAGTACTTTTGGGTGGGAATAAATCAGCCAAGAAGATTGCCGTTTGCACCATTAATCACATAAAAATGAAAATTGTCAAAAGCCATTTGAATGGTGCTATTCTGATCTGCAGCCTGCTAGTAAGTGCGTGTACATCCAAAGGGATTTCGGATGCGGAATTTAATGCTGCAGCTGAGAATTACGCCAATATTGTATTGGCCAATTATGAAGATAGTTACGCATTAACAAAAGCGTTGAAAGAAGAGATTGATGCCTTCGTAGCCAACCCCACTGAGGAGGGTTTTGCCGCGTGTAAAGCCCAATGGTTACGCGCCAGGACTCCGTACGGACAAACCGAGGCATTCCGGTTTTACGGGGGTCCAATTGATGACGAAGATGGTCCGGAGGGTCTGATAAACGCCTGGCCAATGGATGAAAATTACATTGATTATGTGGAGGGTGACCTGGAAGCCGGTTTGATCAACAACCTAGAAGACTATCCCAAAATCACCAAAGAGCTACTTGCGTCCCTGAACGAGTCTTTTTCGGAAGAGAGCATTTTTACAGGGTACCACGCCATTGAATTTCTACTTTGGGGACAAGATTTTTACCAGGACGGTCCAGGTCTACGATCGTTCTCCGATTATGTGAAAGACGGGACAGCGCCCAATCCTGAGCGTCGAGGTCAATACCTAAAGATCACCGCAGACCTGCTTCTAGACCATCTTGCCTCCGTTAAAGAAGAATGGTCTGAAAATGGAGCCTATAGGTCAGAGTTTCTTTCCTATCCAAATGAAGAAGTTGTAACCAAGATCTTTACATCTCTAGGAGAATTTAGCAAGGGAGAGCTTGCTGGTGAACGCATGTTTGTGGCCGTCGATTCGAAAGATCAGGAAAACGAACACTCCTGTTTTTCGGATAATACCATTGCAGACATTGTCAATAATTTTCAGGGAATCGTTAACGTATATACTGGGGAATACACTCGAATGGATGGACAAAAAGTAGCTGGGACTAGCTACGCTATGCTTGCATCTATAGTTAATCCAGAAAAAGCAAAGGCAGTTGAGGATGCGATCACGAATGCCAGACAAGCCATTGAACAGATACCGTCTCCTTTTGATCAGGCCATCGTGGAAAATGAAACTGAAGTGTTGAATGCAGTTTCGGCATTGGAAGATTTGAGTGATGCTTTTGCCGATGTAAGCCTGGACCTTAAAAAATCGTAATATCGCCAGAATGAGGATTGTTGTTGGTAGTGTGTTGATTGGGGTGATGTTCGCATGTTGTCAGTGTTCCCAAAAGATCGATTTGGAAGCTGAAAAACGGAGCGGTGGGGTAAACTTTACATCAAACAACTTCAGCAAAGATGCTTTTGGTGTACAAGGCAATAGTCTTACTCGGACGGAATCTCGGTTTTTCCAATCAGGGAATGAGCTTTTCAGGACCAATTGGGTAGAGGCCAAAGCTTCCGTCGAATCATTGGATGGGCTCGGCCCAATCTTCAACGCAAGTTCCTGTGGTAGCTGCCACTTCAAAGACGGAAGAGGCGCTCCGCCTGACGAGCCCAATGGCACTCGATTTGGTTTACTCTGGCGCTTGAATAATGGGCAAAAAAACTCCGACGGCTCCCCTGCACCCCATCCCATATATGGTGGTCAAATCCAGGATCTCGCGCTGCCTAAAATAAAAGCGGAGTCAACCGTTTCGATCACTTATGACACGATTACCGGATTCTATGCTGACGGTGCTTCGTATCAGCTGTTCAAACCCAATTACGCCTTAGAAGATCTAGGGTACGGAAGTATTGATGAGACCTACAAGCTATCTCCACGTATTGCTTCGCAAATTGCCGGTATCGGTTTACTTGAGCATATCCCGGAGGCATCTATACTGGCAAATGAGGATGTCAACGATGAGGATGGAGACGGCATTTCGGGTAAAGCAAACTACGTCTGGAATGTACTAGAACAGAAAAAAACCTTGGGCAGATTTGGTTGGAAAGCCAACCAACCTACCATACGACAACAAAGCGCAGCTGCTTTCAACGGTGATATGGGCCTCACCTCTTCCCTATTCCCAACCGATGAGTTTACGGAAGCTCAAGTCCTGGCCAACCCACCGAAAAAGAACGGCGGTACACCAGAGATCAGCGACAAACAACTAGACCGGATTACACTTTATGTCCAAACATTGGCAATCCCGGCAAAACGAAATGTGGACGAGCCGGAGTACTTAAAGGGCCGAAGTCTCTTTTATGAGATCGGATGCGAGTCATGCCACAGGGCTTCATTCAAAACGGGGATAGATGCAGAGATTGCTTCACTAGATAACCAAACCATCTATCCGTATACCGACCTATTGCTGCACGATATGGGCAAAGGGCTTGCGGATGACGCGCCGGATAATTTAGCTACAGGTTCTGAATGGCGTACGGCACCGCTTTGGGGAATCGGACTCATCAAGACTGTAAACAAGCACACGCGTCTGCTACACGATGGCAGGGCGCGAAACATCGAGCAAGCCATCTTATGGCATGGTGGAGAAGCTGAGACTTCGCAGCGCAAGTTCACCCGTCTTACCTTGGAAGAGCGGGATGCACTTGTCTTTTATATTGAAAGCCTCTAATAGTTCTGACTGTATCATTGTTAATCTTACCTTTGCCTTGCTGATGAAAAATCGTTTTTTACTACTCCTTTTGACCTGTCTCTGCATCGCCTCTTCCTGCAGTGAAAATGCACCGTTTGAGCGCGCAACGCTTCTTGATAATTATGCCAACCACATCATCATCCCTGCCCTAAATGACCTGTCAAGGTCTTCAACTTCGTTGACCGGTGCTGTGGCCCAATTGGATAGCTCCAAAAGCCAAGAGCACCTGTCTAATGCACAGGCAGCGTGGGATCGCACGTACCAAGCCTGGATCAAGGTAAGCCACCTAAACTTTGGTCCTGGTGGTTCTGAAGGTCGAAGACGCTCCATCCTGGAAGAGGTAGCCCTGTGGCCGATCGATCTGGAAGGCATAGAAGAGAAAATCGAATCTGCTGCACCCGACCTGAATGATGCCAAACGCAATACGAGAGGTCTGCTCACCGCAGGGTATATCCTCTTCAGTGAAGGGCCTTCTAATCTACTCGCAGCATCCGAGGTGACCAATAGACTTAATTATCTCGTACTGGTTGTAAAGGAGTTGGATCAGGAATTCAAAAGACTACAGCAGGAATGGATCTCCTCTTACGCTGAAACCTTCGTCGGCAATGATGGCACTTCGGTCAAAAGCTCCACCACATTGATGTTCAATGAGATGGCCAGGTCAATGGAAACCTTGCGCGACCTTAAGTTGGGCATCCCAATGGGGCTCATTGCCGGTCAGTCCGGACCACAACCTGACCTTGCCGAAGCACGATTTAGTCAAAAATCGCTGGCCTATCTACTGCTGAATTACGAGGCGCTGGTTTCGTTTTGGCGAGGGACAAGGTTTAACGGCGAAGAGGGAATTGGCTTTGAAGAATATCTGCAGTCCGTAGAAGGCGGAAAGACCCTTGTAGATCAGATCAATGCACAATGCCAAAAAATCGATGCCATTGTTTCCAAGGTACCTTCCAATCAAACATTGGCTCAGTTGGCACAAAACAATGACCCTAGACTAACCGAATTGTACCAGGAACTTCAAGGACTCACACGGCTATTAAAAGCAGAGTCGAGCAGCCTCCTTGGCTTAGCAATCACCTTTAGCTCAGGCGACGGAGACTAGTTTCTAACATCAACTAACAAAAATTATGAAAAACATTGTTCTGTTGTTCTTTGCACTACTCCTCTTTTTTGAATGCCAGCCAACACAAAAAGGAGCTAAGGAAGGTCCGAGTTCCTCGGTTCAAGAAGTAAATGTCTACACCCATCGACACTACGATGTAGATCAGCAGCTCTTTGGCCAGTTTGAGAAGGAGTTCGGTATCAAAGTCAATGTGGTCAATGCCAATGCAGATGAACTGATCCAAAAAATGGAAGCTGAGGGAAATGCCTCTCCCGCAGATGTGCTTATTACCGTAGATGCTGGGCGGCTTGCGCGAGCCAAAGACAAAGGCCTGCTTCAACCAGTGGAATCCGATTTTCTGAGCAACACGATTCCCGACCGATTCAAGGACCCCGAAAATCACTGGTTTGCGATGACCAAGCGTGCAAGAATCATCATTTACGCGAAGGATCGCGTGGAGCCAAGTGAACTATCAACCTACGAAGCATTGGCAGACGAACGCTGGAGCGAAAAGGTCCTAATCCGCTCTTCTTCTAACATTTACAATCAATCTCTTTTGGCCTCCATTATCGCCAATAATGGAGAAGACGCAGCCAGGAAATGGGTAACTGGGGTCGTCGAAAATATGGCCCGAACACCAAAAGGAAACGATCGGGATCAGGTAAAGGCGGTAGCCGCCGGTGAGGGAGACCTGAGCGTCGTCAACACCTACTACCTGGGGCGCATGATGAATTCGTCCGACCCTGCGGAAGTTGAAGCCAGCACCAGAGTAGGCATCTTTTTTCCCAACCAGGAAGGACGTGGCACACACATGAATATCAGTGGTGCCGGAGTGGCCAAATATGCTCCAAACAAGGAAAATGCCATAAAATTTATTGAGTATTTAGCGGCAAAACCTGCTCAGGAAGTTTTTGCCCAAGCCAATTATGAATACCCCATCCATCCGGAAGTACCTGCAACCGAATTGCTGCAATCCTGGGGAACATTCAAAGAAGATACGCTTGCCTTAAGTACACTTGGAGATTACAATAAGCTGGCAAACCTCATCTTCGATGCTGGGAGATGGCCTTGAGACCAAAGTTTCATTTTGTGTGAGCTTAAGACCAACCAAGGGCAAAACAAGGGGATTGTATGCTACTTTTACATTGCCAAGAAGTAATTATTTATAGGCCCTTTGCGCACTTCCTTAAGTCCATTCTTTAATAAGCAAAAGCGAGACTTTTCGAACGCCTCCGCACTCACACTGTTGGTCACCCTTCTTATTGGCACCCCAGCTATTTTCATTTTTGTGAAATTGCTGTACGGTCCAGGCGAATCTTGGAAACACATTGCACACTACTTACTCCCCGGATACATTCAAAACTCATTGTATCTGGCCGTCGGTTGTACTTTTCTAACCGTGGTCTTTGGTGTCGGGAGTGCCTGGTTAGCGGCTCGATTTGACTTCCCCGGACGGAAAATTTTTGATTGGTTACTAATTCTCCCACTGGCTATTCCCTCTTACATTACCGCCTATGCATACGCAGGCGTATTCGATTATGGAGGATCTTTGAGTCAAGTCTTGGGTTGGTTTTCCCTCAATGTGGGAAGAATCGATTTCATGAATATCAACGGGCTGGTGCTCGTTTTGAGTGTATCGCTTTACCCGTACGTATATGCCGCTTGCAGAGCTTATTTTATCCATCGGGCACAAAGTATCATCGATGCTTCTCAAGTGCTGGGAAAAACCGAACATCAACACTTCTTTAAATTAATACTACCCATGGCCAGGCCCGCAATTGTGGGAGGAGTGATTTTGGTCTTAATGGAAGTTCTGAATGATTATGGAGCAGCCAAGTACTATGGGGTCAACACCTTCACGACTGGAATTTTCAAATCATGGTTTGGGTACAAAGAGCCCGCCACTGCCATTTACCTAGCTGCCTTCTTACTGGTGATCATATTTTCGTTGATCCTCCTGGAGCAAAAACAACGAAAAAGACGGAACTATGCGTTGAACTCCACTGCCGATACAAAGCTCAAGCGTTTACATGTCGGCTTTAGGGCCAGGATTGCCATCACCTGTTTCGTGGCGATCCCTGTACTTCTGGGATTTTTGATTCCTGTGGGGCAACTGACGTACTGGGCCTTGCTCACCTACACGACAATCAACTGGAATGACCTGCTCCAAATCATCGGCCAAAGCTTGGGCATTGCCGGAATTGCAGCCGCCTTTTCTGTGGCGGTATCCCTTATCTTAATTTCATCGACAGAGTGGAATGCGCTCAGGTGGGTTCGTCAATTATCAAAAGTTGGAATCCTGGGTTATGCTATTCCGGGTGCCGTCATTGCTGTGGGCATCTATATGCCGAGTCTATGGATTGACAAATGGCTGATCCGTATTGCAAATGAGTACTTTTCCGTGAAAATGAGTCTTTTGCTCACTGGCACCGTGGTAGCATTGATCTATGCATATACCGTACGCTTTCTAGCAGTATCTTTCAATCCCATTGAAGCCAGCAAAGCAAAAATCCAAATCGGTTTGAAAGAAGCCTCGCAGTCGCTTGGTGGCGGTGCACTTAGAACCTTCCTCAAGATTCAATTACCGCTATTAAAACCTGCCATTTTAGGGGCTTTCCTCCTCGTTTTCATAGATGTTATGAAGGAACTTCCACTGACACTCATTTTAAAGCCTTACCACATTCAAACATTGGCGATTGAGGCGTACCAGTATGCCAGCGACGAACGAATCATGGAGGCTGCGATGCCCTCGCTATTGATTGTGCTGGTAGGTCTTTTTCCTGTATTTTTTCTAACCAAGCTAATCGACAGAAGTTGAACCCACTACTGACCATAAAGCACTTAAAAAAGTCCTTCGAACAGGGCGCCGTAAAAGCAGTAGATAATACCTCTTTGCAGTTAAATGCCGGAAAAACCTACGCCTTCCTCGGTGAAAGTGGAAGTGGAAAAACCACGCTTGCACGGCTAATTGCTGGACTTGAGCGACCCGATGAGGGAGAAATCTATTTGGACGAGAAGCTGATTGAATCTCCCACTGTACACCTACCTGCTGAAAAGCGAGAAATCGGTTTTGTGTTTCAGCATTATGCCTTGTTTCCCCATCTTACTGTCGCAAAAAACATTGCTTATGGTATTTCAAAAGATTCAAATCAACAAGCCCGTGTTGAAGAGATGTTGGATTTGGTCGATTTAGCTGGTTATGCATCCCGGTATCCACATGAAATTTCCGGTGGCCAGCAGCAGCGGGTAGCTTTGGCAAGAGCACTCGCACCCAAACCTAAACTTTTAATATTGGACGAGCCTTTTAGCAATCTCGACACGAACTTGAGAACTGAACTTCGAACCCAAATCTTCGATATTCTCAAAGGCACTGGCGTATGTGCTATCTTCATCACACACAACTCAGAAGATGCCATGGCCATTGCGGATGAGATCCTGGTGCTCAAAGACGGCCAACTCCTGCAACAAGCTAACCCAAAGCACCTATACGAAAATCCGAAAAGTGCCTACATCGCGCGGTTCTTTGACTCGCTGGTAGAACTGACTCCTAAATTGTTGAGTTGCTTCAATTACACAACTCAAGAACACAAACGCTACTACCTACGAACCCACCACTTTAGGCTGGAAGAATCCCCGGGTCATCGTGCCGAGGCGACTTTAGTGAAAACTACTCACCTAGGAAAAACCCATTTGATCACTGCGAAAGTTGATGGAGTAACCTTTGAATTTAGTGCCGATAGCGTGCCAGATAAAGAAGAATTCATGATTTATTGGTCGAGTGAAGATCTGCTGATCTTTGACTGACTTGCCTGAAAAATGGTCTCGCGTAATTCTGTAACAATTCAAAACCAATTGCTAGTTGTAGGGTTTTGACTCAAAGCTTTGACAATGCCAGAACTTCCGGAAGTAGAAACATACAGAAAGTACATTGACGGCACCTCCCTGGACCAACAGATTGTGGGTGTCGATTGTGCTGATCATCGTTTGCTTAAAAAAGACCTTGGGGAATTCCATGAGGCTTTAATAGGGCAGACTTTCACTGAAACCTACCGCATTGGAAAATACCTTTTTATTAAAACAACAGGGCATAAGACTTTGGTGATGCATTTTGGAATGACGGGAAGGCCAGCGTATTTCTATGGCATGGAGGCAAGACCTAAATATGCCCATATCGTTTACCAATTTGCCAACGGCTACAACCTTGGATTTGAAAACAGGCGAAAATTTGGATGGAATGATTTAGCTGAGGGTATTGAAGGGTATCAGCAAAAAGTCGGACTAAGCACCGATGCAAGAGATCTTGACTATGCGGATTTTAAGAAGGCTGTCCATAAAAGAAGAACACATATCAAGCCAGTACTGATGGATCAAGCGGTGACGGCAGGCATCGGCAATTGGATGGCGGATGAGATATTCTATCAGGCCCAGATCCATCCGCAGCACAAAGCAAACAAACTTGAAGAGGAACAACTTGCTCGAATATTTAAGGCGATGAAGGAAGTCATAGAAACGGCCATTCGTGAAGAGGCCGTATATAAGAATTTTCCGGAAGATTACTTTATACACATTCGGAAGGAAGGTGCCACGTGCCATCACACGGATGCGAAAATTGAAAAATTGACGGTCGGAGGACGAACCACCTACTATAGCCCAAAATGGCAACAGCTCCTTTAGATGGAAGGAATCGATTCAATCATCAGCCTTTATCTTGCACTAAAATTCTAACAAAGAGTAATGAAGAAAGCATCCATTTTCAAATCAACCATTTGTACTGCAGCACTAGGACTCATCGTAATTTTCGGACTGGCCGGGTGTGGCGGCAATGCCAGTAACACTAGCGATGAGCGTTCACAGGAAAGTAGCGGTGTAGTGGAAGAGAAAACGGCATACGAGATTGTTGATGGTGTGATAAAAGTAATCCTTAACAGCAATGATCAAATGCAGTTCGATCTTGAAGAAATACGCGTCAAAGCAGGTGTTACGATAGAACTTACCTTGAATCACACGGGGGAATTGCCAAAAGAGACCATGGGGCACAACTTTGTTTTGCTAGCTCCTGGAACAGACATTGCTACCTACGCAGGAAAAGCTTTTGGTGCCAAGGACAATGACTACGTCCCCGAAGGCGATGAAACCATCGTGAGCACCAAGATGCTGGGTGGAGGCGAATCAGACACCATCACCTTTGCTGCACCAGAAGCTGGTTCTTACGACTTCATCTGTAGCTTCCCGGGACACTTCGGTTTGATGAAGGGAAAGCTTATTGTGACCCCATAAAATCACTGAACGGCTATTTCTTCGCCGGTTTCAAATCAAAATCCTTGAACATTGGAGCGCGGCCTATTTGCGAACAGATAGGGCATTCGAACGGGTTATGCCCTCTGGCTGGACAGTATTCTCTTCCAAAAAAGATGATTTGAAGGTGTAATTTGTTCCACAGGCTTTCATCAAATAGGCGTTTACAGTCTTTTTCGGTTTGCACGACATTTTTTCCATTGGTTAAACCCCAACGGTAAATCAATCGATGGATATGCGTATCCACCGGGAAGGCAGGAACGCCGAACGCCTGCGACATCACCACAGAAGCAGTTTTGTGTCCTACGGCGGGAAGTTTTTCCAACGCTTCCATGTCATCGGGTACTTCTCCACCGTAGTCGTTGATTAGAATTTTCGACAATTCGGAGATTCCCTTGGATTTCATGGGGCTTAAGCCACAGGGTTTGATAATTTCTCTGATCTCCTCTTGAGGAATTTGCGCCATGTCGTAAGGATTATCGGCTACAGCAAATAGTCCCGGTGTTACTTTATTTACCCGCTCGTCCGTACATTGCGCAGAGAGTAAGACCGCCACAAGTAAAGTGTACGAACTGTAATGATCCAGCGGTGGAGGAACCTCCGGATACAATTCTTCTAGTTTATCAACAACAAAGGATACTTTTTCCGATTTATTCATGGGTTCTTGCAAAATAACCAGAAAGCAGACCTCTTGTCTCTAACTCTTTAGAAATAATAATTGATGGTAAAAATCTGATCAAAGGAGAAGTTATTAATCAGATTGAAATCCAGCCTGGTATCGCTTCCGTCTCCATCTCGCACTGTACCATCTAAAACACGCCGCTCCTCCAGTTGCTGATCCTCGTAAAGAAAAAAGAAACGTGCTAGCCTGGTTTCAATGCTTAATTGCTCCAACACAAAGAAGTAGATGCCTACTTCAGAATAGATAGATCCACCCCAGGCTTTTCTTTCCAACTCTGTACTGAAAATGCTGGGTTCAATGTCATTGGGTATGGTAAAGCTCCCGTTCTTTCGGGTCAACCTTGAGCGCGACAGGTTAATCCCTGACTGCAGAAACGCGCCAAATTTGTCGGAATACGGAAAGTACTGTCTCAGAAAACCGCCTATGCCGAACGAAAAACTGGTGTCTTCGTAGCGGCTTTCAAATTGATCCCCTGCAAACGTACTTTCAAAAGTGGATCCTTCAATGGATAGGTTGATTCCCACCATCCTAAAATCCTCGTACATCCGCCCATAGTAGGGAGCAAACGAATACCTAAATCGCTTATCTATCCTCTCTTCGTCCACCAGCCCATTTGTAGTATTGGCTGGATATTCATTTTCGAAGTCTCTTTGCGAAAACAAAATTCCCCCTCCCAGAATCCGATTCCCGAGCGTCAATGCGTCTTGTGCAGCGGATAAAAAGGAAAGGGCAAGAAATAATGCAAGAAATGTAACTCTCATGGTTCAATTGGTTTTGCGACGTTAAAACCAAAACCACGCCAAAATGAGAAAAAAATCAGTCGTACCAATCAAACTCAGTTCAATGAGGAAAGAACACTTTGTAAATTATTCAAGGGTGCTTTTTAGAGAATCAGGACCCCAGATGGATTTGATCGTAGCACATTGAGTAGGTAGCATTAAAACAACTATACCAGAGGATATTTTTTGATATCCTACTTTATCAATAAACTTTGCAGTGAGAACTATCTTTTACAAAGAAAGGTTCTTTGATCAGAATGATAGCGATAATATAGTCGCGGACATAAAACGAAAAGCATGTCAGAACACATTGTAGATACAATAGGCCTCTTTGTCGGCTCAGACACAGGTAATACCGATGAGATAGCCGAAATGCTTATAGACCGGTGGAAAATTTCCGAAATTGAGTTGATCGATGCGCCCAACATGTCCACCGAAGATTATGATCGCTTTCAGATTATCATCATTGGCTTACCTACCTGGTACGATGGTGAGCTGCAAAGTGACTTTGATGCGTTCTTTGAGGAGTTTAAAACCATCGATTTTTCCGGAAAAGCCGTGGCCATGTTTGGACTAGGTGATCAATCAGGGTATCCGGAGTATTTTGTGGATGGTCTGGGTATTCTTGGACAGGTAATCCATGACAATGGAGGATACATCTTTGGTATGTGGCCAAATGACGGATATGATTTTGACGAATCAAAAGGACTTTACAGTGAGGAGCTTTTCTACGGATTGGCCCTGGACTTCGAAAACCAGATGGACCTGAACGAGTCACGGTTAGAAACCTGGATTGAGCAGATCGAGAAAGAAATTGAAGAAATGGTGGAAGTGTAGCGCACAATCCTAAGGAGACTGCAATAAATACGTTCATACCATCCACTTCAATTTGCCATTTTCATGAACTAAGCCATTACTCTACCCATTAGCTATTCTTGGTGTTATCGAGGAAAGACAATCGGCCTCAAACGAATATGTCCTCATAATGAAAATCGTTCAGTCCGTACCGAGCAAGTTTTCTTGCTTACTAAGAGCTCAGCTTACTTCTAACTTACGGTTTCACCAAACCAGATTCAATGGCATGTACAATTAGCTCGGCTGGTGATTTTAGGTTTAATTTTTTCAAGATGTTTTTTCGATGGGAGTTAATTGTGTGCACACTTAGATGAAGGGTATCAGCGATTGTTGCTGTGGACTTTCCTTTCGTGATGAGTTCCAATACTTCATACTCTCGCTTTGATAAGTTGGTTGGCTCGCAATCCAACTCATCACTTTCTCCCTTGATGACCATTTCCAAGACCGTATTGCAGAAAAATCTCGTGCCCTTTGCCACAGCAAGCAGCCCGTTGGTGATCTCCTCCTCACTGCAATTTTTGGTCAATATCCCCTTTACCCTCGAATTCAAAAGTCGTTGGATTGTCTCTCGATTTTGGGTATTGGAGATGGTTAGAAAGGAGGTGTTGGATTCCTTTTGAATTTCCTCAATTTGTGGAATGAGACGTTCTTCATTCCCATGCAGGTCTACTACGACCAGGTCCGGTTCTAGCTCCTCAACGATGGACTGCAATTGATAGGCGTTTTCCACCTCCTTGACTAGCTGCAGACTTGGAATCGCCTTAATAAGCATGGCGATACCTTTCCGGGTTAAGAATTGAAAATCTGCAAGAACGACGCTAGCTACCAATCTTTGTTATTTAGAATTGTTCTAAACAAAAATAAGCTCGGATTGTTCACGAACAAAATCCAGCAGGAATCTAAAACACAAAAGAGATGTTAGTGTTTCTTTGCATAATATTGAAATTAACTCCTATTGACCAATGGAATACCGGATAGAACACGACACCATGGGCGAGGTGCAAGTACCCGCTGACAAATATTGGGGAGCACAGACCCAACGTTCTCGAAACAACTTCAAAATCGGTGGTGAAAAGAATCAAATGCCCATTGAGGTCATTCGTGCATTTGCGATTCTCAAGAAATCTGCCGCGGAAACAAATAGGGATTTGGGTGTTTTATCCAAGGAGAAAGCGGAGTTAATAGCGCAAGTCTGTGACGAAATTCTAGCCGGGAAATTGGATGATCAATTTCCACTGGTGGTTTGGCAGACCGGGTCCGGGACGCAATCCAACATGAATTCCAATGAGGTAATCGCAAATCGTGCGCACGTGCTTAATGGTGGATCTTTGACGGATGATCAGAAGGTGATTCATCCAAATGACGATGTGAACAAAAGCCAAAGCTCCAACGACACCTTCCCTACCGCGATGCACATTGCCGGATATAAAATGATTGTGGAGAACACCATTCCTAAAGTCACAAAGTTGCGGGATACGCTTGCCACAAAATCAACCTCCTTTATGGACGTGGTCAAAATCGGGAGGACACACTTCATGGATGCTACCCCACTTAGTTTGGGACAGGAGTTTTCAGGGTACGTATCCCAACTAGATCATGGTCTGAAAGCACTCAAGCATACGCTTGCTCACTTATCAGAGCTGGCCCTTGGCGGAACTGCGGTTGGAACGGGACTCAATACTCCTAATGGTTATGCAGACCTTGTGGCCAAGAAAATTGCTAAGCACTCGGACATGCCTATGATCTCTGCGGAAAACAAATTTGAGGCTTTGGCAGCTCATGATGCGATTGTGGAATCACACGGAGCATTGAAGCAACTGGCGGTAAGCCTGATGAAAATTGGCAATGACATTCGCATGTTGTGCTCTGGTCCAAGAAGCGGTATCGGGGAAATCGTCATCCCAGAAAACGAACCAGGATCGTCCATCATGCCGGGAAAAGTGAACCCAACACAATGTGAAGCTTTGACCATGGTCTGTGCCCAAGTCATCGGCAATGACGTGGCGGTAAGTGCAGGTGGTATGACGGGTCACTTTGAGCTGAACGTCTTCAAACCGATGATGATATTTAACCTGTTGAACTCGGCTAGGCTTATAGGTGATGCCTGTGAATCGTTCAATGACAATTGTGCCATCGGAATCGAACCAAACGAACCGGTGATCAAGGAGAAGTTGGAAAACTCGCTCATGCTGGTGACTGCGCTGAACACGCACATCGGTTATGAAAATGCAGCAAAAATTGCGAAGAAAGCTCACAAGGAAGGGACAACTTTGCGGAAAGCCGCGATTGAATTGGGACTTGTTACGGATCAGGAATTCTCGGAATGGGTAAAACCAGAGGACATGATCGGATCGTTAAAAAAGTAAAAAAAAGGGCATTCTTAAGACTTTTTTGTACTTTAGTAACATTAAACAAGACAAAATAGCTATTTAGAATATGAAAAAATCACTATCTCTCATTGCAATCGTTCTTTGCTTCGGCGTTGCATTCAACGCAACTGCCCAGATGGATAAGAAGGAGAAAAAAGAATGGAAGAAGCGGATTAAAAAGCTTGAACCAGAGCAATATAAGCAGCTCCTTGACGAGAACAAGTCGCTCAAAGGACAGGTTACTAGTCTTAAAACAGAATTAAGCAACGTAGATGATCGCTTAGCTGAAAAAGATCAGCAGATCCTTACCTACCAGCAACAAGTTGGTGATTTAAGAAATGAGCTTGCACGTGCTCAGAGTCAGGCAAAGCCTAAAAATGTTTCCCCTGCGAATACAGGTGGAAGTATCGATGAGAGTCGTGGCATTGTCTTTAAGGTTCAGTTAGGAGCTTTCAAGCAAAAAGACCTCAAAAAGTATGACAATTCTCCAAACTTCAGCGCAGAAGAGGCTGATGGCTTGCAAAAATTCACATTGGGTGTGTTCCGAGATTATTGGGAAGCTGACACATTTAAGAAGCACTTACGATCAATGGGCGTGAAAGAGGCCTGGATCGTTTCCTATCGTGATGGACAGCGCGTTCCGATCAAGGAAGTTCTTGAGGGTGTGACAAAGAAATCCTAGCATAAGAAATTATAGATCGATTTTAGACCCTGGTTCGATTTTTCGGATCAGGGTTTTTTGTTTTATAACTTTGCGCCTCATGATTCATTACAAATCGCCAGAAGAAATTGAGTTAATGCGCGAAAGCGCCCAGATCGTTTCGAAAACCCTTGGTTTAATGGGTGAACTGATTGAGCCTGGCATAACTCCCCTGGATTTAGACAAAAAGGCCGATGAGTTCATTCGTGATCATCAGGCAGTGCCAGGTTTCCTCGGACTTTATGACTATCCCAAATCCATCATTACCTCGGTAAACGAACAGGTTGTTCATGGAATACCCACGGCTCGTCCGTTGGAAGAAGGTGACATTGTGGGTGTAGATATCGGTGTACTGAAAAATGGATTCTACGGGGACCACGCTTATACCTTTGCCGTAGGGGAAATTCCTGCGGAGGTTCAACAGTTACTTCGCGTAACCAAAGAATGCCTCGATCTCGGAATACGGCAAATGGTTGCCGGTAATCGCATAGGGGATGTAAGTTACGCGGTGCAATCACATGCAGAGAACTATGGTTATGGGGTGGTCAGGGAGCTGGTTGGTCATGGCCTGGGCAAAAAAATGCATGAATCTCCGGAGGTTCCCAATTTTGGCAAGCGCGGAAGGGGAAGCAAAATCAAAGAAGGTCTCGTCGTAGCCATCGAACCAATGATTAATATGGGTACCAGAAGAGTGATACAACTTAACGACGGCTGGACCATCGTAACAGCGGACAAAAAACCGTCCGCGCATTTTGAACATGACGTAGCGGTAGTGAATGGTCAGCCGGAGGTACTATCTACTTTTGAATATATCGAGCAAGCACTCGCAAAAAAGAATGCCCTCGTGGTGTAATTTGCACTGAGTAGTCTACGAATGGCTGGAAGCAAATCACAATTCAATTCATGGATCCTAAAATTGCTGGTGTGGCGGATTAAGCACATCAGCGACAATAATTTCATTCTCATATCGGCCGGATTAATCGGAATATGCTCCGGTTTGGCTGCAGTCACACTGAAAAGTGCGGTACATGCCTTGATCAAGTACCTGGAAATCGGGTTGGATCTTTTTAATTTCAACTACCTGTATTTAGTCTATCCGCTCATTGGAATTTTGCTTACAGTGACCGTGGCGAAGTATCTTTTCCGAGAACGTTTAGGGCATGGAATCACACAAATTTTGTATGCCATTTCGAAGAATTCCAGCATCATTCGAAAAACCCGGATGTACTCCCGCATGGTCACAAGTGCGATCACCGTGGGATTTGGGGGATCTGTTGGTCTCGAAGCCCCTATTGTGGTCACTGGCTCCGCCATCGGGTCTAATATGGCACGACTTTTTCATCTCAGCTACAAGAAACGAACCCTTTTGCTAGGGTGCGGTGCTGCAGGTGCGATCTCCGCGATCTTCAACTCCCCGGTAACTGGAGTAATTTTTGCCATGGAAGTCATTCTTACAGAGGTGGTCATCAGTCGATTCATCCCGCTATTGCTGGCCTCAGTCTGCGGTCAATTGGTTGCACTGGTACTGCTAGGGGAGGATATTCTTTTCAGTTTTAAGCTCACAGATCCATTCGAAGCGAACGAAACAGGGTACTACATCATCTTCGCAGCACTTTGTGGGTTGATCTCGCTGTACTTTACCCGTACCATGTACCTGTTTGAGGGATCTATCCAACGAATCAAGAACGATTTTGGAAGAGCCTTTGTCGGGGGCATTTCCTTGGCGCTAATCATTCTTACCTTTCCTCCCATCTACGGTGAGGGCTATGAAACGATCAAGAACTTACTTTCTGGGACCTCTGAAAATGTCTTTCTGCATAGCTTTTTTTATTGGTTTTCAGATCATGAGCTCTCTGTCATCATCTTTTTGGTGCTCATTTTGTTGGTCAAGCCCATTGCCACAGCACTAACCATTGGCGCCGGAGGCAGCGGAGGGATTTTTGCGCCTTCCCTCTTCATGGGAGGTCTGACCGGATATGCGTTCAGTTCAAGTTTTAACTACCTTTTTGGCACAGAACTCAGCACCAGCAATTTCACTTTAGTGGGCATGTGCGGTGTCATGAGTGGTGTATTACACGCCCCACTTACGGCGATCTTCCTAATCGCCGAAATCACCAGTGGTTATGTGCTTTTTGTTCCGCTCATGCTGGTTTCCGCGATCTCTTTTAGCACAATCTCCTATTTTGAAAAGCACAGCATCTATACGAAAGCACTGATCGAAACGGGTGACTTTATTCCTTACGATAAAGACAGAATTGTACTTAGCCTTATTGATTTGAGTAAAATCATTGAAAAAGACCTGCTTGTTATTCATCCGGAGGACACGCTTGATGACTTAGTAAAGCTCGTAAAGAAGAGTAAAAGAAATATTTTCCCCGTCGTCAATGATCAAGTGGAATTGGAGGGAATCGTTACCCTAGATGACATTCGCGAAATGATGTTTGACGACGAATCAAGAAGGAATATCATCATTAAGACCATCATGCACCAGCCTCCGGCAAACGTTAGCACTCAGGAAAAAATGCAATCGGTGATGAATAAATTTGAGGTAACACAAGCCTGGAATCTCCCGGTTATTGACGAGGGCAAGTACATTGGCTTCATTTCGAAGTCGCGTATCTTCAATGCATATCGTAAAAAATTGATCCGTCAATCTGCAGAATAATGATCCTGCCCTAAAAATCTGTAATTCAGCAGGTTATCGCGTTTACCAAAACGGTTATCCACAAAAACCGAAATGATTTGATTTTAAGTAAATAGCTGATTATCAATTGTTTGAATGAACTATTGAAATTCCTGTGGATAACTTTTGCATTTTGTGGATAAATAGAATGAAAAAAATTTGGAGGTAAATATTGTCTAATTTTCTCCTGTTGAAATACCTTAGGAATTGCCCCTGATTTTTTCCAATAAATAACGATTAACAGGTTTTAAGACTGAATAGATAATATTAACCCTATGTTATCACACAGGTCACGAAAATGTCCTCTTGAAATTTAATATTAGAATAATGCAATTACTTTCATTTCACTTTTCCATGCGATTCTTTAGTAACTTTACTTTTATAAAATCCGTTAAATTGACATCGTGAAAAAACTTGCATTCATCTTATTGTTTTTCGTGCTTACCTATGCTTCTACCGCCCAAGAAGTGGAAGTCGTAAAGTTCAACGATCTTCAAGAAAAAATGCTTTACACAGAAGCACCACTGACGGTGTTTAATTTTTGGGCTACCTGGTGCGCACCCTGCATCAAAGAGCTACCGTACTTCGCTGAAATAGATTCGAAACGTGAAGATGTTAAAGTGTATCTCGTGAGCGTAGATTTCAAAAATCAATTGGAACGTGTTAAGAAGTTTGTGACTGACAAGTCCATCCAGCCTGACGTTCTTTTCCTTGACGAGAAAGATCCTGATGTGTACATGGAGAAAGTGAGCCAAGAGTGGTCCGGAGCTATCCCGGCAACGCTGTTTGTTACGGATCTTGGAAAGAAATTTTTTCATGAAAAGGCTTTTAGCCAGGAAGAGCTAGAGAAAGCCGTGACCAAGTACCTAAACTAAACCCAATGAATTCGACCATGAAACGAACTTTTATTTTATCTATCGGCGTACTGGCAGTTGTTGCCGTACTTTTTATCAATGCCGTAAAGCCCACACCTGGGTACGGAATTGGGGACTATGCCACTGATTTTGAACTACCAAATATCGATGGCGAGATGATTTCTATGGCCGACTACGCAGATGCTAAAGGATTTGTGGTGGTATTCACCTGCAATACGTGTCCTTATGCCAAGGCCTATGAGTCAAGAATCATTGAGCTGGACAAGAAATACGCAAGCAAGGGATTTCCTGTAATCGCCATCAATCCAAATGATGTGACCCAGCAACCCGGTGACAGCATGGATGAAATGAAAAAGCGAGCGGACAATAAAGGGTACTCCTTTCCCTACCTAAGAGACGATAGTCAAGAAATTGCCAGAGCCTTCGGAGCAACCAAGACACCTCACGTGTACGTCCTGAATAAGGAAGATTCTGATAAATTCAAGGTCGAATTTATTGGCGCAATCGACGATAGCCCCAACGATGCATCAGATGTCTCAGAAACCTACGTAGAAGATGCGATCAACGCCTTGCTTGCTGGAGACAAACCGACCGTCACTGAAAAAAGAGCCATTGGGTGCACCATTAAGTGGAGCTAAGACCTTAGCATTCTATAATGCAAAAAGCCCCAGCATTGGGGCTTTTTATTTTGGTCTTTTTTAAAGTTCTAGAGTGTTCTTTTGACTTCCTTGATCTCGAAACCTTCGATCACGTCCCCAACTTTGATATCATTGAAGTTTTTGATGCTAATTCCACATTCATATCCATTCTTCACCTCATTTACATCGTCTTTGAATCGCTTCAGTTGATTGATTTCACCTGTGTACACAACGATACCTTCTCGAACCAAGCGCACCTGGTTTGATCTTTTCACAATCCCATCCGTTACGTAACACCCTGCCACTGTACCAATCTTCGAGATTTTGAATACTTCTCGAACCTCGATATTTCCTGTGATAACTTCCTCACTGGTAGGCTCCAACATTCCCTCCATTGCATCTTTGACATCATTGATGGCATCGTAGATGATGGAATAAAGGCGAATTTCAATTTCTTCCGATTCAGCAAGTTTTCTGGCACCCCCTGAAGGACGAACCTGAAATCCAACAATTACGGCGTCAGAAGCTGAAGCTAACAGCACATCTGATTCCGAAATCTGTCCAACGCCTTTGTGCAAAATGTTGACCTGTACTTCTTCTGTTGAAAGTTTCAAGAGGGAATCCGACAGCGCTTCTATTGAACCATCCACATCCCCTTTGACGATCACATTTAGTTCCTTAAACGTTCCAATGGCCAATCTCCTGCCAATTTCATCCAGCGTAATGTGTTTCTTGGTACGAATGCTTTGTTCCCGTAAGATCTGCTCACGTTTGTTTGCAACTTCTCTCGCCTCACGGTCATTCTCCATGACATTGAACTTGTCACCGGCTTGAGGTGCGCCGTCCAATCCAAGCACCTGCACTGGCGTAGATGGGCCCACGTCTGTAAGCTTATGACCTCGATGGTCAAACATCGCTTTTACCTTACCAAAGTACGGACCTGCCAACAACACGTCTCCAATTTTAAGATTTCCTGCCTGAACCATGATCGTAGCGACATACCCTCGACCTTTATCAAGCGAGGCTTCCACCACCGAACCAACAGCTGCTTTATTTGGATTGGCCTTCAATTCAAGCAACTCTGCTTCCAGCAATACTTTGTCCAGTAGTTCCTCAATCCCCTCTCCGGTCTTTGCTGAAACATGCTGGCACTGGTATTTTCCTCCCCAGTCCTCAACGAGGATATTAATATTGGAAAGGTCCTCTTTGATTTTATCCGGATTGGCATTGGGCTTGTCCACCTTGTTAATCGCAATAACAATGGGAACACCTGCTACCTGGGCGTGATTGATTGCCTCTTTTGTTTGTGGCATTACCGAGTCATCCGCTGCAACCACAATGATGGCCACATCCGTAATCTTTGCACCCCGAGCCCTCATTGCCGTAAAGGCTTCGTGACCCGGTGTATCCAAAAATGCTACTCGTTTCCCACTATCGGTCATGACATCGTAGGCACCAATGTGCTGCGTAATACCACCGGCCTCACCCTCTGTCACCTTTGCATCTCGAATGTAATCAAGCAATGAGGTTTTACCATGATCCACATGACCCATGATCGTAACAATAGGAGCTCTGTCCTCAAGTGATTCTTCCGAATCTTGCTCTTCAACGATCTCAGTATCTTCCTTGGCCTCTGAAAAGTCTACGTCAAAACCAAATTCATCGGCAATGACCGTGATTGTTTCAGCATCCAATCGTTGGTTAATGGACACAAACATCCCTAGCGACATACAGGCAGAGATCACATCGTTTGCGGTAATGTCCATCAGCGACGCCAGATCACTTGCGGAGATAAACTCTGTTACTTTAAGTGTTTTTGATGATTCCTGCTCTTGTAGCTGCTTTTCTTCCTCAGCTTCCGCTTTGGCACTTCGTTTATCTTTTCGATATTTTGATCGCTGAGAATTGGACTTGCCACTTCCACCGCTCAATTTGGCTAACGTTGCCTTGATCTTATCCTGAATCTCCTTGTCAGAGAGTTCCTCCGTTTTTCGACCTGAAGCCGTTCTGCCCCGATCATTGGGTCCTCGATTGGCTCCTTGCCCCTGAGGTCTTGGGCGTTCGGACTGAATGCGTTTTCTTGGGCGTTTTTTCCGATCCTGATTTGCATCTGAAGAGGCTACAGGTTTTGGTTTGTCTTTTGGAAGTTCAATCTTGTCCAACACCTTCAGACCTCTCAAGGAATCGGCCTTTGCTTTGATGACTTCCTTCTCTTCCTGAACCGGAGGCTCAGGCTTCGCTTCTGGTTCTTTCGCTACCTCTTCTTTCTTTTCTTCTACTTGAGGTGCTTCAACTTTGGCTTCCTTTTGCTCCTCTTGTGGTACAGTCTCAGGCACTTCTTCCTTTTTGACTTCCGGCTTGGGAGCTGCCTCTTTCTTCTTGTCCAGGTCAATCTTTCCGATGACCTTAGGGCCGTCTAACTTTTGCCTGGTGGAAATTTTCTGAGGTTCCGGTTCAGCAGCACCAACATTGTCCTTGATTAAAATCCGCTCGTCATCCTGTTTGTTGTCTGCTTTGTTGTCTGCCTTGATGACTAAATCATCGGTCTTTCCTCCAATGGTTAGTTCAGAAGCCTCTTCTTTGTCATGTGCGCTTTCGGCAAACTTACGCGCAAGCATATCATACTGCTCCTGCGGAATCTTGGAGTTCGGATTTGAATCTACTTCAAAACCCTTCTCCGCAAGAAAATCCAGGATCGTATTCTTCCCTACGTTTAGTTTTCGAGCAACCTGACTTAATCTATATTCTGCCATATAATTCTTTCAAAGTTAAGCCTATTCAAATTCTTGGCTTAGAATCTGAATGACTTCATGAACTGTTTCTTCTTCTAAATCTGTTCTTCGTACCAGGTCATCACTTCCCAACTTCAACACACTCTTGGCGGTATCAAGGCCCACTCTCTTAAGCTCATCAATGACCCAATCTTCGAGCTCATCTGTAAATTCATCTAGATCCACATCTTCTTCCGAACTTTCATCAAGCTCCCTGAAGACATCGATTTCCATTCCGACCAATTTACTTGCAAGTTTGATATTTTGGCCTCCTTTTCCAATGGCCAAAGAAACCTGATCAGGTTTCAAATAAACCGCAACTCGTTCTTTTCCTTCACTGATGTTTAAACTTACAATTTTTGCCGGGCTCAAGGCTCTGGCGAGGTACAAATCAAGATTGTCTGTAAAATTGATTACATCAATGTTTTCATTTTGAAGCTCCCGTACAATCGAGTGGATCCTGGAACCTTTCATCCCTACACAAGCACCAACCGGGTCAATACGATCATCATACGATTCAACAGCCACTTTTGCACGCTCTCCCGGTTCACGAACCACATTTTTGATCGTAATCAATCCATCATATACTTCAGGAACTTCCGCCTCAAAAAGGCGCTCCAGGAAAACAGGAGATGTTCTTGAAAGTATAATTTTCGGGTTTCCATTGACCATTTCCGCACGGTGCACGATGGCCCGTACTGCGTCACCTTTCCGATACCTATCTTTCGGAATTTGTTCGCTTCGTGGGATGGTCAGCTCATTTCCTTCCCCATCCGTCAAAAGGATTTCTCGGCTCAACACCTGGTACACCTCGCCCTGGATAATCTCACCAACCAAGTCTTTGTACTTCTGGAAAAGAATATCCTTTTCTAAATCCTTTATTTTCTGGATCAACGTTTGCCTTGCGGTCATCACCGCTCTCCGACCAAAATCTTCCAATTTAATTTCTTCGGCAACTTCTTCCCCAATCTCGAAATCAGGTTCGATTTGCCTGGCTTCAGAAAAACTAATTTTGTCATGATCCCAGATATCTTCTGAATTGTCATCAACAATTTCTCTAAATCTCCAGATCTCCAAATCCCCGTTGTCTGCATTGATGACAATGTCAAAATTGTCATCCGTTTCAAATTTTTTACGAATCATGGTACGAAATACATCTTCCAAAATTCGAATCATGGTTGGGCGGTCTATGTTTTTACCTCTGGCAAAATCCGCAAACGAATCAATTAAAACTGACGCTTCCATCTACTTAAATGATATTTTAACTTTTGATTGTTGTATGTTGTGGAAAGGATATTCCCTTTCTTCATTTTTTATTTCAAGACGAATCCCCGATTCATCTACTCGAGTAAGCTTACCTTCTACCCGCTTTCCCTCAGTTAAATCCACCATCAACGTTCGACCAACATTTTTGGAATACTGACGAGCGATTTTTAATGGAAAATCCAATCCGGGAGAGGATACTTCCAGCGTATACCGGTCCTTTATCAAGTCCTCTTCCTCAATGCGATTTCCAAGCTGCCTACTCACTTTCCCACACTGATCAATTGAGATCCCCTCATCTCCATCAATGAGCACAATCAATTTTTGATTGTTGACATTTCCCTTGATCACAATTTCTACAAGAAAAAGCCCTTCTTCTTCAAGAATGGGGTTCACAATTTCTTGCAATTTCAATTCATCCATATATAACAAAAGAGGGGACTACTGTCCCCTCAGAGCTCTTAATATTTTACTACCTACAAAATTAGGTAATCTCTCGAGTAAATCCTCACATTGTCAAAAAATTATGAAATCTGTAAACTATATCTAAAGAAATTGCTCAGTTATCTAAATTTAGTAGTTTACCACAAGTCATAACCTTTTGATACTTTGGAAATTAATTGCCCTTGGTATAATTTGTACCTTTAACTTTGATGTACTTTGGTCACCACCCGATTACATTCGTCACAAGTACTAACTAGTAAGTAGAGAAGCACAAAGAAGCCCAATTAAGTAGTAGTCAATGAAGTCTTTGAAAAAATTACTTTTCATCCTTGTTTTAGGAACTGCATACGCATCCTTTGGACAAGACAACTCAGTAGGAATAAACACCAGTACCCCTAACTCGAATGCAGTTTTAGAATTGGTTTCCTTAGATGACAATCAGGGATTTCTTGTTCCGCGGTTATCCACCATCCAAAGACAGGCCATGGCCCCGCCAAATGGTTCGCTCACAAACAATGACAATGGACTAATGGTGTATGATACAAATGAAGGTGCGTTCTACTACTGGAAAGATGGTAGCTGGATTAGAGGGCTCGGCATCTTCAGTGAAGCACAGGTATTTGGCGACCTTACAGGGGAATTCCCTAATCTCTTCTTAAGAGGTGGGGTTGTTGACGATTTAGCGCTTGATGAGCAAGCTGTAACCACGACGAAAATTCAGAACAATGCAGTTACCAACGAAAAGATTGCCGACAATTCGATTACCACAGACAAGGTAGTTGATCAAGCCATCACCGGCGCTAAACTTGAGGATCTGGACGACATCAACCCCGGTACCTATGGTAACGAATTTACAATTGTAAAATTGACGATTGACAAGAAAGGCAGAATTGTAGCATTTGCTGAAGAAGTAGTACTCATAAAATCAGAGAATATTGAAGACCTCTCCCTACTAAACGAGGATATTGCCAACGGTACCATCACCATCTCAAAAATTGATCCTGAAGAAAATACAGACAGAGTGCTGGGAATAAATCCTGATGGTCAAGTCTTCTGGGAAAATAGAGAAAACTTTGTTTCGTCAACACTTCCGACCAACAGCATTTTCATCGGGAACGACAACAATTTTGCTGAAGGACTTCCTGTTGGAGGAGATATTACGGCTACCAATTCCGGAACCTCAGCTGACCTCAAAATCAATACGGGTGCAGTAACAACAGCTGAGATCTTGGATGAAACGATCGCAGCGACAGATATTGGTACTGATGCCGTGACAGCTGACGAGATTGCTGCGTCAGCAGTGGGCACTTCTGAGATTGAAGATTTGTCCATTCAAACCGTGGACATTGCTGATGATGCAGTAACCAAAGAAAAAATCAGCGAGGATCTTGCGGGTCAAGGGCTCAGTCAAAATGTAAGCGATGGCTCTTTACAAGTAAACCTTGGCAATGGTATCGCCTTTGATGGTGATACACTAGTTGCTGATCTTGATGCCATTGCAGGAGACGGGTTAGTTGAGAACAATGGCGTTCTCGATGTCAATGTGGACAACGTGACTTTGGAAACAAACAGTGACATCGTCAGGATTAAAGCAGAGGGTGTGCGGAACAATGAGCTGGCAGCAGACGCCGTCACGTCCGACAAGATTTTGGACAATGAAGTTTCATCGGACGACATTGAAGATGGGACGATCGTAAACGCGGATGTTAACAATGCTGCGGCAATCGAGGGTACTAAGATTAGTCCTGATTTTGGTGCACAGGATGTAACAACCACTGGTACAATTACCGGTACGACACTTACAGATGGCACTTTGTCTACTACCGGTGGTGCAGTCACCGGAGTGACGAGTATTGATATCGATAACATCAACATTGATGGAAATACCATCACCACGACCAACACAGATGGCCCAATTATCCTTGATCCAAATGGTACCGGAATTGTGGATATCAACAGCGATGCTAACGTTGCTGGTGCACTCGATGTGGACGGAGCTACAACACTGGATCAAGTAACTGTCAGTACAGATGATGGTGATTTCAGTGTTGCCGGTCCTGGCAAAGTTGATGTGGACGCCACTGCAAATGACATTGACCTCACGACTAACACTACTGGAGACATCAATCTCACCGCTGCCGACAATATCAATTTAGAGGCGACAAGTATCAACATTACAGGAGATTTCATGCCCGACAACCTTGATGTCGACGGGCTTACGCAATTGGATCGTACGTTGATCGTCA
>CAZQJU010000020.1:0-46092 GCA_964593185.1 uncultured Roseivirgaceae bacterium
ACAAAGTAAGGGCAGTGTATGATGCAGATCAGGAGGATGTTGATTTTGACGTAGAATTCATTGAATATGTCCCAAGAAAGATTGAGACGCTTGAAGTGGTATCTTCTGCCCCCTTTGACTATGCGTTCAAATACGAGGATCGGACGCATATTCACACGATGGTACAGCAGGCTGAAGCCGACGATGTCATCATCTCCATAGATGGAAAGGTTACAGATGGATCCTATTCCAATCTAGCTTTCTGGGATGGTATTGACTGGTTCACCCCAGATACTCCGTTGCTGAATGGCGTTCGAAGACAACAGCTCTTAGGAGAAGGCGAAATAAAGGAAGCACCTATCCGCGTTGGCGACCTAGGTGCTTTCCAAAAAGTGAGCTTAATCAATGCAATGCTGGACCTCGGAGAGGTTGAACTGCCAACTCAGCAGCTAAAAAGATAGCCCTATCCGAATTGCAGGAAAAAACTCTTTAAAGTCGTCGGTAAAAATAAGCTCAGGAGAATAGGATATTTTCGATTTAGCCCCGCTGCCGAACAATGACAATTTATAGGTTCCATTTTCATAGAAATTTCCCTGTCGATGAATAAGTCCGCCCAACCCGATTCCGAATTCGTACTCATTGGGTGCATAAATCTTCCAAAAGCCTGTTAACCATCCATTAAGATCCATATTGAAGTCATTTTCTCCTTCTCTACTGTAGATGTATTGTTGCGTATATAAGACTCCAAAATCCATCCACTCTTCTCCGAGTCGATCATGCATTTTCATCGTAAGTCGGCTTCCAATATCAGGAATAAACTGGTCTCTGTAGTATCCCAGTCCGATTCCTATGAAGGTAATTTCCAGATGATCTAATTGAGGTTTCCAAACATCAATTTTTGACACCTTGGCTGTCCCATATTTGATACTCCCAACCCCGTTGTAAAGATTTACTTTTCCGTGATCATCAAACTTTTCTTCGATCTGGGACCATACGGATTCAATATCCAGTTCCTTTACTTCCGTAAGTTCTGCTCCGTCATTTACCGCAAACGAAACGGCCACTTCGGGTTGCACAACCAGGAACTCCACTCTCGTAGAAAGAATCTCTTTCATTCCTTCTTTTTGGATCAGGAATACGTCGCTGGAAGGCTCAAGGGGTTGGACGGTGATCTGTGCATTTTCATCGGCTGAGACTTCGTAGTGAACCCTGATCCCCTGTTGATTCTCCGATCTCTGAATGGCTGTCTCCATTACACTGATGACCGACTTCCACAATTCACTCGTGAAATACTTTTCATTGCTACTCATCCGATTGAAAAGAAAGGTGATTTCATTGCCGTTATCCGTAGATAGAACCAAAGAATCAGGATAATTAGTTTTTAGTTGTTCCGGTTCTGTTTTTTGCCCAGGAGCTGCTAGGGCAACTGCCAGACCAAAAATGAGTGTTACTACTTTTTTCATGGACATACTTATTTTAGGCTCAACCCTGTTGAGCGGTGTTTAAAAATGATTTTTAATGATTTTACTTCTGCGTTCTTGCTTTAGAATCCAAAAGCCTTAAGGTGAGTGCTTTTTCACTTTCAGCATTCAACACGTCTGAGGAGGAATTGCTACCATTCCATTGTGCACTGATGGAAAGTTTCGTCCCTGTTTCAATTCTCTGATCATTGATAGAGGCCTTCTCGAAACTGGCCTGAATGATCGAGATATCTTCCACCGCAAATTGCGGTTTGATTTTTTGTTCTTGAGGTGGCTGAAAAGCTACAGGTGCAAGTGATGGTGTAGCAATGCTGGCCATTTTCAGCTCCACTTTCTTAGTGTGAATATCTAGTAGCTGATGCGTTGATTCATCCAGAGTATTCGCTGCAATCAGTTCACTGTTTATCGGCTTGGTAGCTTCAATGACCAACGCTCCGTGTGTACCAAGCTGCTCGGTACCAGGGTGTTCTGCAATTGTACCAAAGGAATCCAACGTTGCTTGGTCCTTTAGTAGCGTCAGTGGAAGCAAAAGCACACCGAGGAAAACCGCGGCAGCAACCATCCACCGAATTGGAAGTACTTTCGGTTCATTTCCCAATCGGGCATCCAATTTTTCCCAAACCAGACCCTCATCAAATCGAATTCCCAATTCATCATGGGTGATAAGATCCAACTTTTCTGTGATTTTACTATGCGCCATAACCTGAATCTTTAGCTGTTAACTTTTCTCTCAATAGTTTTTTCGCCTTAAAAAGCTGGGACTTCGAGGTCCCTTTAGAAATGTTCAATTTCGCAGCGATTTCTTCATGCGAATACCCTTCAATCTCATAGAGATTGAAAACTGTACGGTAGCCAATTGGAATCGATTGAATCAAGTTTAGGAGATATGCGGCATTCATCCCTTCCATCGGAGTGATGTCAACCTCTTCATCCAGTTCTTCATTGATAGCCATGAGCTGAATGTCCTTGTTCTTTCTCAGCTTCATCAATGATTCGTTGATCATGATCCTTTTTACCCAACCGAAAAATGCAATGTCGCTCTCGTACTTAAAGCTTTCCAGGTTCTTGAAAACCTTGTAAAAACCTTCTAGCAACACATCCTCAGCATCTTCCTGATTTCTCATATATCGCAGACATACCCCCATCATCGGGATGGTCAGCTGCTTATAAAGCTGTTGCTGAGCACTTCTATTGCCCACTTTGCTTTTTTCTATGAGTCGTTTTAATTCCAACAGGTTCGTGATTTACCAGTAGAATGCACAATTGCAGCGTCCGGTTGCCCAGGTAATCTAAATTAATTTTCAAAAAGGAAGAGACTACTAATAGGACGTATGGCCGACAATAAAAAAAGCCCTCCAGAAACACTGAAGGGCTTGATACTTTAAAGAATGTCTTTACTTACGACTCCTCAACGATCTTCTCTACAAGCACATTGACTTTGTTATTGATCACTTCAACAACGCCACCATCTACCATGATGTGTACTTCCTGTTGCTTTTCCTGTTGATATTTGATGTCACCTTTGCCAAGGACGGACACCATAGCCGCATGATTATTCAACACCTGAAAAGATCCGTCAGAACCAGGAAATGTGGCATGCATCACTTCGCCTTCAAATACTTTTTCGTCTGGTGTTACAATTTCTAGAAACATGGTTTCCTTCGTTTATTTTCGCTACTCGACCGTGTGAATTACGCTGAAGCCTCAGCCATCAACTTCTCACCTTTCTCAATTGCCTGCTCAATAGTACCCACAAGGTTGAACGCTGCTTCTGGTAGGTGATCTAACTCCCCATCCATGATCATGTTAAATCCTTTGATGGTGTCCTTGATATCAACAAGTACTCCTGCCAATCCAGTAAATTGCTCTGCTACGTGGAATGGTTGTGACAAGAATCGTTGCACCCTTCTTGCTCTGTGTACCACTTCCTTGTCTTCGTCAGAAAGCTCATCCATTCCAAGAATGGCAATAATGTCTTGTAGTTCCTTGTAACGCTGCAAGATCTCCTTCACACGTTGTGCACAGTCGTAGTGCTCGTCTCCAAGGATGTCTGCGCTCAAGATTCTGGATGTAGAATCCAATGGATCAACCGCCGGGTAAATTCCAAGCTCGGCAATTTTCCTCGAAAGTACTGTTGTTGCATCCAAGTGAGAGAAGGTAGTTGCTGGTGCTGGATCTGTCAAGTCATCCGCTGGCACGTAAACAGCCTGTACCGACGTAATTGATCCTCTTTTAGTTGAAGTAATTCGTTCCTGCATTAATCCCATCTCCGTTGCTAGCGTAGGTTGGTATCCTACCGCAGAAGGCATCCGACCTAGCAGGGCCGAAACCTCTGAACCCGCCTGTGTAAATCGGAAAATGTTGTCCACGAAGAAAAGAATGTCTTTTCCTTTGCCGTCACCATCGCCATCTCTAAAATGCTCTGCTACAGTCAATCCAGAAAGTGCTACTCGGGCTCTTGCTCCCGGAGGTTCGTTCATCTGACCAAATACGAAGGTTGCTTTCGAATCTCTGAGCTTGGCTTGATCCACTTTGGATAGATCCCATCCACCAGCTTCCATGGACTCCTTAAATTCATCTCCGTAGTCAACAATTCCCGCTTCAATCATCTCACGAAGCAAGTCGTTTCCTTCTCTGGTACGCTCGCCAACTCCTGCAAATACGGAAAGTCCTCCGTGGCCTTTTGCAATGTTGTTGATCAATTCCTGGATCAATACTGTTTTGCCAACCCCGGCACCACCAAACAGACCGATTTTACCCCCTTTTGCGTACGGCTCGATCAAATCAATCACTTTGATACCAGTGAACAGTACTTCAGTAGCCGTGGAAAGATCCTCGAAGGGAGGTGCTTGCCTGTGAATGGGCAATCCATTTGAGCTATCTACTTCTTCCATTCCATCGATGGCTCCACCCACTACATTGAAAAGTCTTCCTTTAATGGCATCTCCTGTTGGCATTTTGATGGGTGCTGCAAGATCCTCTACCTCCGTACCTCTCATCAGGCCATCTGTCGCTTCCATCGCAATGGTTCTAACCGCTTCTTCACCAAGGTGCTGCTGCACCTCAAGGATCACTTCTGTCCCGTCAGGACGCGTAACCTTAAGTGCATCTAAGATTCTAGGGAGTTTGGATCCCTCTGCACCAAAGCTTACATCAACTACAGGGCCGATCACCTGGGTTACTTTACCTTTATTTGCCATTATTGTTGTGGTTTTAAAATGGGGTTGTTTGAAATTTTGTGCGAAATTAACTGAAAATTCCCATAGGAAAAAGTGCTTTACCACTCATCTATTCAGATAAATTCGAAAGGTGGTTCCCCGATTGATTTCGGAGTTCTTAACGAAGATTTTTCCCTGGTGATATTGCTCAATAATTCGATGCGCAAGCGTCAATCCAAGTCCCCACCCTCTTTTTTTCGTCGTAAAACCCGGCTTAAAAACGTCTTGCACTTTGTTCTTGACAATTCCTTTTCCCGTATCCGTTACATCGATCGCTACCTTCCCTTCATTGGCCTTGATGATGTCAATGGTAATGGCACCTTTCCCTTCCATTGCGTCAGCAGCATTTTTACATAGATTTTCGATTACCCAAGCAAACAATGATTGATTAATTCGCGCATCAATGTCTCTATTTGGATACGCCTTGACGGTCATGGATATTTTGGTCGATAGCCTCTTGGTAAGGTAGGAAACCACCTCTTCCACCGACTCCGTAATATTTAGGCGAGAAAGCTGCGGTTCGCTACCAATGCTGGAGAAACGGTCCGTAATCACCTTCAATCGGTCAATATCCTTATCAAACTCAACCAGTGTGCTCCTTTGATCCGGATACAATCCCTTGAAGTACTCCGACCAAGCCATCAAAGAGGATAAAGGTGTCCCAAGCTGATGCGCTGTTTCCTTAGCCAATCCCACCCACACACGATCCTGCTCAATTTTCTTCAAATAGTTGAGAATAAGGAATGTAACAAAACCAAAGAGCATGATAATTGAAAGCTGTACATACGGGTAGAAGGTCAGTTGACTAAGCAGGAAGGAATTCTTATAGTAGATCCTTTTGGTACCATACGTATTTCCATCCGGGCCGATGAGCGTCACATCAATGGGAGGGTGCTGTTCCTCCATTACGCCGACCTGCTCTAAGAGGTAGCTGCTGAGCGCCGTACCCTCCAATTTTTCTGCTTTGCGAAGGTTTCTAAACTCCACGGGGTTTCCTTCGATGTCCGTTAAGATGACCGGTATGGAGTAGTTGGCCTTGACAATCTCGTCCAGAATCAAAATGAAGTTGGATTCACTCTCGTTGGCTAGGAACTCCAAAGACCTCGCATAAATCTCGATCTGTCTGCTTTCCCGTTCGCGGATCTGCTCCACGAGATTGTTTGTGTAAAGAATCGAACCGATACTAATGAAAACGGCAAACCCCACCACAACCCACTTTAGGCGGGGACGTAACGGAGCAAGTGTATGACCGGTTTTTTCCTGAAAATTCTTCTTCAAAGCAGCATCCTTTGCTTAAAAATAACGAGGATTCTCCGGTCTAGTACCTTAAACTGAATTTAGCTATTGAAGGAGCTCCATTGTCACTATTAGCACGAGAGCTCCCTTTATCAGCTCACCAGGAACTCGGGTCTAGTTTTTCATCATAAACCATTTGGCCAAGACTTTGTAATTGACTTTCGTACCGTGCATCAAGATACCTATGCGATAAATTCTACCAGCAAGCCAAAGGGTGAAAACAAATCCGCCAACTAACAAAACCATGCTAAGGGCAATTTCCCAGGTGGGCACACCAAATCCAATCCGGCCCATCATGACAATAGGTGACGTGAATGGAATAATGGATAACCAGAAACTTGCACTTCCGTCCGGATCTTCAAAAACAAACATGAATAAGCCCATTAGCGAAATAATGATTGGAAGCATGATCGGCATCATGAATTGCTGTGCGTCAGCTGGAGTGTCTACCGCTGAACCAACGGCTGCAAAAAGCGCTCCGTACAACAGATAGCCGCCCAAGAAATAAAACAAGAACAACAAAATGATTTGCGTCCAGTTTACGTCGGATATGATTTCGAGAATTTCATTTGGTTGCGCTTGCTGCTCGGCGGGCAGGTCGGCCATCTGAGCCTGGGATGGGTCTATGCCAAGAAGAGATCCAGCAACTGTCCAAATAGCACCCATCAGCACCATCCAGATCACAAATTGCACGATCCCGACCGAAGCAACACCTACTACCTTACCAACCATCATTTGAAAAGGCCTCACGGTGGAAACGATGACTTCGACAATTTTACTACTCTTTTCCTCAATGACTCCTTGCATGACCTGTGATCCGTAAGCAAACAGAAAGATGTAGATCAAAAATCCCATCACGTAGCTAATCCAGAAGGTAGAGTTTGCATCGCTTTTCTTCTCATCTCCGGACTCGGTGATATTGAACGATGCGATGGAAACATCTGTCTTTAGCTGATCCAGCTGCTCATCCGTCAAGCCGGCAATGGTTAATTTCTTGTCCCGAAGCTGCCCCTCAATCGACCGCTCAAACCCTCGAACCAACGTCACCCCGGGAGAGGTTTTCGCATAAAATGAGATTCCTTCCGGAGCATCCAGTTCAATGGCAGGAACGTAGATCAATGCAAACGCCTCTGACTTCGAGAAATTTGCTTTTGCTGAGTCCAGTGGACCTTCTACTAGTAGGTATTGATACCGATCCGAGTCCTCAAATTTTACGAGCTCACTTTCGTTTAACAGGTGAATTACCTCTTGCTCCTTATTCTCTTCCTCTTGCATTTTGACGTATACCATGACGCCAATTATTGCTGGAAAAAGTAAAGGAACCAGGATGGTTGCGAGTAGGAATGATTTCTTTTTCACCCTACTCATGAATTCACGCTGTATGACTAAAAATATCTTGTTCATTTCGATTTCTATTTTGGTGATTTAGGCTTCGATCAATTCTGGATTCTCCCCTTTTACCAATTGAATGAAGATGTCGTTCATGCTTGGTATGCGTTCTACGAAGGAGTGGATTTCAACCTGTCCAATTAATTGTTTTAGCAAATCGTTTGGATTCGCATCGGCGTCGTATTTCACCAATGACTTCTTAAGTCCTCTGCCAATTTCTTCAGTGGACAAGATCTCATAGTTTGCTCCTGCTTTAAGGTCCCCAGATCGATACTCTACAAAGTATGACCCGTCCCGGTACTGCTCCTTGACTTCCAGTTTGGAACCATCAAGTATCTTCTCCGAACGATTGATCATGGCAATATGATCGCACAACTGCTCTACAGACTCCATCCTGTGTGTGGAGAAAATAATCGTGGAGCCTTTTTCACGAAGTTCGAGGATTTCATCTTTTATCAAATTGGCATTTACAGGGTCAAATCCAGAAAATGGCTCATCGAGTATGATCAACTTTGGCTCGTGCATCACTGTGGAAATGAACTGGATTTTTTGTGCCATTCCTTTTGAAAGGTCTTCCACCTTCTTGCCCCACCAATCTCTTATCTCCAGCTTATCGCACCATGCCTTGGCAGTTCTAGTGGCTTCTTTCAAAGAAAGTCCCCTAAGCTGACCCAGATAAGCAAGTTGCTCACCTACCTTCATTTTCTTGTAAAGCCCTCGTTCTTCCGGTAAGTACCCAATTTCTCGGACATGGGCAGCATTTAAAAGGGTTCCATCAAAATAGATGCTCCCATTATCAGCTTCTATGATCTGATTGATGATCCGAATTAATGTTGTCTTCCCCGCTCCATTTGGGCCTAAGAGGCCAAAAATGATTCCTTGAGGAATCTCCATGCTTACATCTTTGAGCGCTTGGTGTTCGCTGTAAGACTTACTGACATTTTCGATTTTTAATAAACTCACGTAGTTCTCTTTTTGGATGATTAGTTCTCGAAACTATTAAAATATTACAAGTGACCTTTAATTTTTATGTTGGCTGGAAATTCCACGTATTTTAGTGGGGAATTTGCATCCCTGACCGGACAATGATATTGAGACAATTGTATTCTTGCTGGGTCATATTGGCCATGGCTTTTTGCTTTGCGCTTTTTATACTGCCCCTAGTTGTTTGTTCCCCCTTCAGATCACTGCACAAAGTTGCTTTATGGATCAACTACTTATGGGCCTGGTTGTTTTTTAGACTTTCATTCATCCCAGTGAAGATTACGTGGGAATTCGAGCTCAAGAAGAACCAACAGTATATTCTATGTGCCAATCATTTTTCGTACTTGGATATCCCAGCTTTAGGCCTTTTTCCCAGACCTTTCAAGTTTGTGGGCAAAAGCCAGCTTTCCAAGATTCCCCTTTTTGGACTGATGTACAACAAGATTCATGTCACCGTTAATCGTACGTCTTACAAAAGCAGAGCTTCGAGCCTCGTCAAAGCGAGAGCGGAGTTGAGCAAGGGATTCAATATGGGGTTTTTCCCCGAAGGGGGAATACGGCTAAAGGAGTATCCGCAGATGATGAATTTTCACGATGGAGCATTTCGATTGGCTGTTGAAAGCAACACACCCATTATTCCGATCACCTTTCTTGATAACTATCATATTCAACCAGACGATGCGTTATTCGGAATACGACGAAGGCAGTGTCGAATCATTTACCATCGTCCTATTCTTCCAGGTGGGGAATCCGAGGAGGATTTCAAACAACTTAAGCAGGAGGTTTTTCGTGTCATTCAATCAACCTTACACACTGAATCGATCACCTAGCAGTTTTAATCATTGGCATTTCCTCTAAAACAACATCTGATTTGAATTCTATTGTAAAAAAAGTCACACTCGGAATCTTTATCTCCAGTCTTTTGCTCATGTTGTGGTCCTACCAGAACGGATACAACAGTTCCATTCCTTGGAATGTGACCACGTCTGCGGACATTATAGAGCTTCCCATATGGTCGATGAACAACGGATTGATCGAGCATCAGATTATGGGTGACTTGTTTCTTTTACAGGAGCGGTACTCGGGCGGAGAAGCCGAAAGAAACTTCCTTGCCGATCAAGTATTTCTGGGGCTTTGCTGGATAGGACTTTGTCTATTACTGGCCTTGTCAACCGCATTTAATCGATATCTTTTCTTCACCATTGTAGCTGGACTAGCCTTGTTTATCAATCGCCTTAATCTCTTCGAAATAGGTCTATTCGGTATTGATTCGAAGATGGTAATGCTGATTCCGTTCCTTTCATTACTTGCACCGCTGGTATTTTTTCATGAGTACAGAAAAGATGTCCCACTGCACTTCCGGTTCTTAACCCTGAGTGCGATAAGTATCGCCTTGTGCTTTGGTATTCATGACGCCAGTACTTTTACGGATCACTTCATCGCACACTCGCTTTTCGGCTTTGCGATCATTTGCCTGCTTTTTATCTTCCTGGTCGCGGAAGAACTCATCTTTCTCTTTTTATATGCCGTGACTTCCACGAAAGGGGGAAAGAGCAACCACCTACACTTCATACTTCTATGCCTGATCTACCTTGGAAATCTGACCCTCTACTACTTAAATAAATCAGGCATTTACATCAATTCGTTCTTCTTCTTTGATCCCTACATCCTCCTGACCATTTCTGCGCTCATCACGCTCTGGACCTTAAGGTTCAAAGATGCCCTATTCAGCAACTATATCCCTAGCAACCTACCTCTTCTGGTACTGGCCTCACTAGGTATAATCACGTTCAGCTACTTCAGCTTATCCATGCAACGCGGGGTAGAGACCATTCACCAGGCATTTCACTATATCATCGTCTACTCGCACCTGGGCTTTGGCTTTCTGTTTTTTCTATACGTCATTGCCAATTTTCTTGATCCCCTCATCAAAGGATTTGAAGTATTCAAGATTGCTTATAGAGAACGGAATTTCCCGTACATCACAGCAAGACTCGGTGGCTTAATTGCAGCATTGGCCTTTTTCTTCTTATCGGGTAAAGAAGCGTACAAACTGCTAAGCTCAGGCTACTACAGCTATTTGAGCGTAAAGGAAAAGAATATTGGAAATGATCTTTTAGCACGAGAATTCATGATCAATTCAGAATATCTTGGGTTTAATACCCATTTTTCCAATTACAATTTGGCCTGGACTGAATGGAAAAAAGGGAATGAATTCAAGGCAAAATCCAATTTTTTTAATGCAACGCAACGATTTCCATCAGGCTTTGCATGGGTTAACTACGGAAACCTGGAAGAGGAGGAGAACCCAAACAAGGTACAAGCAGTATACGAAGAATCTCTTCGGAGAATGCGTAGCCCTGAGATGGAAAATAATTTAGGAATTATTCACTTAGGAAAGAACGAGTTTTCAAAAGCACTAACGTATTTTCAAGATGCCGGCGTTTCAGAAGATTGGAACAATGCACCGCTCCTTAATAAATGGAATGCTTTGTACCGACTCAATTCCACGGATTCTGTAGCTATGGCCGATGATTTTTCTAGCGGGAATTTTGGCGTAAAATCCAATATTCTAGCCACCGCAACTGCTGACGACCCTATTGACTTTGCGTTTGAAGGGTTAAGTGAGGCTGCTCCACTCCATCGATATGCCTATTTGGTTAACAGTGCTACACATTTCCAAGATAACGCTCTTGAGCAGCATATCCGAATGGAAATGAACAATACTACCAGTAGTTCGGCAAGCCAAACCCTGGCAAATGCGTTGGCCATACACTTGTATAAAAGGGGTGACGTGAATAAGGCATTTCGACTTTTTGACGAGCTGCAAGCAAACACAAACGAATTCTACAAAGGACAGTATTTAGATGCCCTTGGAAAACTGGCACTTGATCAAGGAGCCTATCGGTTAGCTGAGGACTTCTTTACTCGAGCAATAAGCGCTGGATATACAACCTCAAGAATCAGTCGACTTGAAGCGTTTGCAGGGCAAAACAAGACGGACCAGATTGCCAGTGAACTCATCAAAATGTTGGAAGTAGATCCCGGATTGACCGAGCAGGCAAACAACCTACTGGCAAACATTGAGACGTACGAAGCCAAAGAGCCAAAAAACCCAATCGTCAATGTAGGTGATCTTTCTCCAGAAGAGCTTACCTCTATTGGACAGCAAAATGCATTTAATGAGACCCTCGTTCTTGCCGCTGTTGCAGAGTTGGGGGAAAGAGACAGTCTGATGAGTGCGTATGAGATCTTGGTAGAAGCCACAGAGCTCAACCCCTATTCTACCAACTTGCTGAAAAACTATATCTTGTCGGCCGTAGATTGGAATCTTGAGGAATATGCCACGCAGTCATTGCAAAGGCTAGAATCACTGGTAAGTACGGAAGACTTCAGTAATTTCAATGAAGAGGTAGCTCGTAGGAGGCAAGCTGCAGCTGAGGAGCAATGGCAATAAAAAAGCCTTTCCGAATATTCGAAAAGGCTTCCATCAATTATCTTATCTACTTAATTCGCGAACTTGAACATGATGTTCTGAATGTACTTCTGACGTACAGGCTTACCACGTTGCTTTCCAGGCTTCCACTTCGGAGAATTTCTTAATACTCTTTCAGCTTCTTCATCACAACCGGCACCAATTCCCTTCACCACGTGGATGTCGGTCAAAGAACCATCTCGCTCCACGATGAACTGAATAAATACTCTTCCTTCAATTCCCATTCGCTGCGCTTGCCGAGGGTACTTAAGCTCTTTTTTCAAGAATTGTGCCCATGCAGAAAGACCGCCAGGGAAACTTGCTGACTCTTCAACTATCGTAAAGATCTCATCGACGTCCTCCTCTTCGGGTGCTTCTTCGAATACAATTTCTTCTACAACCGTCTCTTCGGTCACTTCCACATCTAGCTCAACCTCAATCTCTTCTTCGATTTCTTCTTCATCCGGAACCTCGATAATTTCAGGTACTTGAACCTTTGGTGGAGGTGGAGGTGGCTGCTCCGTTGGTGGGATTTCTAAGATGTCTTCAAAGTCATCATCGACATTACCTAAGTCCATGATGGCGGTGTCATCATATGATCTCCACTCGAAAGCGACGATAATGATCAGCAAACTGGCTGCCATCCCTATGTTTAGGAACATCCCAGATTTTCTCGCTAGATCAATGTTTGGATTTTTTTTCGGTTCCATAATTCCTTTTTTAGGAGTTGAACATCAAATATAAGTGCTTCACTAAATAATTACCAGTAGTGAATCAGCTTTCTAAACTTTAAGCAAAAAACATTCCAGAATTAGCCACCGACTTCCGCCGAATAATCCTCCGGCGAAATCAACGCATCCCCTTGATCAGAAATTTTGATTTTGATCATCCAACCGTCTCCATAGGGGTCAGAATTAACCACCTCAGGATTTCCTTCAAGATCGCCATTCACCTCAATAATTTCACCAGAAACCGGCATAAATAGATCCGAAACCGTTTTTACGGCTTCTACCGTTCCAAAAACTTCGCCTGCTTCTATCGACTCTCCTTCCGTCTCAATTTCCACATAAACGATATCACCTAATTCTCCCTGGGCAAAGTCGGTAATCCCAACTGTGGCGGTGTCGCCGTCGATTTTTACCCATTCGTGGTCTTTTGTATAAAGTAAATCTGCAGGAATGCTCATATTCTTCTAAGGTTTAGTTTGTTTATTCCAACGCTCGCGAGCGCGTGGTTTATATGAAAATCAAAAATAGTCTTTTGCCCTGAAGTAACGCTATTGTGCTAAACCAAATCTTAGCTGAAATCCACCGGCAGTCGTTGATCTTTTGAACGCATTCCCGAATCTTGGCTCGTTAACATTCCGCTCCAGGTAAAAGGTAAAATCCAGCTGTTGATTGATTTTGTAGGTGATTGTAGGCCTAAACTGGTAACTAAAATTACCTCCCACGATGGAGGGGTCTCCATTGATTGTCCGCTGAATGGTCTTTTGATCCCGGATGGATCCTGCAACCCTGAACGTGATATCGTTCTTCAAGGTCACCGTTCTTCCTTGCCATCTAAAGGGAAGCTTCCATCCCACTTTGGAATAACCGAAGTCAAGTGTCACGTCGTTGTTGATAGTTTCTGTCACTTGCGCGTTGGAAAGCTGTAACGACAAGTTTCTGCTCTTCCGGAATTCCAGCCGAGTAGATATATTGTTCTGCATTCGAACATTGAAACCAATGAGCGGGACAAACTGCTCGCTTATCATCACCTGGTTAATAATGTATACAGGTTCCACCTGACCGCTGGCTAGCGCAGAATCCGCTAGCGGATAATTGAGAATGTTGTTTTCGAGCCCCACGAGCCCTTCATCGTATCTAAGCGAACTAGTGAAATTGGAGACGTCGTAGGCAGAGTTATAGCCGTGCGAAATGGTAAAGGAGGAGAAAATCTCCGCCAGTGCAGGAATATTGATAAGACCTGTGTAGTCCAGGCGCCAATTTGGCAACGGCGTCCTTGGAAATGGTGTTAAGCCAATTCTCGTAGCGTCCTGACCACTGTAGGCAGCACGAAATGCCGGAATCAACACGTCTTGCGACAAGCTATCATACACTACAGGGTTGCCATCTCGGTCAAGTATGGGACTGCCAACAGCGTCGACAAGTGGGTTTATTTCATTCAACCTGTTTTTGATGATGTCTAAGTTCCTCCTAAACTGTTCAAATGCCTCAGAAAAATTGGTGTCGCTGCTTCGCTCAAAAGCTGTATTGATACTGAGAAAAGAAGTTGAATACCTCCCGGATCGAGACGGTGTCAGCGTTTCAAAACCACCTGTACCACCCCCAATATTTTCATTAAACCGGTAGATTTCCTGATACTGATTGTTTAGTCCGCGGTTCCAGGTCAGCTGGATTCTCAGATCTTTGGCAGGCTGTAAGTCCGCTTGAATATCCAGGTCGGTGCCATAGCCCTGTTGGAACGGGGAGTTTAAGTCTTCATTCTCTACTAACCAGCCATTTCGGGCTGCTTTGTACCTAATTCCCGGGTTTTGATCTCCAAGTATGAATGGAATACCAGGTTTAGTAAAAGAACTATCCAATCCGAAAAGAAATGAATTGTGCTTAAACCCTGCAAGCGCGGTGCTTTCATTGATCGTGTACGTACCGTTTACGGACTGAAGCATCATGATAAATCTCAAGAACTGATTTCCGGGACTGACTTTTTCGTCTCTTCCGGGAGGCTCGTTTGCGTTCTTCAAGAAGGTGACCTTATTGTACAACTTGGTCATGTCCACACGCGCATTTAAACTCATGGTTCGCTGATTGCTAATGAAGTTTCCAAAATACAAGTCAATCTTGCGCGTTCCTGTCGTATCCGTTGGGTCATCAACAAATCGATCGCCCTCTCCATTCTCAATGGCACCCGCAACCCATCGGTAACCCACCGAATATCGGGCATCAGACGAAACCCAATCCGTGAATGGCAGCTTCCCAAGGGGAAGTGTATAGTTTACTGTGATATCCTGGTTAAAATTTTTCATCCTACCGAGGTTCAATATCTGATCTAGAATAAACCTTCGTTCCCTCGAGGTATTGATATCTCCTTCAATCAATCTTGCACCATTGTCATCTAGCGCTGGCTCATCTATTACGGCATTTGCTGTGGCCGTGTAATTCAATCCAAGGCTTTTGGTAAAATCCCAACGGAAGCCATAGTTTCTGACGAAAGTAAAAATCCGTTCATACAGCGGATCTAATGGTGTAAGGTTGCCATTCCCATCGTTACTAAAGTACCTGGTGAGTCTGAAGTCCCGCCTCAAGTTTGCCGAAAATGAGAAATTCGAAGGCAGTGGCGAGACGTTAAAATCTTTGATTAACGCCAAGTAGGGACTTGACAGTTTTTCAGCGTTGCTAAAAGGTTCAAAATTTACTGAGATAGGCGTATAGTTGTAAGCGATTCCACCGGAGACTGTCTTGTTGAGGAGCTTTTGTGTATTGATGTTGCTGGAAACACGATCACTGTATGCGTAGCTAAAAGAGAAATTCTCAATGTCATAAACACGGCTCTTCGCCTCCGGATTGACTTTTTCTTTTTTGACATTGGTGAAATTCAAACTTCGGCTTGTCGTCCTATTTTCGGCGATCCTTCGATATTCGGCTCGGTCTGCTTCGTTATCAAAACTTGCCAAACTTGCTTCCAGCGGCACATCCCGATCCAGTGGATCAAATTTTGGAATGACCCGCTCTTTGCTAAAGCTAGCCGAAACCGGAATGCGCAAACCTGTTTTATCAGGTCTGAAGAACTTTTCCAGATTGACGTTCGCATTGATGTTGTAACTCAATCTATCTTCCAGATCACGCTCAGCGATTCGCTCTTGAATTGTCCCAAACCCAACGGTAGAGTAGGTAGTAGCGGCATTGATGGTGGCTAAATCGGCAAGCTTCGTTTGGAGGTTGGCTTTGGCTGCCCATCCAGCATTGGAATCAAAGTCTGTGACACGCAGCTCGTTCGCCCAGATACAAACGGATTTAGGCGAAGAATCTCCATCACCTGGGTTGGTCACACCGAGCATGATTGTAGTAATGGATCTAATATCCGGGCGTCCCACCACCTTAAGATCGTACCGTTCATCATTGGATTTTCGTGTAAAAACGGCAGTTTCACCCAATCCGGCTCTCAGCCTGGCTTGCTTCACTCCGATTAATTCATTAACGGAAATGTCGATCTCGTTGTCCACAGGCCAAACTTGCCTTTGCACATCCCCATCGATCAAAGTCGTGATTTTAAGGGGAAGAGCAATTTCGTAGTAGTTTTCATCTTGATCAGATCCCAGGCGTAAGAACACATTAAGATCGTCGTCCATTACGGTTTCACCATTTGCCTGACCATGGAAAAACATTTTTATGCGACCGTAATTGATCAAGTTGTGACTTAGGTCTGTCTTAAATACAGCGCGGGAATCTTTATCGGCCAAATCTTCGATACACAATTGAAGTGATTGTTCGTTGATTCGCCTATTCAGTGCAGTGGTGTTATCAATGTCCCGATCCAGACCTGGCGGCAGCACGTAACGTATCCCATCGTTAGCGCTGGTACTGTTCTCCTCAATGCTAACAACAGAGACATCGAAGTCTGTAGGGTCTGAATTCGGTATTTCATTTAATCCAGGTTCGTTTAAGCTCTCCGCATACTTTCGCCACTGGGAGCCTACAAACCTCATTTGTGCCATCCTCAACACCACAGGTCTGCTGAAGCCTGTCATGTACATTCTCAGAAATTTGATCGTTCTGAAATCCCGGAATCCATTCCTATTGATCCCAGCTGTTCTAAGCGGAATACGGAACAAATACCACGTTGACTGATCAGGATCGGCAGCACTGATTTGATCCACTATGAACTCATTGTCAACCAGATTTCCTCCAAGCTCGTTCGTACCTGGCGTGAGCCTGACTTGGTATTCTCTGTAGGCTTCCGTCGTAGAAACCCGGGTATCATTATTTAAGTCTTCTTTGTCAGGTATGTTGGTTGATGCCGGAATATTATTCCCCACAGGTTCCGTCTGAGAGTTTTGCTCTGTGCCGTTCCAGTTTTTGTATCGCTGAACAATTTTCGCATTCAGTTGATCATAGATCGGATCCAGGATGTAGGTAAAATCATCGGCAGATATGTCGTCATCTGGGCCAAACCCGCTTAATAGGTCTTGGCGATTGTTTTCGATCAGGATCCTGGACTCCTCCTCAAAACCTCTAAGACCGTCCAATCCAATATCTTGGTTTTGTCGAGCACCAGGGGTATTGACATCAAAAAAATCTGTCAGGTATTGTTCGCTAGTAATTCGTCCCCAGACGTCTAAATCTTGATCCGCAGCCGGCAGGCCATCCACCGGAAGTCCTTGCTCAAACGAGTGCTGGTTATCCGGAAGTACATCTTCAGAAACATCCCCCAGGTTGAAAATAAGTACGCCTCCATCTTGATCATTGGAGGCTAATTCTTCGATTGTCCCACTTCTAACGATACCACGATCAGTGTTAATGAACGGATCAAGTAGCCAAAATTCCAGATACTCTATGTTGTTCTGCTCAAAGTTGGTCTCTCCGGTGATGGCCCGGGTGATACCCCCCCAATGCTGCTCAATACGAGGGTCGCTTCGATTGGTGACAAATCTGGAATCATAGTTGTACTGCCCTCTCTCATCCGGAAAGTACGCTACATCGAAAATAGGCTCATTAAAGTTTACCAACGTTTGATCTCGTTGCCTGAATATTTCTTGAGGCAGAACTGGCCGTTCGTAGTGGTTGGTTAAGTCTTCTTGCGTGATGTTGTCTGGCCGTTGATTTCCTCCTGACCGATAAAAAATACTGTTGTCCACCGTATACCAAGCCACCTTGGCCGCATTGAAGCGATTGCCCAGCCCATCCAATTGGGATTCGTTTAAGGTGGTAGGTGTCGCCGCCAACTGCCATGACTGCCATCCGCCAATATTGATCGGCGTCACCGCATTTTCAAAGTCATCTATGTACGAAATTCCTTCTCCATTCACCTGATTACTTGTTCCAGGTATCAACTGCGCAAACTCCGCATTGAAAGTGATCGAGGAAGGCTCCTTTGTGCTGACCAACGGAAGTGCGTCTACCATTTTGGTTAGGAAGCGCGATTCACTTTGGTAATTAATATCAAAACCGTACTTTGTGTTGGCAGTCGGTTCGTTGCCGATGGCAAATCTCGTAATCCCACCTGGTCGCTCATTCAAATGCAAGATTGTACCGCCAATGTTAAAATTATCGTTGAATCGGTAATCAAGACGTGCACCTGTCAGCGTACGGGTTTGGAAATTGAATAAATCGGCCCTTTCTGCTGACACTTGTATATCCTGTACAGAATTCAGGAGACTTTCATCAAGAATAGTGACGGTACCAAGGTCATTGATGGTATAGTGCACTCCTTCTGCAAGTATGGTTCCTCCAATCGAGAGCGTTACATCGCTGACGTTGATGCCAGGAATTTGGAATTGATTCGATGATCCGGAGCCAGACTGGTACTGCCCTTTCAGTACAAATTTGTTTTTAGCTGCAACTTGTCTTGCTTCAATCTGTGGGTCATCATACAATTCATCATAAACGTACTTTTCAACGAATCTTGTTTCACCTGATTCAAAGGCATTCTCAAGCGTTCTCCCAAAGGGTTCCAAGACCGGGAAGATGATGTTTCCTCTCCTGGGATCGATGGTGAAATCCTCAATAAAGTCAAAGTTCCCATCAGGTGCCCGATCGCCCGTAGGATTCAATCTGTCGAGTTGGAATAGCTCAATAAGTAGCTCATCCTTAATGCTTCCTTCGTGCAGTGACGGGTTGTCCTGACCTGTGTTATCGTCCCTATAGATCACGTTTAGTTGGAATCCTTCTTGTCCCACCTGAGATGCGTTGATGTTGTAAATGTTTTTCATCATCAAGTCCCATGTTGGCAGCTCCGTGTCAATTCGGTTGGGTCTGAGAAGCTTAAGGTAGATCGCTCGGTCTTCTCCTCGGGATTGGTACTCTTCACTTAATTCCCCAACCCGATAGCTTCTTCCGTCAAAAGTGTATTCATAAGCCACCGCAAGCATCTCATCTGTCTGCAGTCTTCGGGTAAGTGAGAGGTACCCCAATTCCTTACTGAAGGAGTATTCGGAAGGATCTAGCAGTCTTGCGGAAGGGGTGAAGACAAAATCTTCGTCGGACACAAATCCTTCCGACTCCAAGCCGTTCAAAGCATCTGAAGCCTGCAAGTTCCGATATCGATCTATCGTAGTGGTGAGATTGTTGGCCTGGTTAGATGTGGGGCCGGCCACCCGATTTCCGACAGCTCCATTAAATACCACATCACCCTCGCCCAGGTCCGTCAACCCAATCACATTGCGAAGGGTCTGGGTGTCATTTGTTCTATTGATTATATAAACTTCCATCCTGACAATGTTGACACCTGAATTTACCTGGGGAAGCGTAATCAACCATCTCTCGTAGCTATTTCTAAAAAAGTGGCCTAGGAAAAAGTGTCGATTTTCATCGTAATCAGAGGCGAGTATTTCGAAACCCTGACCTTGCACAATCCCTCCCGATGAACTACTTCCTCCCAGAGAGCTTCCGTTTGAAGAAAGGGATTGGGTTCCTCCGGTTTGAATATTGAAGGTCTCCGTTCGCGATCGCTGCTGTGACGCAATGGCTGTAACGAATAGTTTGCCAAATTGCAGATCGGTCTTAATCCCAAAAAGCGATTGTGCACCAGTCATCAAGGAATTGGAAACGGGCATACTCACATTCCCGATCTCAATTTTTTTGATGATATCTTCCTCGTATCCCGTATAGACAACCCGAAGGTTGTTCTGGAAATCAAATGTGTTGTTATTGTCGAAATTTGCTGTAATCTCCAGCTTCTCCCCGACCTTGCCCACGACATTCATGGAGATCTGTTGATCGAAATTGAAGGCCCCGTTTCGCTGCTGTCGTAGCGGGATTTCCGGGTTGTCAATACGCTGAAAGCGGGCTCCAAAGTCCAGATTTACGAATCCATTCGGCTGAATGTCTACATAACTTCCCCCAAAGATTCGATCAAACGCCGGGCTAATGTACAGCCTGGGTAGCAAGCTCCGACCACTCACAGCACTTTCACCGTCCAACCCCGCGGAGCGCTCCTTAAAGTATTCTTTATTGAGCTGCGAATTACTGTATTGGTTGAATTCGCTAAAGCTCATAAACGTCGCCGGCCTAAAATTAAGGTCCCCAATATTTTCGTATACGGAGTAGGTGATCCCTGCATCTTCCGCGGTGGTATCCGGATTGAATCGAACCCGCATATCTACTTGCGAGGGGTCGCTAAGAAAGAGTGGCGATCTGGAAATTCGATTGGAAAAAGGATCTCCAAAACGATACGATGGTTGAAAGGTGGGTTTTTTACTGGGTTCGTACGGTTGGAGGGTATCCGTTTGCAGTGTATCCTGCTCCTGAGCGAGAGCTGCTTCTGCACACAGCAAAAAAATAGCCATAAAGCACGCAGCTAATCGTGGTATATAAAGTTCTCCTCTCAAAAAATCAGCGACTAGGTTAGATTGGTTTATGACTGCTTGAGGGCAAGTTTGATCAATTCTTCAAGTTTAATCTCAATACCATGCTCTTTCAAAATCTTATCAACAGTTTTTTCCGCTGCAGACTTGTTTATTCCTAAAGTAGTCAAAGCTGATAACGCCTCAGCACGTAAGGTATTATCAAAACGGGGCTGAATTTCCACGCTTTTGTCCAACAGACCCTCTTTTTTCATCTTATCCTTAAGTTCCAGGATAATTCGTTGCGCTGTTTTACCCCCAATTCCTTTCACGGATTGGATGGTCTTTACATCTTCTTGTACGATTGCAGTCTGTAGCTCTTTGGCATCGAGTGAGGACAATATCATCAGTGCGGTACTTGGCCCTACCCCATTGATGGACAACAAATCGAGAAATCTCTTTTTTTCAGATTGTTCATAGAATCCAAAAAGGGTATGTGCATCCTCTTTGATGTGTAGGTAGGTTTGTATCAGAATATCCTCTTTGTCTTTGACCTGTCCATAGGTGATCAGGCTAATTTTTACCTCATAACCAACTCCATTGACGTCTACGATAAGGTGCGTGGGGTCCTTAAGGGCAAGTTTCCCCTTCAAGTATGTGATCATAAAACAAAGCTAACCTTATCTACCAGATTCCTGGCAGAATATGATGAGACTAAACCAATTTTAGTAGTGTTCGCACCCTTCTTCGGCATCGACAACCGAAATGGCAACCATATTGTAGATTTCTCTGACAGTACTACCAAGCTGCAGGACCTGGACAGACTTTCGCATACCCATCAAAACTGGACCGATTACTTCAGCTCCTCCAATCTCCATCATGGTTTTGTAAGCGATGTTTCCTGACTGCAGGTCTGGAAAAACCAGGGTATTGACATTTTCTCCTTTTAGATCGTTGAATGGATACAATTCATCTCGTAGATTTTTATTCAATGCCACGTTTGCCTGCAATTCTCCGTCGATTTTCATGTCTGGCCATTTTTCCTTTGCAATCCTCACGGCTTCTGCCACTTTCGCCGGAACTTCCCCTTTGGCCGAGCCAAAGTTGGAATACGAAAGCACAGCAATCTTAGGGTCATAGTCAAAGAACTTAACAGCTCGATTTGTCAGGCCAATGATCTCGACTAATTCTTCAACGTTCGGGTTAAGATTGACGGATGTATCTGCAAAAAAGAAATTGCCTTTGGGCGTGTTAACAATGTACATCCCAGCCACTCTGTTCACGCCGTCTTCTATTCCCACGATTTGTAAGGCCGGCAAAATGGTTTTAGGATAATCGTTTGACAATCCGGAGATCAACACGTCCGCCTCTCCTTTCTCCACCATCATCATCCCAAAGTACGTCCGGCTAGACATCGCCTTTTTAGCGAGGTGCATTGTCATCCCTTTTCGCTGCCGCTTTTTCATATACTCTGCCGCAAACTTCTCGAGCTTTTTCTGATCAGCAGCCGGGTCCACAATTTCACAGGAGGCGATGGACTCCAGGTCATGCTCTTTGATCAACGCTCGAATCTGGTCTTCCTTTCCAATTAAAATAGGTGTACCAATGCCTGTTTCCAGCGTCATGTGCGCAGCCTTCAAAATATTGACATGATTTGCTTCTGCAAATACGACCTTCTTCGGATGCTGGCGTGCCCGATTAACAAACCTGGAGATCAAACGCTGGTCGATGCCCACCTTTTCGAGCAAATCCTGTTCATATTGTTTCCAATCCTCGATGTGAATTCCTGCGATACCAGATTCCATTGCTGCCTTCGCAACAGCCGGTGATATGGTGGTAATCAATCTAGGATCCATAGGTTTGGGGATGAGGTACTCTGCCCCGAATTTCATGTTTTGCTTACCATAGGCCTTTAGGACGATGTCGGGGACTTGCTCCTTAGCAAGCTCTGCGATCGCCTTCACAGCAGCCAGCTTCATTTCTTCATTGATGGAGGTAGCCCTCACATCCAAGGCTCCCCTAAAAATGTAGGGGAATCCCAGTACATTGTTGACCTGATTGGGGTGGTCTGAACGACCTGTGGCCATGATCACATCGCGTCTGGTTTTGACGGCCAGATCATACGCAATTTCGGGATCCGGGTTGGAGAGCGCAAAGACGATAGGATCATTGGCCATTGACTTGAGCATATCCGGTGTCACAATGTCGGCAATGGAAAGGCCCAAAAAGACATCTGCGCCTTTTAATGCCTCCTCTAAGTTATCTACATCATGGTCTGTGACATACCTGGATTTAATTTCGTCCAATCCCTGACGCTTTTTATTCAATATCCCCTTGCTGTCCGCCATGAGAATATTTTCTTTCCGTGCACCTAGTGAAACGTACAAATCCGTACAAGCAATTGCTGCAGCCCCTGCTCCACTTACCACAATCTTGAGATCTTCAATTTTCTTCCCAACCACCTCAAGTGCATTTAAAAGTGCAGCACTTGAGATAATTGCTGTACCGTGCTGATCATCGTGCATTACCGGGATATCCATCTCTTCCCTCAAGGTCTGCTCAATCTTGAAGCTCTCAGGCGCTTTGATGTCCTCTAGGTTGATTCCTCCAAAGGTTGGCTCTAATGACTTGACAATCTGGATGAATTTGTCCGGGTCCTGCTCATCGATCTCAATATCGAAGACGTCAATCCCTGCAAACTTCTTGAAGAGAACTCCTTTCCCTTCCATCACCGGCTTTGAGGCTTCAGGTCCGATGTTTCCCAAGCCTAGTACCGCGGTTCCGTTCGAAATCACGCCCACCAGGTTTCCCTTGGCAGTGTACTTATAAACACTTTGCTTATCCTCCGCAATGACTTTACAAGGCTCCGCTACCCCAGGTGAGTAGGCCAATGCGAGGTCATGCTGTGAGCCAACGGGTTTCGTGCTATTGACTTCAATCTTACCAGCAGGCTTGTTTTCGTGGTAATCAAGAGCATCTTGTTTTCGGATTTTGGGTCTACTCATAATGATCGGTTGGGTTTTGGGCTAACTTGGATGGCCAAACGAAATTCAAAGCTCTTCAAATACTTCCGAACTACCAATTGTTTCTTAGGAAGTGGCTAAATCGCTTTTGGTCTTGAAGGTGGAAAGAATGGTTTCTATCTCTCGTACAAAGTTCTTCTTACGTGTTCCAGGTGAATCTACGTAGCCCTCAACGTAGTAAATAAGCTGTGCTTCCTCGTCTACGATGGTATAGCTAAGAAATGGACCACCTCGGGATAAGTCACTAATTCTCCATAATCCTTTGGCCTCAACTGCAAAGTTTCCATTGAAACTCACACGTTCTGTAAACACAGGTATTTGAGGCTGTCGCTCTATGTGTATACTCTTATTTTCGCCGTCGTAAAGATGTCTTCTGGTGATCTTATCTCGAAACAGGTCTACGTTGTTGAAAATGGACTGGTCTGTATAGGGCTGATAGTAGACGAATATTGATTGCTCTGTTTCGGCATTGATTAACCGAAGCCAAAAGAAGTTATCCGTCTCTCGTGCTTTCTCCCAGCCATAGGGTATGGTGAGATCCACTTGATGCTTGTCACGGATCCGCTGGGCGAGCTCTTTCTTTGTGCTGTTGAACAGCTTTTTCTTGATTGTTTCTCTGGCTGAGGCCTCAAAGATTTCTCTGATCTGTGAACGATTGTAGTTGATCTTTTGCGCCAGAAGCTCCTCAGATGCTGAGAACAGAAATAAGGCTGTTTGTCCCCGGGCAAAAAGATCATTTTGCTTTCGCATAAAAATGGCTGTATCTCGCTTAATTTGGTTCAATGACTGACTGGTAAAGAACTGCTGTAACGTCTTACTCTCGGCAGTTTTGCTGTCCAGGGTCATTACAAATACCATGTTCTTGGCTGATTTCAACACAGAATTCAATTTTCTGGGGTTCACTTTGCTTGCGTTGAAAAGTGGCTCGTCCTGTGGAAGGCCGATCATTGGTGCATTAAAGGTCTTTTGCAGCTCTTCCCCCAACCTGGAGTCCACCCATTGTGTGGAATCTACTACAATGATGATTTCATCTGCTTCACCACGAGCTGTTGGTAGCAAGCCACCTCCTCTTTTACCTCCTCCGGAATCGGAACATGCGACAATGCAGGACAACAAGATTAGTATCGGGAATTTTCTCATTATGTTTCTGTTCTTTTTAACAAGCATCAAGCAAAAATTATTCCTACCTTCAAACATCTCAGAAAAACCTGAAGGCTTTAATTGGGGATCACCAGAGATTGACCTGGTTTAATGGTATTAGAAGCGAGCTTATTTGCTTTCTTCAGCTTTTCGATCGTTGTATTGTTATTCCTACTTATGCTCCAAAGTGAATCACCGGACTTAACTGTGTACCGTTTTCCATTGCCAGAGGTAGCAACGGTTGTGGCCGGCTTGGGTGTGGAAGCCTTTGCCGTGTACAGGTCTTTGGTCTTAGAGTTGTATGTAGGCAGGACCCAGATGCTTAGCGTCTGTCCAATTCGGATCATGTTACTTCGCAGTCTGTTCCATTTTTTTATGTCAGATATACGTACGTGGTATTTCCGGGCAATGGTGCCCAGGACATCACCACTCCGCACCTTGTAATACACCCGTGTTCTTCCGTATGTACTTCCAGGACTATTTCTGGCTAGGTAGGCTAGATGCTCTTTACCTACTTTACCTGCACTATCGTATAGCGCTACTCTGTTTGCCACAATGGTATCTTTCATATCAACCGGGACTCGCAAAGCAAAATTTTTGGTTCCTTCCGGGAGTGCTCCTCGTTTTATCTGAGGATTCCAAAGCAACATGTCATCCAGGCAAAGGCCTAATTGATTGCTAAACGTCTCCACGTGAAAATACTGACTCACCAGAATGGTATCGAGTTCAGGGTAGAAATACTCTGGTGTATCGGCAAAACCATGCTCATCCAGGTGATTAAAGAGGTAGGTAATGGCCACAAACTGTGGAACATAGGACCGTGTTTCGCGTGGAAGGTACCGATAAATTTCCCAGAATTCCTTTTTGTAGCCACTTCGCCTGATCGCACGCCGTACATTTCCAGGCCCACAATTATAGGCTGCGAGCGCCAGCTCCCAGCTATCAAACATCTCATACAAATCTTGAAGGTGCCGCGCGGCTGCATCCGTAGCCTCATAGGGGTCCATCCGTTCGTCTACGTACCAGTTACCGTGGAGACCGTAAAGTTTCCCCGTGGAAGAAATGAATTGCCAAAGTCCTACCGCATTGGCCCTGGAGATTGCATTGGGTCTAAGACCAGATTCTACAATTGCCAGGTACTTCAATTCATCTGGCATATCGTATTTAGCCAATGTCTCAGAAAAAATTGGAAAATAGAGTTCCTTTTTCTTGATGATGTCTCGTGTGTAGTCCCGGTTTTTTATGGCGAAATAGTCAACAAACGCTTTCACCCGTTCATTGAAAACAAGTGGCACCTCGTTTTGAAGACAACTCATTCTGTCGGCAATTTCATCGTAGGTATTGTCCGGAATGAACTCTACTTCAGCCTCTCGGAGCACGATTTCCTGGGACATTCCAAAAACAGCGCATAGCAGTAAGCCCAGAAAAAGTACTTTTCTCGAAATATGAATCAATCGTCCCTTCATCAACGGGTTTCTTCTGATTTTAACTAGCAAAAACGACTGGCAGGTGCCAGTCTTTTGGTGGGATATACTTTCAGCAGTAAACGACTATTTAAGACTTCGACTCGCCCTTGGCTCCCTCATTGATCTCATCCTTGATCTCCTTGGTTGCATCTTTGAATTCTCTGATCCCTTTGCCCATTCCTCTCGCGATCTCAGGAATTTTTTTAGCACCAAAAAAGATGATGACAAAGAGGGCTATTATTATCATCTCTGTCCAACCCGGCATTGCAAATAATAATGAAGTATGCATCGCTTAATATTTTGATTTTAACAAAGATAACGAGAATGTCTGTTAAATAGTTAGAAGTACACTACTTCATTGCCAACCAATTTTCGGGATTCAATTTAGTGGTGCCTTTGTAGACTTGAAACTCGAGTTCCGTGACACCATCCCTGTTGGTATAAACTTCACCAATCACATCGTTGGCCCGTACACGCTGTCCTTTCTTCACATTAATTACACTCAGTTGTGCATATACCGTCATATAGTCGCCATGACGTATAATCACAATATTGTTTTTACCAGGAATGGTTGCAATCCGAGTAACTTCTCCATCAAATACCGCTCTTGCCACAGAGTTCTCCTTGGTCTGAATATCCACCCCGTCATTTACAATGGTGATTCGCTTGAGTACCGGATGGGGTTGTTTCCCAAATTTGGAGGAGATAAAACCCGTCGTAACCGGCCATTCCAGCTTATTTTTCTTTGACTCAAATAGCCTTGTGAGCTCTGCTGCACTGGCTGCCTCAGCGGTAGAAACGTTAGAGTCTCTCCTTTTTTCTTCCTCAATGATGTTTGCAATGAGCGTATTTAAGCGTTTGTTGGCTGCTCTTCGATCTGCTAATTCTTTTCGGAGCTGCCGTTCTTTTCGGCTCAATTGAGCAACCAACTCGGATTGCTTCCTCTTCGAGCTCGTCAACTTTCGACTTTCCCTTACTTGTTGGTTAAGTAACGTTTGTTGCTCTGATCGTTTTGTTTCCACCTTGCTTCGTTGGTCGTTTAGTTCTTTGGTCACCACTTCAATTTGCTCCGCTTGTACCCTTCTTGCATCAGCATACTGGTCCAAGTATCGAAGACGTTGAAGCAGTTGATTGAAGCTTTTCGCCGAAAATAAAAACATCAGTTTTTTATTGCCACGATTGGCTTTGTAGGTGGCATAGATTTGGGCTGCATACTCTTCCTTAAGTGTCTTGAGGTCGTTTTGTAGGGCGTTTGCTACCGCTGCTAAATCAAAGATCTCATCATCCAGTAAGGTTATCTGGGAACCCAACGAGCTTATTAGGGATTCTCTAGCATTGATCTGTTGATTTAATGCCTGTAGCTGACCGAGGGTCACTTTTTTCTGAGAGGAAGTTTCGGTAAGTATTTTTTCGGTCTCAGCTATCTTCCGCAAATTTTCCTTTTTCTCTTGTTCTAGTTGCTGTTTTGTTTTTTGGGCAACGACTTGCGGAGCAGACAATAGCAAGGTAAACAACAGCAGAAGGGCAATGCTATTTCCGTTCATACTTACTGGAAACAGCGTAAGGAAATTTGAGTGGAGATGATTTGATCTCCAACTTGCTGTAGGTAATATTAATCTTTGTGCTAGGCTTGCTAGTTGACGCATAATCAATAACTGCCGAAATCTGATTGGGGAACACTTGACTTCCCACTTGTATAAAATCGTTGTAATTTACTGAAATCGCGTTGTTTGTAGCCCTGTCCAGCACATTTACCTTTTCTAACTTCATGCTTCGATTTCCAATGAAGTTCTGAAAGTTGTAATCTCCTTGACTGTCGTCGTAGATAAAGTATTTCTCGTCTTTCTGTAGTTTTTGATTTCTATACGGCTCGATGAGGTTTCCGAGCAGTACAGATTGCACCATTTTAAAGGTGAACTCGAAATTGTACTCCTTGGAAAGTTCCTCAAAGGTGTACTCGTAGTATTTTTTATTCAGCCGGTCCAACACCCTGACGTTGTCGGTATCCATGAATATTCTGGCTGCCTCCAGGCCAAATCCAGAGATTGATATCCAGATAATACTATCCTTGCTTATTCTGAAATTGGCCGTTGCAGATACCTTTTTCCCTTTATCATCAAACTTAAACTTCGCTTTGGAGGTCAAATATTTAAACTCCGGATTAATGATTTCGAGTTTATCCTTTTTTGCGAAGACGGTTCCAATCTTCCTGTTACAGGAAACGAGCACTAGAGAGGTAAGAATGACAACAAGGGATAGCTTATTCATAAAGCTTTCTATCAGCAATTTTCTTTTCTAACAAATCCGATGCTTCTCCTCGCTCGCGTGCTTTCTCCCATTCTTCAATCGCCTGCTCCACACGACCAACTTGAAACAACGCATCTCCGTAGTGTTCAATCACCGTGCCATCTTGATCATCAATTGAAACAGCTTTTTCCAAATACTTTAGCGCCTCCTTGTATTCACCTCGAACATATAAGACCCAACCGTGTGTATCAAGATAAGTTGGATTATCCGGAAACTTTTTGACCAACGTACTGGACATCTTCAATGCCTTGTCCAGGTCCTTCTTATCAAGTGATAGAAAATAGCTGTAATTGTTAAGGACGTGATCGTTGTCCGCTTTGCTCTCAAGGGCTTTTTCGTATGCCTTGTAGGATTTTTCTTGCTCTTCGAGTCCATTGTATGCATCGCCCAATTGTCCGTAAAAAACCGTAAGTAGATTGGGATCTGTGGTATACTTTCTGCCTACATCCAGAGTTCTAACTGCTTTCTCGTAGTTCTTTTCGACAAGGTAACCCGTACCAGCAAAGTAGTACAGGAGTGCCTGGTTTGGGAAATATTCCAATGCCCTTTCCGCATGAACTGTTAGGCTGTCATATCTCCCGAGTTCCGCTTCTACGTTTAGGATGTTTTGCCACACGGTGTAGTTCGCGGGTTTTAGTTGGACGGCCTTCAGGTAGTAAGTTACGGCCTCTTCACGCTGACCGTCTTGATACAGCATGTCGCCTACAAAAGCCTGCGCCCGAAACTCATCCACATACTGATCCGCAAGGTCTTTTACCAAACCGAGCAAGAGTTCCTGGTTTTCTGCGTTTGAAGACGCCATAAGGTAGTTTGAGATGATCTGAAACTTGGTTTCAAAATCAATTCCCGGTGCTTTGAATGCTGTTGAAAGCAGCTCCAGGGACTCTGTGTGTCTTCCCTTTAACCAAGCAACCTCACTTTTCAACAAAGCCACTCTTGATGTAGGTGGTTCACTTTTTTCATAGTCGGCAATTGCAACCTCTGCTTCATCCAGTCGCTTATTTTGAATCAAAAAGCTTATGAGCTCAAGCTTGTATGAGGTTTCATTGGGATACGCATCGATTAGTTTCTGGTACTCTTGGATTACCCCATCCAGCTTGCCCTGCTTCATGTAGATTCGTTGCCGCTCCCGAACAATTTCTTCTTTTATTCCCAGTTGTAACTCGATTCGATCGAAGGCACTAAACATCTCTTCTGTTCGCCCGGTCAATTGATACAGCTCAGCCAATTCGTAAAGGGCATCTTCATCGGATGGAAACTTCTCCAACATGGCTTCGTACACTTTTGCTGCCTCGATGTAAAACCCCACAGATTGGTAAATTCTGGCAAGTCCGATTCGGTAGTATTTGTTTTCAGGCGCTAGCGCTATTGCTTTCAACCCGTATGGAAGTGCTTTTTGACCTTCATTGCTCTTGGCCATAACCTCCGCAATCTTATAGTGAATCGCAGCACTTTCGGTGTTCATGGTAAGGGCTACAGTAAACCCTTCCAATGCCTTCGAAAAATTCTCAAGAATCAGTTGCTTCTCAGCATCAATCAACACCGCTTCCAACTTCACAGAATCCTCTTGCGTGAGGGGTATTACCACATCCTTGCTCTTGTTCTTCCTTTGAGCTGTGGCTGCTAAACACGTTAAAATAAAAATTGAAATGATGATGGATCGCATCTGTCTTACCATTCGCTATAATCTCCCAAACTTACCGATTTTGGCTGGCCTTTTAGCTTAACGAAGTTTCCGATCATTGAGTTAGTCAAATTAACGTCTTTCAACGAAGTATTATTTTGGACCAAGCTGTTCGACACCGTTGAATTCTCAATTTCACAGTTCGCACCAATGGAAACATTAGGACCTACTTTGGCATTTCTGATGGTGGTATGCCGTCCAATAAATACAGGCGCAATGATTTCCGAGTTTTCAATCTTAGCCTCTTGGCTTACCAGATCTTGGTCACTCAGAAAGTTCAAATATCGCGTATTGGAATCCACGGTGATTTCCTTATTTCCGCAATCCAGCCATTCGTCGACGGTACCTACCGTGAACTTAGTGCCCTTTTCTTTGAGATTCTCCAGTGCCATGGTAAGTTGAAACTCACCTCCTCCTCGAATGTTGTTTTCGATCAGATAGTCAAGCTCTCTCTTCAGTTCTTCTCCTTGCTTAAAATAGTAGATTCCGATAATGGCCTGATCTGTAACAAACGTCTTTGGCTTTTCTATAAAATCAGTTATGAATCCCTGATCATCGGTTTTTACCACACCAAATGCACTAGGGTCGTCTACTCTTTTCGTCCAGATGATCCCGTCGTCCTCAGCGTTGAGCTTGAAGTCAGCTTTAAATAAGGTGTCTGAAAAAGCGACCGTCACCTTTCCGCGCAGAAGCTTACTTGCACAGGCAACCGCATGAGCTGTGCCTTCCGCGACTTCTTGTGTGAAAAAGTGTGCATTTGCTCCAACTTCCTTCGCTATATTCCGAAGTTCTTTCAGAACCTCCTCTTCAAAATCACCGATGATAAATCCAATGTCCTCAATTTTTTCCGGTGTGACCTTCGCAATATCCTCCACCAGGCGTTGCACAATCGGCTTACCCGCTATGGGGATTAAAGGTTTTGGCACGGTCAACGTGTGGGGCCTTAAGCGTTTGCCCTTACCGGCCATGGGTATGATTAAGTTCATATAATTCTAAGAATTAGTGCGGCTCAAATTCTTTCGCTCGAAAACAAGCGCCAAAGTTAGAAAGATTAGGGTGATAAAGGTGGAGCTCATGAAAGATCGAGGGAGATATTCGTTCAACATGATCCCCGCTCCAGCTAATCCAATGTAGCCAAGAATTTTGGGAACTTGATATGGAACAGTGTAGTGCCTCCTCCCCCAAAGAAAAGAAACCACGACCATAAAAAAGTACGAAGCAAATGTTGCATATGCGCTTCCCATATAACCGTAGTATGGAATCAATGTCCAGTTTAGCACCAACGTAGCTGTAGCTCCGATCAGACTTATGTAGGCTCCGTAGATCGTTTTATCTGTCAGTTTGTACCAAAGGGATAAATTGTAAAAAACGCCCAAGAACAGCCCCCCGCCCAGCAACCAAGGAACAGCATCCAGGGCCAAGAGATAGCTTTCTTGCCGAAGAAGTATCGGAGCATAGTACGGCATAAACACACAAAGCAGCAACCAGCTAAAACTCGTAAAAAGGACAAAGTAGGTCATGACCTTACTGAAGATTTGTGGTGAGTCTCTTTGTTTTGCTTGCGCGAAAAGAAAGGGCTCAAAAGCGTAACGAAATGCCTGGATAGCCAATGTCATAAATACGGAAAGCTTGTAGCAAGCACCAAATATTCCCAGAATTTCAAGGTTCGTATACGTTCCATAAAATCCTTCGGGGAGTCTGTATTTTAATATGGCTCGGCTCAGCATCTCATTGGTTACTCCAGCGAAACCAATAATCAACACAGGCCATGCATACCGCATCATTCTTTTCCATTCGGCCCGATCAAGTGTGAGTCGTACCGTCTTCCAAAGTGGAACAAAGAAGAGTAGGTACAACCCATTGGCGATCAGATTCGATAGAAACACATAGCCAACGCCGAGACGATCATCGTAAATTGATCCAATGAAATGTTCCGGATTTCGATCCAACAACCACGGGCAAAACAGGATGAAAAATAAGTTTAGGAGGATGTTGATGGTAATGTTGGTGAGCTTGAACAGTGCAAAACGCGTGGCTTGGCCGTCTTGCCGCAACTTAGCGAATGGAATCGCAACAAGGGCATCGATGGCCAATATCAAAGCCAACCATCGAATGAAGTGGGCTTTGTCAGGATACTGCAGGAGGTTCGCAATGGATTGAGCGAATGTCCAAGCTCCTCCTGAAAGAAGAAGTGAGCTAAACAGAATGCTGGAAAAGGCAATGTTGAAGTATTTTGTATCTCCCTTCTCCGAAAACCTGAAGTAGGCAGTTTCCAACCCATAGACGTACAGTATATTCAGAAAAGCCACATAGGCATATAGCTCCGTGACAATCCCATAGTCACCGATTGAAAACCCGGATAATTCGCTTGTATACAGGGGTACCAAAAGGTAGTTGAGCACCCTGCCTACCACGCTGCTCAAGCCATAAACTGCAGTTTGACCTGCAAGTTTCTTTAGCATCGACAAAGACTACGCTCCTTTAAAATTGGCAGGACGTTTTTCCAGAAATGCAGCTACGCCCTCTTTGAAATCCTCGGTTCCGAAACAGCCTGCAAAAGAGTTGGCTTCGGTTTGGTAACCATTTGTGCCTTCTTCGTAGAGTGCGTTTACCGAATCAATCACTCTTCCAATTGCTATTGGTGCTTTGCCGCTGATCTTGCCCAACACCGCTCGTGCTTTCGCCAACGCTGCTTCTTTATTTTCTTCCACATAGTTGGCTAAACCGTAGGCAAGTGCCATCTCTGCAGTCAGCATGTCTGCTGTCATCAAATACTCGAAGGCTCTACCTTTTCCGATCAGTTGTGTTAGTCTTTGCGTGCCTCCATACCCAGGAATTAAGCCCAAATTGACTTCCGGTTGTCCAAACTTGGCGGTACTAACCGCAATTCTCATGTGAGCAGACATGGCTAACTCACAACCTCCACCAAGTGCAAAACCATTTACAACTGCGATCACTGGCGTATGGCAATCTTCGATGGATTGGAATATTTCTTGCCCTTCCTCTGCAAACTTGCGGGCACTCATTTCATTTATGCCGGTGAACTCCGAAATGTCTGCACCGGCAGCAAAGGCCTTCTCTCCTGCTCCCGTGATGATGACCCCTCGAATATCTTTGGGATTATCCTGCACGTACTGGAATACCTCACTTAAATCCCCAAGGGTTTCCCTATTGAGGGCATTCATTTTAGACTCGCGATTGATTGTAACGGTAAGAATATGCTCACTTACTTCTAGCGAAAGGTTTTTGGTTGATTCCATCTATCCTTTTGGTTGATTTGGACCTGAAAGAAAAGCTAAATTTTACTTAATCAAAAACGATTGAGGCTTTCAGGTTTTGTAACATTACCTCTACTAACTCCTGCAAGTTGTAGCTGTGTTGCCATCCCCAGTCACTTCTGGCGTGGCTATCATCGATGCTTGCTGGCCAACCATCCGCTATCTTTTGTCTAAAATCGGGGTTGTAGGTAATCTTAAACCCTGGATAGTGCTTTCTGATTTCCTTGGCAATCTCAGAAGGCGTAAAACTCATCGCCGCAAGGTTATAGGAGCTTCGAATGTTGATTTTCTCAGCCGGTGCTTCCATCAGCTCTATGGTTGCTTTCACGGCATCGTCCATGTACATCATTGGAAGCATCGACTCCTCTCTTAAAAAACAGTTGAATGTTTCCCCTGCAATTGCTTTATGGAAAATATCCACTGCATAATCTGTGGTACCACCTCCAGGCAATGCTTTGTATCCAATCAATCCCGGGTATCGTAGGCTTCTAACATCTACACCAAAAGTGTTGTGATAATATTCGCACCATCGCTCACCAGCTTGCTTACTAATTCCATAGACCGTGTTGGGGTTCATGATCGTTCGCTGAGGAGTGTCCTTTGGCGGCGTGTCGGGACCAAAAACAGCAATGGAACTCGGCCAGTAAATCTTTTTGATTTGATTTCTTCCGGATGCCAACACCGTTAAAAGGCTCTCCATGTTTAACCTCCAAGCAAACTGTGGATCTTGCTCTCCTTTTGCAGAGAGGACTGCAGCAAGATGATAAACCTCAGAGACTTGGTGTTGATCAATAATCGACTGGTATCTCTTCTGATCCAGGATATCCAACTGCTCGTAAGGGCCATTTTCAAGTAGGCTCACGGGTTGGTCCCGTAGATCGGACGCGATCACCTGCTCAGCACCTTTCAATTCGCGAAGGCGCAATGTAAGCTCCGTTCCTAGCTGGCCGCACGCACCAATTACGAGGATTTTATTCATGGGGTAATGTTGAATTTTGGGTACGCAAACTTACAGCCTCAATGAAAATAAAATCCTAGGGATCCATCTATTAAATTTGCCATGTGGACTTCATTGAATACCTCAAATCCAAAAAAATAGATCCGATTCGGTTTAAGGACGAACACCCGGATCAATATGTGGAATGGTTTACTGTTTTCAATCAGGTACACCCGGAAAGCTTCACGCAGCAAAAGCTCTTTCTCATCAACAATCTTCGTAGGAAATACACATTGAAAGTCGAAGAAGAAGACAAAAAGCAACCGACTCCTAAAATGATGAAGCCCAAAATGAAACCTCTAAAACCCAAGACAACATAACTTATGTATTCAGCTTTAAAAGATCGACTTACCAGCGAACTAGAAGAAATAGAGAAAGCAGGTCTGTACAAAAAAGAACGGATTATTGCCTCACCACAATCTGCAGACATCACACTGAACGACGGATCTGAGGTAATCAATTTTTGTGCAAATAATTACCTGGGATTGTCTTCACATCCAAAAGTGATCGATGCGGCTAAAAAAGCTATCGATACGCATGGCTTCGGAATGTCTTCTGTCCGCTTCATTTGTGGTACGCAAGACATCCATAAACAACTCGAAGAAAAGATCTCTGCCTTCCTGGGTACGGAAGACACCATTTTATATGCTGCCGCTTTTGACGCTAATGGTGGCGTATTCGAACCTCTATTGGGCCCGGAAGATGCCATTATCTCTGATTCGTTGAACCATGCTTCCATTATTGACGGTGTACGGCTTTGCAAGGCGCAACGGTTCAGATATAAGAACAATGACATGCAAGATCTTGAGACACAATTACAGGCAGCTAAGGATGCCAAGGTTCGCATCATTGTCACGGATGGTGTTTTTTCCATGGATGGGACCATTGCACAGCTGGACAAAATTTGTGACCTAGCAGAAAAGTACGACGCCTTAGTGATGACAGATGAGTGCCACTCTACCGGATTCATAGGCAAAACAGGGCGCGGAGTTCACGAACACAGAAATTGCATGGATCGTGTAGATATCATCACCGGGACCCTAGGTAAGGCACTGGGCGGAGCGTCTGGTGGATTTACGTCAGGAAAAAGAGAGATAATTGACATCCTACGACAGCGCTCACGACCCTATCTTTTCTCCAATACCTTAGCGCCTTCCATTGTGGGAGCTTCCATTGCGGTGATTGATATGCTGAGTGAAACGACCGAGCTACGGGACAAATTGGAGGAGAATACCACGTACTTCCGTTCCAAGATGACTCAGGCTGGCTTTGATATCAAACCCGGTGAGCACCCGATCGTACCCATCATGCTTTACGATGCGAAGCTTTCACAGGAAATGGCAGCCAAACTCCTGGAAAAAGGGATCTATGTGATTGGCTTCTACTACCCTGTTGTTCCGAAGGAGCAAGCACGTATTCGAGTGCAGATTTCGGCAGTGCATGAGCGATCGCACCTGGACAAGGCAATTGAATCCTTTAAAGAAGTGGGTAAGGAACTGGGCGTGATCTAATATAGAGATCAGGTAAGCATCACTTTTACTAATATCAATATGGTAAGTCTCGCTGTTCCGAAGGGCGTGACGAAACCAGCTTTGGCGACTGTCTGACTAACTTGCCTTACTCACAGTTTCCACCACCTCTTCAGTCACTGGCTGAATGGTTTCATCTTTTTTCTTTGCCTCCTTGGGCTCGTGAAGGTAGACATTGATTTGCTTGCGTAACTCCTGGGAAGATATGTTGTGATTTATGTTGCCATTTCTCATCACGGAAATCTGCCCGGTTTCTTCGGAGACTACGATGACAAATGTCTCGGTGTTTTCAGACATTCCTAGTCCTGCCCGGTGCCGAAGACCATACTGCGCAGGGAGATCTCTCTCCGTGACGGGCAAGATGCATCGCGCAGCCACAATTCGATCTTTATGTACGATTACCGCACCATCGTGCAGTGGGCTGTACTTGTTGAAAATAGCCATTAGCAATCTTTTCGATAGAAGCGAATCCATTTCGTCCCCCGATTCGGCATAGAACTTCAAAGGCGAACTTTCAGATAAAACGATCAGTGCTCCTGTACTCGAGCCTGCCAGCGATTTCACTGCTTCGACAATGGGCGTAATGTTCGCACGCTTTGAGTTTCCATTTTGAGACCAAAATCGCACATTCTTGATGAAATTCCCTTCTTCGAAAATATTTGTCTTCCCTACCAACAATAGGAATTTTCGAATTTCCTGCTGAAAAAGTATAATAGCCGCCAAAACTCCCACACCCATAAATTGGCCTAGAATGGTACTGAGCAGCTCCATCTGCAGCGCATTTACCACCAAGTAGAATAAGTAAAGTAAAAGGAAGCCAATGAATACCTTGATGGCTACACTTCCCCGCATTAGCTTGTAAACTTGTGTGAGGAGCACCGTTACCAAAAGGATATCCAGGACGTCTTTGAATCCAATGTTTAAAAACCCTATTTTAAATGCTAAAATCACTTCAGTTTACCTATTAATTCAATTGCTTGCAAAGCTTCACGTACATCATGTACCCGGAGAATTGAAGCACCCTTTAACAAAGCTACCGTATTTAAGACGGTTGTCCCATTGAGCGCTTCCTCTGGTGTGATTTCCAACGATCTATAAATCATCGACTTTCGGGAAACACCCACTAAAACAGGCTTATTGAGATGCTCAAAATGCTCAAGGTTTTCCAGCAAATTGAAACTTTGATCGGTGGTTTTTGCAAACCCAAACCCAACATCTATTACGACATCCTTAACTCCAAGTTCGTTGCAATCCTTTATAATCTTGGAAAAATAGTACATCACTTCCTGAAGAATGTCCTCATATTCCGTCAACTCCTTCATGTCCTGTGGTGTACCCCGCATGTGCATGGCAATGTAAGGAACTCCCAGTAACGCGACTGTTTCCAACATCTTACTGTCCAAATGTCCAGCAGAGATATCATTCACAATAGCTGCCCCAGCGTCTACTGCTTTACGGGCAACTTCGGACCGAAACGTATCGATGGAAACAATGGACTCCGGAAATTCCTTCTTGATGGCTTGTATAGGAGCTTCTACTCGTTTTAACTCTTCATCTGCCGTGATGTCTGTAGCACCGGGCCTCGATGAGTATCCACCAACGTCCAAAAAAGTAGCTCCAGCTTCTAACATGGATTCGGCCTCCCCCAGAATTTCTTTCATGGTCATCTTCCTACTGCCAGCATAAAAAGAGTCTGGAGTTAGATTCAGAATCCCCATCACCATCGGCCTGGATAAGTCGATAATTTCACCCCCTACATTAATCGTTGTTTTGATACGCGATAGATTAGTTTTGCCACAAATGGAAGCCTTCTCATTCGGAGAAGGTTTTAGCGGAATTTTGATTCCAGACTGACTTGGAACAATCATCTCACTAAGTGAGTAAAGGTACATGAGAGCACACACAGAGCAACAATACAAAGAGATCATTTCGTCCTGTAAGGAGATTTTTGAGAAGAAAACCAAGGATTATGGGACCGCTTGGAGAATCCTAAGATTACCATCTCTGACCGATCAAATTTTTATCAAAGCACAGCGCATTCGATCCATTCAGGAAAAAGGAAAAAACAAGGTTGGTGAGGACATTCAGAATGAATTTATTGGCATCATCAACTATTGCATTATCGCCATTATTCAAATCGAACTGCATGAAAGTGCAGAAATGGAAATCCCGTTCGGCACCCTGGAGCCACTATACGACAAAGTTGCCAACGATACCATGGCGTTGCTTTCGGCCAAGAACCACGACTACGATGAGGCATGGAGAGACATGCGCGTCAGTTCTATGACTGACATTATCCTCATGAAGCTTTTGCGGGTAAAACAAATTGAGGATAACTCAGGTAAAACACTTATCTCTGAGGGAATCGATGCCAATTATCAGGATATGATCAATTACGCCGTTTTTTGTCTAATCAAATTGAAAGAAGAAGCATGATGAATATTGTCAAGGAAATTGCCCGGTATGCGGTAGGAGGTCTTTTTATCTTCTCTGGGATCATCAAGGTAAACGATCCGGTAGGCACCCAAATAAAATTGACGGAGTACTTTGAAGTATTTGCTTCTGATATTGCGCCCTTTTTTGAGTGGTTTGTTCCTGCCGCACTTTTCCTAAGCGTTTTTCTATCTGTTTTGGAGGTCGTACTTGGTGTCGCTTTAATCATAGGTTACCGGATGAAAATCACCGCATGGATTCTGCTAGGCATGATTGTTTTCTTCACGTTCCTGACCTTTTATTCCGCCTATTTTAACAAAGTGACGGACTGTGGTTGTTTTGGAGATGCGATCAAACTTACCCCTTGGCAGTCCTTCTACAAAGACATTATTCTGCTGGTCCTAATTGGAATTATTTTTTGGAAAAAGGACCATTACAAGTCCATTTTCAAAGAATGGTTTAAAGGGTATTTCGGTGAAGTCAAAGTAGTTGGTGCCGCCCTCTTCTTTACCATTATTGCTCTTTACTGCATACGACATCTCCCTATCGTTGATTTCAGAGCCTATAAAATCGGGAATCACTTACCTACGTTGATGAAGAATTCCGAACCATTGAAGTATACCTACCTCATGGAAAAGGATGGCGAAGAATTTGAATTTGAAACTTATCCTTCGGAAGGAGGCTATACCTACGTAGAATCAAAACTGACCAATCCTGAAGCTGAAGCTAAAATCACTGACTTGAATGTTTGGGAAGGGGATGATGACTATACAGAAGAGCTCCTAAAAGGAAACAAGTTACTGATCATCATCCATCAAGTAGAAAAAACCTCCCTAAAGAAAATTGATCGCTTACGAAACCTTACCTATCAACATCCCAACTTCCAAACCTGGATTCTCACTTCCTCCGGGTACGAGGTGTTTGAAGCGTTTAGACATCGAAATCAGTTAGCTGCTCCTTACTTTTTTGCAGATGCCACCGTTCTCAAGACCATGGTCCGTTCCAATCCCGGAATCATCCTTTTACGAGACGGGACGGTCTTGGACAAATGGCATTACAATGACACGCCGCTTGCCGATGAAGTAGCTGAAATACTCAACCGTCCGTGAGTCAAAAAATCTTCTTAGTAGGACTTCCAGGTACGGGAAAGACGACGCTGGGTATGGAGCTTGCTGTAAATCTCCATCTGCAATTTGTGGACTTAGATCAGGAAATCGAGAAGGCAGAAAAGCAAACCATTAGATCGCTCTTTGCTGAGCGAGGAGAAGCGCATTTTCGCCAACTTGAATTCACTCACTTGCGGAAAGTGATTGAAGAGTTGGACAGCTTTGTGCTGGCAACTGGAGGGGGTACTCCCTGTTTTTTCGACAACATGAACGTCATGAAAAGCCACGGTACTACGCTTTTTATCAATACCCCCATATCCACCATTAAGCAAAGATTACAACAAGATTCCGTGCGACCCTTGATGCAGACGAATACCTTAGAAAGTCTATTTGCGGAAAGAGCACAATGGTACAAGCAGGCACATCATACCATTAAAACGATAGAAGAAGCAAACAGTGCGCTCGGCCTTACCTAAAACCCACAGCTTACCAATGAAATTCCCGGTCGCCAATCACTGTATTCTCGGGAACAAGGATATCCGTGATCCGGGTCTGTTTATCGGAGAATTGCTTATGGCTAAACTGTAAGATTAGTTGATCTTCACTCAAGTGAAGCACCTTAAACAGTTTAAAGTCTTTTTCAATATGCATTAGCTCCGGCAACTGTGAGCTCTCAATTCTGACATAGTAATTTTCGTTCTGATCCTTTGCGAATTTCCAAGAAGCATTTAGCGTTTCTCCACAACCACGATGCTCACCCGAATTGTCATGCATGACCATCGCTCTCGTATAGGTGGCTCGGTATGATAAGAAGCAATCACCCATGTTCATCCGAGTCTTATTGTTAAATCTACGAGCCAACTTCCATGTCTTGGACGAATCACCAGCCATTAGCAATTTCGCGTTCTCTGGAAGTTGGTAAGGAGGTTGCTCCGGTTGTCTACAAGAAAGTAGCATGACCAGAAAAAGGTAGCGCAAAGTAGTACTTTTAGGCATACGTAAACCGAATGAAGATTTGTGCAAAAGACGAAAAAGTTACCTGGACTAAAACTAGTATTTTAAATGCAAATCCTCAATCGGATGAAGACTTTCAAGGAGAACAACTCCAAACCATGCCTGACGCTTTGCTTAAACGAACTGTAGCAGACATACTGTCTGTTGGCACTGCTATCTTGCGCCTATGAACCTACCGTAATTTCAGCAGTTTCTCAAAATATTCCACATATACAAACTTCCAGGGAATGATCAGAAGATTTAAGAAGATTCCGGCAATACAAACCCAAAAAAATGTGTTCAAATCTTCACTTAAAGACCCCAAGATATTGGCAGGTCTGTAAGTTCCTACAATCCAAGCAGCTTTATACAAAAGCTGAAGCAAGAGAATAGGAACAAATTTCAACGGAAACCGCACACCTAGTAAGTTAAGTACCGAAAATGCCGCCCAAAAACTAGTCGTTACCCCGGTCAGTGTGTCCACGCTTCCTTCAGGAAAAAGGATCATTGACCAATTGTCAAACGCTAAGCTGATGAAATTAAGAAAATAGAGCCCCCTCATGACATGAAGCCTCCATTTGGGCAGGGTAAAGAGAGGGTCAACTAGGTATTGCGCTGAGCGGTTAAGTTTATGGTTCATTCTCAAGAGTCAAATGGTTCACTATTTGAAGAAGATGCAGAAGAGGGGCCATCCGTTGCGTTTCTTGAAAAAAGTTGTCACTTAAGAATTCGATGTATCTCTACCAACAAGTGACATAATCAAGTAAGGAAAGCTGTTTAAACTAGCTAAGACCAATGGTCTACTTAAGATTTAAGCCTAGTCATTTAGAAATTAATTCCCCAGGTTACCGTGAAGACTGTATCCTCTATGTCTGTTGTGGCAACCGGCTGATTCTCAAAGGTTTCGTAGGGCACGTACTGTACTGTCCGATCACGACGCACCAAAGCAAAGTCCAAGAAGTAGTCGTTGGTTCGGTATCCAAATCCAAAACTGAGGCTGGTTTGCTCGTTGAGATTTGAGCTTTGGTATGGGCTAGGCAAAAAAGCATATCCTGCTCTTAAGCGGAAACTTTCAATTCGGTATTCACCCCCAACTCTCACATTCATCACAGAAGCATAAATATTGTCAATTGCCTGGTTATCACCCGCAGCTATAAAGTCGTTCGAATTAATCGTTGCATTGGTGTAGTCTACAAATTCCACGTCCCCTGAAAGAAACCCACTCTTTCCGACGAACAATGTAGCACCTAGGCCTACTTTGCTTGGCGTTCGCAAATTATAGTTAGAAACGAGTAGGGCACCCTGATATGGTTCAATGTTGCTGATATCATCTCCTTCAGGAGATGTTGCCCCCGCTTTCCAGTCTGCATCCAAGTCCAGGAAAGATTCCTCACTGAAAGAGATGAAGCTAGGAGAGGTGTAGCTTGCTCCAATGGTGACAAATGGCAATGGGCGTGCAATGACTCCCAAATTGAAGTTGATCCCAGTTCCCCGTATGTCTAAATCATCAGCTAATGTGAAGCTGCTTAGTCTGGGATCGGGAATAAACTGATCATTTGCCGTGGTTCCAAAATCAAACTCCTGATAAACTCTATTTTGCCTGTAGTTAAGGAACTGCATGCCCATGCCACCTCCAAAATAAAAACGATCATCATAATTTCCTCCCCAGGCAATGTTCATCTGGTAGTGTGACCCACGTTCTTCTATGGTCTCATTCTGTACCGGAAAGCCAGCGAAGTCAGCTTCGTATACCAAATTTCCATTCTCATCAAAGGGGGAGATCAGATATTGATCAAAAGCCGCGAAAGCCAACTCGTTCAGATTGTTAGGATCAATGTTGAAAGACTGATCTGCAACAGCATCTGCAAGACTATTAAAGTCATTAATACCTTCATAAGACCTGTTTAGCCGATAGTTATTGGCACGACTGATGGAAATCGCCAATGAACCTCCTTTAAAGGGATCACTTGAGAACCTGCCTTTGTTCCAATTGATGACTGCACCAATATTCGCTAAGCTAAAATTATTGTAAAAGTTATCCTGAGCGCCTTGCAATCCTTGTCCTTCGCGATCGATGAAGTAGTCCGTTTCTGCAGTCGCAAAATTCAGTGACGGGGAAACCGTAAATACGCTTTTGTTGAAGAATCCTAAACCTGCAGGGTTTGAAACTGCAGAGCTAATGTCTCCTCCAAGTGAGATTTGAGCTCCTCCAATGGCCTGCATGCGAGCGGTGCTGCCAAGGCCATAGTCTGACTGTCCGAAGCGCAAGGCATCTTCATAGTATCCAAAAGCTCCATTCTGTGCATTGGATATAACTGAATAACCAAACAGACCTACGATGATCAGTACTTTTTTCATATCCGTTTAGTTTCCGCGTCTTGAACTTGATCTGCCTGACGAAGACCGTCCGGAAGAAGATCTGCCCGACGAACTCCTTGAACCACTGGACCTCACAGCGCCAGAACTGCTTCTGGAACTCGATGAGCGACCGTAGCTCGAAGACCTACCTGAACTGGAGGATCTCCCATAACTCGAACTTCGGTTTGAACCGGAAGATGATGACCTTCCATAGTTCGATCCATTCGATCGAGATGACCTCGAGCTCGTGCCATAAGTATTGCTACGAGAGCTTGATCCACGGTTCACAGAACTGCTGTTGCGCGTAGTTCCGCTGGAACTGCTTCTTACCTCAGACGAGCTTCGCGTAGTCCTTGCATTGGAGGCATTCGAATATCTTGAGCTTCTCGACTGATTTAAGTAGTCCCGTTGTTGACGTGCATAACTTCTTGCGTTGGCTCGTTCATTGGTGATTGCTGCAGTTCTTCTGGAAGATCTTCCGGATGAACTGACCGCTCCACCCCTCGTAGTTCTCGCTGATCTAACGACGTTTCTTCTGTATCGGTAGTCGCTGACAACATACACGGGCCTATTGTAGAATCCGCCATATGGAGGACACCAGGCGTTGCCAAAGAAGCCACCTCTCCAGCCATTCCAGCCCCAAGAGTTCCAGCCAAATCCGGCATTCCAGCCCCAACTTGGACCCCAGAAAGGGTCCCAAAATGGATCCCAGAATGGATCGTAGAAACCTCCGCCAAAGCCTCCGCCCCATCCAAAACCAACATTCCAGAAGCTACCGCCCCATCGGTTCCAGCCAAAACCTGCATTCCAACCGGGTCGGTTCCAGCGGTTCCAATTATTAAAACCATTGTCATTGTAATAATTATTGATGATTACAGGATCATTTTGATACGTATCCTGCGGATCACTAAAATTCTGATTTGCGGTTTGATCGATTGGACGCCTATCGTTATTCAGTCGATAATTGGCTGCTGTAGAACTTGACGTATAGTCTTCAACCGTCTTATCAGGAGCGTAATATTCAACTAACTCCTCGTCAAATGCCGCATCGTTTAATTCATCCTCGGGCAAGTACTGGTACTGTCTCCCCAAAAATGAGGTAGCCTCGAATTCCTGCGTGGTCGGTGCCGCTGTACCTTCTTGCACCTCCTTCTCACTAGCTGGGGACGCATACCATCTGCTTGTGGTCTCCTCCAACTTCTTCTGCTCCTTTTTACGATCTGACTTGTTATAGTACAAGTCGTCGTTTTCCTGTGCCCACAAAGTGGAAGCACCGATTAAACATGTTACCAAAAAGAAATTCTTGCTGTACCGTCCCATAATTCTCTACTTTTTCAATTTAACGATATCTCCCCACACACTGTTCACCTCCTCAGCTATATTTGCTGTCCTTTGAGATTTTAACAAATATTAGCAAACTCCATACCAAAAGCATTCAGATTCATGGCAAAAGCAATTCCTTCTCGATCAGAGGATTATTCATTGTGGTACAATGAGTTGGTGAAAAAGGCTGGTTTAGCCGAAAATTCACCTGTCAGGGGATGTATGGTCATCAAACCCTATGGTTTTGCCATCTGGGAAAAAATGCAACAAACCCTGGATCAAATGTTCAAGGACACAGGTCATGAAAATGCTTACTTTCCGTTACTCATCCCTAAATCTTTTCTTAGTAAAGAAGCGGATCACGTAGAAGGTTTCGCTAAGGAATGTGCTGTTGTTACACACTACCGGCTAAAAAATGATGAGGAAGGAAGAGGAGTGGTGGTGGATCCTGAGGCACGCTTGGAAGAAGAACTTATTGTCCGGCCCACCTCAGAGACTGTGATCTGGGACTCGTATAAAAATTGGATCCAATCCTACCGAGACCTTCCCATTCTGGTAAATCAATGGGCCAACGTAATGCGTTGGGAAATGCGCACGCGCTTATTTCTTCGTACTGCTGAGTTTCTTTGGCAGGAAGGGCACACCGCTCATGCCACCAAGGAGGAAGCACAAGCAGAAACCAAGCAAATGTTGGATGTCTATGCCACGTTTGTGGAAGACTTTATGGCGGTGCCAGTGGTCAAAGGGGTGAAAACAGAGAGCGAACGATTTGCAGGGGCGGTCGACACCTTTTGCATTGAGGCCATGATGCAGGATGGAAAAGCACTTCAGGCTGGCACATCCCATTTCCTCGGTCAGAATTTTGCAAAGGCATTTGACGTAAAGTATACCACGAAGGAAGGAAAAGAAGAATTGGTTTGGGGAACTTCCTGGGGCGTAAGCACCCGGCTAATGGGTGCCTTGATCATGGCGCATTCGGATGATGACGGACTGGTACTTCCTCCTAAATTGGCTCCGATTCAAGTGGTCATTGTTCCTATCTATTTCAAAGACGAAGACCTTCAAAGAATCACAGATGTTGTAGAGCCAATCTTACAGGGCTTAAAAGCCAAAGGTATTTCTGTGAAGTTTGATACACGTGATACCCATAAGCCTGGATGGAAGTTCGCAGAATACGAATTAAAAGGTGTGCCCGTGCGATTGGCGATCGGGCCTAAAGACTTAGAAAAAGGTACCGTGGAGATCGCAAGAAGAGACACGAAGGAAAAATCGTTCCATCCTATTGAGAATGTGATCGAAAGCGTAGTTGGATTACTGGATGATATTCAGGTGAACATTTTTCAGAAAGCCAGAGACCTTAGAGATGCTAATTCAAAAGAAGCTGATACCTACACTGAATTCAAAAAACTCGTAGAGGAGGGCTTTGTATATGCGCATTGGGATGGCACCGCAGAAACGGAAGAAAAAATCAAGGAAGAAACAAAAGCAACCATCAGATGCATCCCATTCACACAGAAAAAGGAAGAAGGAAAATGTATCTTTACTGGAAAACCATCACAGGGTAGAGTTTTGTTTGCAAAAGCATATTAATGGAGTGGCTGATCATCATCGGACTAATGCTATTTGGCACCTTTCTTCTGGTCGCCGAGATCATTTTCGTGCCAGGCACTACCATTGTGGGGATACTGGGCTTTATCTTTTCCGCATATTGTATCTACTTGGGATACGATTACTTCGGTGCAACTACGGGAACGCTGATTTTAATTGGTGGTGCCGTATTAAATGTTGTAGCACTCGTTTTAGCTTTTAAAGGAAAGTCCTGGGAACGGTTTTCGCTCAAAAGAACCATGACGGGCAAATTCAATGATGACTTTAAACACAATCTAAAAGTGGGTGATACCGGCGTTTCCATTTCCTCTTTGAAACCGATTGGGAAAGCCTTATTTGGAGACGTAGAAATTGAAGTTCGATCCAATGGTGGTTATCTGAATGAAAATATTGAAATTGAGGTCATAAAGATTGAGTCCTCGAAAATTGTTGTAGAACCTGTTAATAACTAAAGATCATGGGTAGCATTATCCCAATTTTATTTGTCGTAGGTGGAATTATTCTCTTTTTCATCTTTCTCTATTT
>CAZQJU010000021.1:0-6857 GCA_964593185.1 uncultured Roseivirgaceae bacterium
AGTGCGGAAGACCGACTGGGCAACCCAAGCTTAGCCATTGGCCTAGATGGCGTGGATGATTTTTTGTCGGTACCGGACAACAGCTCCCTTGATCTCACCAACTTCACCCTAGCGGGATGGATATACATGGATGAAGCAGTCCCAGATGGGGGATTCTATAACCTATTCTTTAAAGGAGAAACTGGTGATCCGGCCAATTCGAACTATGCGTTCTCCGTGAATGGAGATCAATTTCTGAGCATGTTCTATGAATATGGATCAGGGACCAATGTTTCGTTGGTCGGAAGTACCGCCCTTTCTACCCAAACATGGTACCATTTGTCGACTACCTATGACGGCGCCGATTTAAAAATCTATCTGAATGGTGCGGAAGAAGGTACCCTTGCAGAAACGAATGTACCAGGTACCAATGATGCTACTTTGTTCATGGGATCAAACGTGGGAGGAACATCATTCATCGATGGAACCCTCGATGAGCTTCGGATGTACAATCGCGCCCTCACTGCTTTTGAAATTCAGCAACTTTATGCCCAAGAGCAGCCACCAGCCTTAACTGATGGTTTGATTGCTTCCTATGGATTTTCGGGCGATGCTACGGATGCCTCCGGCAATGGAAATGATGGAGCGACTACCGGAGTGGTGCTTGCAAATGACCGATTTGGTAATTCTGATGAAGCGTATGCCTTTGATGGGGATGATTTCATCAGCGTTCCTGACCTTGGTGTAAAACCCGAAAATCTTACCGTTGCAGCCTGGTTCAATTATCCTTCCGGAAGTGGGGACAATACACATAATATTTTAGAGCTACCAGGGGCTTCAGCAGTGGCAGTTTTTGAAAACAACTTCCAGACCGTGCTGAGCCTGGGATCTACGTTCAGTACGCCGCTTACAGCGGTGGATTCGGATATTTGGCATTTGGGCGTTTTCACGTACGATGGCACAACGTTCCGTTCCTACCTTGACGGTGTCCTATTTGAGGAACAAACCAATGCAGATCAAATCAATTACCTGGGAGCGGAAACGCTGATTAAGATCGGGACGAATGCCGCCGAAAACGGCAATTTCTTTACAGGAAGTCTCGATCAGGTGAAGCTATTTGATCGAGCGCTGACACAGGGAGAAGTGGACGACTTGTACCTAGAAAATGGATGGACCCAGATCACGGAGTTCATTTTCGCTGAACAAAACGGCGCAGCCGTCATCAACCAGGACAGTCGAACCATTGATATTGATGTCGTTCATGGTGCAAATATTCATACCTTGAAAGCAGACATTACTGTCCCATCAGCTTTTGTGGTGTGGTTCAATGGAGCTGAGCTGACTTCTGAGACCGAAGTAGACTATACCGATCCGGTCACTTTAGAAGTTCGGTATGCAGCCAATACCAATCTAGTAGCTTCCACCTATACCGTAAATGTCACCCAGACACATCCCAATAACATCAATTTTGAGAAGGTCACAAATACACTGGCCACAGCCTTTCCCGATTGGACGGTAGGCAGTACCTGGGCGGATTTTAATAACGATAATTATCCTGACCTGTATTTAAATGTCTGGGATTTTGGTGATCCTCCTGCCTACAAGAATGGACTGATACTTAATGACCAAGCGGGAGATTTCGGTGGTGACGTACTTGCTTCTTTTGATATGTGGGACGTTGGAAATGCTGTCGATTTTGACAATGATGGAGATATAGATGTAGTGGGACCATCTGATAATAATAATCCTTGGGCTGATGGGGCGAATAAGATCTTCTATATAAATGATGGCTCCGGAGTTACCTTCACCCGTTCGGATCTCACGGTCCCGGCTTCCATCAGTGCCGAGGCTCAATTAGTCTGGAACAGTGGATGGGCAGATTATGACAATGATGGTGATCTGGATGTGATGCACTTGCTGGAAAATGCTACCCGTATCAACAGATTTTTTGACAACAACGGGGATGGTACGTTCACCGAAAACACGGGTTTAAGCATTACGACCGTAGCCGGAGCATCACTTGATATCTCATGGCCCGACGTGGACAATGATGGCGACGTTGATTTGTTCATTGCTAATGGGTCTTCCGGAGGAGAGATCAACGATGAATTCTACTTAAATGATGGTGATGGTACCTTCACTCGAGTGACCTCAGGGGATATTGTGAGCGACAATACAGGCTCTGAGGGCTCCTCCTGGGGAGATTTGAATGGAGATGGATTCATTGATGCCTTGGTTGTGGGATCAGACACTGCAATTGTTTATCTAAATAATGGAGATGGCACATTTACCGCTACTGACAATGCGATCACGCAAGGGACCACTGCTGGGATGGGATCAGCACTTGGGGATTATGATAATGATGGAGATCTGGATGTCTTCATTACACAAAGCGACAACACGATCATTAATCGACTATGGGAAAATGATGGTACTGCCACGTTCACCGAAGTGACCGGAACACTGGTCAATGAAGTGGCATCTAGCTGGGGCGTTACGTGGGTAGATTATGACCGGGATGGAGATTTAGACCTTTATGTGGGCAATGCCAATCAGAAGAATTACCTCTATCGGAATACGCAAGCTGCGGGTAACTACCTTGGAATAAAGCTGAAGGGTGTGGAGAGCAACAGATTTGGGATTGGCGCGCGAATTGTAGTGGAGGCTGAAAATGAAGGGGCTGCGACTGGCCTGGTCACGCAAATGCGTCAGGTGATGAGTACGAGTGGTTCTCGATCGCAGCAAGAAAGTACTGTCCACTTTGGACTGAAATCTGCGCCCATCGTGGAGAACATTACCGTTTATTGGCCTTCAGGCAGGGTTAGCTCTATTAATTCCATTTCAACGAATCAATACATTGAGATCGAAGAAAACAATGGTTTACTCGCCTTCTATCCTTTCAATGGAAACTTTGAAGATGAAAGTAACAACAATGTAAGCGGTTTTGAAGACGGTGGAATCACGTTAACGGCCGATCGATTAGGGAATCCCAATCAAGCCTATAGTTTTGATGGAGTGGATGATCGAATTCGTTACTTTAATCTGCCGCAGCCGAAGCAGATTACGTTAGCGGGATGGCTCGATACGTCCTCAGATTACGCGGCAGGATATGCAAACATCATTGATTTACCCGGTGCAGCTGGGTTAGGCATTGGAACATCCAACCAGCTTTCCGGTCTTATTTTTGTCGAGGACGGAGATTTTGTCCTAATCGAATCTAGCGAAACCATTAATGATGGAAACTGGCATCACGTGGCGATGAGTTACGATGGCGCCAACTTGAAACTGTATTTGGATGGTGTAAAAGTGAATGAAGTGGCGGAAAGCAATGGAAGTGTGTTCTACGCCAATGAAACTCAGGAAGTGCGCATAGGGTATTCCACGGACGGAACGGATCGCTGGTTCAATGGCGGCATTGACCAAATTCGAATCTACGATAGTGGCTTAAGTGACGCGGAGGTATTGGCGATATACAACTCCGAAAAAGAATCAATTCCTTTTGTCACCACCTGGCAAACCACGGCTTCCAATGAGTCGATCACCATCCCAACATTTTCGGGCGAGACCTATAATTACAGCATTAATTGGGGAGACGGAACCACAGATTCTGGCTTGACCGGTGATGCCAGTCACACCTATGCTACCGCGGGTACATACACCATTTCCATATCCGGAGCTTTCCCAAGAATCTACATTAACAACGGAGACGAAGGTCAACAGAATACAAAAATTCAAACCATCGAACAATGGGGTGATATTACCTGGTCTTCCATGGAAAACGCTTTCTACGGGGCTTCTAACCTAACCTATAATGCAACAGATGCTCCGAATTTATCCGGTGTAACAAGCCTGCAACGGGCTTTTAACGGATGTTCCTCTTTTAATGGAGATCTCAGTGCCTGGGATGTAAGTACGATTCAAACCTTTGGTGACATGTTTTTTAATGCGACCGCATTCAATGGAGACGTAACAGCGTGGAACATGAGTGCCGCAACAGAACTGAGCGGTATGTTTTTTGACTGTACCGCTTTCAATCAAGATATCGGCAGTTGGAATGTGAGTCAAGTCCAGGGGATGGGACAGATGCTTGATGGTGCTAATGCTTTTGATCAAGACTTAAGTGCTTGGAATATCAGCAGTGTTACTTCCATGGCAAGTATGCTTAATAATACCGGAATGTCTACCCTTAACTATGACAATACACTCATTGGTTGGTCTACGCTAGATGCCGGAGAATCGGCCGTTCCAACAAATATATCGCTTGGGGCGACCGGGCTATCGTACTGCACCGGTGCTATTGCAAGATCTACTCTGGAAAGTACTTTCTCTTGGACCATTGATGGGGATGCAGAAACCTGTACCCTGGAAGATGGATTGGTACTTTACTATCCATTCAACGGTACTGCCGTGGACGAATCAGGGAATGGTTTAGACCCTACAACCAACGACGGTGCATTAGGAACAGATCGATTTGGCGCAGCAAATAGTGCGTATTCAGATGATGGAACAGGCACGGGAATTTCAGTTCTTAATGATGCGGCCTTTGATTTGGATCGATTTACGTATGCTGCATGGTTTCAACTAAATGACGTACAGTCAAGCACGACGTTGTTCCACTTTGTAGGCGGGGTAGACGTCAATTTTGCAGGTGGAGGGATTGACTTTTTTAATGGTTCATGTAGTCCAAACCTAAGCGGCGGTGGCCAGGATGAGTTTGGTAATGGGTGGCATCACATTGCAATTTCCTATGACGTTGCAAATGGATACCAACTCTACCTAGACGGTGTATTGGATACCGATCAAACACTTACCGGTTGTGCCTCCACAGATGTTGGAGAGTTGCGGGTTGGGTATTTGGATGGAGCAGATAGCAATGTCCTGGACGGCGCTTATGACGAGATTCGGTTGTACAACCGACTATTGTCACCCCAGGAAGTAGCAAACATCTACGATGTGGAAAAGCCAATCGAACAGAGTGAGGGTTTGCTGGCATACTATACCTTCAGCGGAAATGCTTCTGATGTGACGGGAAATGGCTTTGACGGTATTGTGACTGGCGCCTCGTTGGTACAGGATCGCTTTGCGGTGGACAACGCTGCATATGATTTCGATACCGGAGATGATGTAATTGAGTTGGCTAATACTGCAAATTTCTCCGCAATTCAAGGAGAGTTTACCTTCACTGCCTGGATTTATCCGGTAACGTTCCCTTCTGGAAAGGAAATGGTCATTTTATCAAACTACGCCGGAGTGCAATCTGAAGGCGTAAGTTTCTTGCTATCAAATATTACCAGTCAGGATCAAGCCAATGAGCTCAAGGTTGAAGTAGGAGGTGTAGGCTTTTCCTTTGGTGGATTTCCGACATTGAATGAGTGGTCTCATGTGGCTGCGAACTTCAAAGCAGGGGAGCGCTTAACCCTCTACCTTAACGGTGTTTCGGTCGCGGAGCAAGATCTTACTTCAAATAGCAGCACGCAAACGCTAAACAGCACAGCTTTCACAATCGGGAATGGACAACTCGGTCAATTCGACGGAAGAATAGACGACGTAAGAATCTATGATCAGTCGCTCACAGATGCGGAGGTGTTGGCCATATACGACTCAGAAAAACCAGGAGGTAACAATGCACCCACTGACATCACCCTTTCCAGCAATCAAATTGCGGAAGGACAGCCTGTTAATACACTGATTGGTCAGTTTACTACGACAGATGCCGATGTTTCCGATACCCACACGTACACACTTGTTAGCGGTACGGGAGATGCCGATAATGCGAGTTTTACCATTACAAATGATCAGCTATTTTCCAATGCGGTGTTTGATTTCGATACCCAATCCTCGTTTTCTATCCTGGTTCAGACGGATGATGGAGGCACGAATGGTACCTATGCTGAACAATTCACCATCTCTGTGATCGAGGTGGTAGGATCTGCACCAACTGCCATTAACCTGACTTCCGGCGCGATTGATGAAAATAGCAGCATCGGAACCGTGATCGGATCGCTTTCCACAACGGACGCCGATGATCCGGAAGGAGACGATACCTACACCTATTCTATCGTAGGTGGTGCAGGGGATGATTTTTCCATCGAAAATGGAAATGAGCTGACCGCACAATCAGTATTTGATTTTGAAGCCCAAGCAAGCTATTCTTTGACCATCAGAACAGTGGATGCAGGAAATAATCCGTACGATTCTACTTTCACCATTGATATCAACAACGTCAATGAGGCTCCTGTCTTGGGGTCCTTCACAGGTACTGTGGCGGAGGGTGCGCAACAAGGCACGGTGATTGGGTCTATTGTAGCAACGGATCCCGATGGAGACGCAAGTCTGACCTTCAGCATGGTGGATAACGCCACCAGTTTTGAGTTTTCAGCTATTGACGGTACTTCAGCCAATTTGCTAGTGCTCGACAACGCAATTTTAGACTACGAAACAAGGCAATCGCTGGATGTTCAGGTGAGGGTAGAAGACGCGGGTTCTTTGGGAGACACCCAAACCATCTCTTTTACAATAACGAACATCAGCCCTGGAACCAGTGACTTACTTCTTTCAAACGGATCCATTATCGCGGGGGCCGCTGCTGGTACTAAGATCGGTGACTTTTCCATCACAGGTGGAGAGGCTAAATCCAGTTTTACGTATACGATCAACGGGGGAAGTAGTGATTTTAGCATCGATGGCACATCACTGACGATTAATGAAGGTGTCAGTGCCGGATCTTATAGCCTGACCATCGATGCCCTTAATGATGTGGGAGGCAGTGGAATTGAGGCCGACATGGTGCAAAGTACCTTTGATATTGAGGTAGCCTCTGTCAGCACGTCAGATAAAGTTAGTTTTGGAAGCGAGGTTTCCAACTACCGAATCATTGG
>CAZQJU010000021.1:6957-42039 GCA_964593185.1 uncultured Roseivirgaceae bacterium
TCAATTTAGCAAATGAATGGAGTCTACTTTCAAACCCCTTCCTGGAGACGCTTAGTATGTCAACAGTGACAGACTACAATGTAGCTGAAGGTAACATTCAAGATGGCGACGTTAGCTTTTTCGCCTACAATGAGAATACCCTTTCAAGCCTCGAAGTTTTTGAAGGAGGTTGGGTCAGAAATTCCACGGGTGGTTCGCTGACCCTGTCGTTACCTAACCCATCATCCAACGCCTTGGGCAGGGTAGTAGAAGACGATAAAGGGATTGGAAAGTCGTGGTTTGAAAGCGCAGCGAATTGGCAGCTAATTCTATACATGAAAGACGGAGAACGTGTGTCAAACTTAGGAGCGGTTGGAATGCGTCCTGATGCCACCGGAGGGCTGGACAAAACAGACTTAGTGGCCCCGCCTCTAGTAGATGCAACACTATCCTTTAGAATGGTGGACGGACTTGGCATTTCCCGAAACTTCAAGCCTTTACAAGCAGGTCAGGAATGGGACTATTCCATAGCAGCTCCATTGCACAATCGTGTTACGATATCATGGGATGACGAGACGGTCAGCAAGCTGAATGACAAGCTTTATTTGTACGATCCGGTAAGCAACGTTTCTTATAACATGTCGGCAATTAACTCCATTGAGCTACCTGCAACATCATCCTTTAAAGTTGTATATGGCGACGCGGTGGATGAAGCAACGATCCATGTACCGATATTGGTTTATCCAAATCCGACACAGGATGTGGTGTCCGTTCAATTCTTCCCCGAAGGCGATGATGTGGAAATCTCTGCAAAATTGACGATCTTTGGTATGGACGGTCGTGTCATGAGAGAGGTGAAACAACAATTTTACACCGAAACGGTAGGAACATTTGACCTGGAAAACCTGGAACTGTCGTCTGGAACGTATCTAATTCAAGTGAATTATGGTGAACGCACCAGCCAACCTGAAAAACTGATCATAAAATGAAGAAAGTAGTCATCACCAGCATGCTAACGATTTTTGTTTCCATTGCGCTGACAGCGCAAACTGCGGAAGCATTAACAGAAGTCGTACAAGTAAAATTTGAGACCCCAAATAGACCCTTAGTGGTCAACATTACGGAACCTAAGGGCTTGAATACAGCCGACAAGTCCAGGGGATTTAAGCTAAAGACGACCAAGGCGATCGTTAAGGGCTACATCACAGATCCGGACGGATTGCGAGATGCGACCATTAACGGAAAAGTAGTGGCCTTGGCTGCAGATGGGTACTTTGCGTTAAATCTGGATTTTAAACCCGGGGAGAATGAGCTGCGCATTAGTGCCAGAGACAACAAAGGCAATCAGGAATTTAAATCCTATTTCTTTGAGACAGAGAGCAGCAATACAGACGCCGTAGCTCCGCTTTTAGCTGTGGGTGATTACCATGCCCTGATCATTGGCGTAAATGACTATCAGGATCAACGTATCGTGGACTTGGATAAACCTGTTGAGGATGCCGAGTCCTTAAAGACCGTTCTTGAGAGTTACTACACTTTCAGACCGGAGAATATTACGCTATTGAAAAATGCCAAAAGGAGAGATATCATCGATGCTTTGGATAATCTGAGCAAGAAAGTCACTGAAAGAGATAATGTGTTGATTTTTTATGCTGGGCATGGCTACTGGGATACTAACAATGAAATTGGGTATTGGATTCCTTCAGATGCGCGGCAAAGTAGTACAGCGGATTGGTTCAGGAACAGTACGTTGACGGATCAGATTCGTTCGATAAGATCCAGGCATACACTTTTAATCGCTGACGCATGTTTTTCGGGCGCCATCTTTAAAGCAAGAGCAGCATTCATGGATGCGGACAAAGCAATCAACTTAAAGTATAGCTTACCTAGTCGGAAAGCCATGACCAGTGGGACGTTGACAGAAGTGCCAGATAGAAGTGCTTTTATCAAGTATCTGGTCAAACGACTGGAAGACAATTCCTCAAAATATTTGGCCGCAAATGATTTGTTTTTCAGCATGGAGGCAGCAGTCATCAATAACAGCGATGCAGATGTAAAACCCCAATATGGGACCATTCAGAAAGTAGGTGACGAAGGAGGTGATTTTATTTTCATCAGAAGAGAATGAAGTAAATGAATGACGAAGAAATTGTCCAGGAACTAAGCAGGGGCAATACGACGGTTTTAAAATATTGCTATAAAAAAACGTTAGGACAAGTTGAAGGGATGGTGATGAAGAACGGAGGATCACGTGAAGATGCCAAGGATCTTTTTCACGACGCTTTGATTGTTTTCAATGCAAAGTGTAAAAACAAAGAATTCAAACTGTCATCTTCGATAAGCACATACTTGTATGCTATCTGTAGATACAGCTGGCTGAATGAAATTACTCGGAAGAAGAAAAGTGATGAAATGATCAAAAGCACGTTTCAGGATATCGAACAACTTACCTACAAAACCATAAATGACCCCATGGAGGCGATCATGCGTGCGATCAATCTGCTAGGGGATAAATGCAAGGAAATTTTGCTGGATTACTACTATGGAAAACTATCGTACGAGGAAATCGCCGTAAACCTCGATTATGCAAGTGGACAAGTGGTCCGACAACAAAAGTACCGCTGTATCCAAAAATTAAAGGAAACTACAGACAATGTCGCACATGAATGATTTCATACAGAGACTCGAAGCGCACGAAAATGGGAGTACAAAACTTGGAGCCCGGGAGCTGGAATGGTATACCACGTTTGTAAGCGGGGTAGTGGCCACGGGTGAAGTTGAGTTGAAAAAGGAGCTGGAAGGATACTACCAACAGCACACAGAACAGAAAAGCAGCAAGGTTATTCGCTTATGGTCAGCGGTAGGGATTGCGGCGATGCTGGTCTTGGGAGGGATTTATTTTTCAACGACTCAATCTGCTTCAGATCCTATTCAATTGCAAACAAACGAAGCCCCCATCTTCTCGGACAGTGCAACGTACGACAGTACCCAAAATAAAATTGAAAAAAAATCAAAAGATGATGTTGACAAATAAACTCTTTTCATATCAAGTCATAAACACACGTATTATGAAGAAGACTTATATCACCTTATTCTTGTGCATTTTGTTGACCTTCCTGCTTGCCTCGCTAGGAATGGCACAGACCACCTACAAGGAAGCTCAGAAAATCGTTAAGAAAGACAAGAAGGCACTCAAGCTTGCGCGGAAGGAATCAAAGAAGTGGGAAAAAGAAGGATATACCAATCTTCCCGGCAATATGCCGTTGGAAAATCAGTTTGAAAAATCCTTGGTTATGCAACAAATGGTGACCGATGAAGGTAACGCTCGGTATATTTCTGCCAATGGAAGTGCCCTTGCAGGTTCAGAAGGCGTGGCACAAGCAAATGCGTTGGACAATACACGGGTTACGCTAGCTGGGCAAATCCAATCGGAAGTCACCGCCCTAATCTCCAGCAACAAAGCCAACACCGGTTATACAGCTGAAGACGTTGAAACGATTGATGAATTTGTATCGTCCAGTAAGACGCTCATCCAGAATGAAATCGGTGCCATTGATCCGGTCATCGAGATGATGCGTAAAGTAGACGATAAGTTTGAATATAGATTTATCGTGATGTACGATATCAATTCGGCAAAGATGGTTGCAAAGAATGTGATCAAGAAAGAGTTAAAAGAGAAGGTTAGCCAAAATGAAGCTGAGCTAAATAAATTGCTCGGGCTCTAATTCATGAATTCGTTCACCCTTATTCTAGTACTCTTACTTGGCGAAGTAAGTAACGCCCCGGAATGGCTAAATCACGAAAGCAGAGAGCGCAGTTATCCAAAGGAGGAATTCTATCAAGGGTTTGTTTCTAGGAGCTTCAGTGCTGATGAGAATAGACTTGAGGTCGAGAACGAAGTCGTGTCGCAATCGCGGATAAGACTGGCAGAATCCATCCGGGTATTCATCTCCAGTAAATCTACTGCAATACTTTCCAATGTTAATTCAGAATCAGAGGAACGCTTCGAACAGCAGTCCATCACACGAACAGAGCTGAATGCTTCCGGTTTAGAAACACTCACCTACTTTGACGATCGGAAGAAGATTGCGTATGCGTTTTCCTTTATCAAGAAACGAAAGTTGCAGTCTTCCTACTACCGTCAGTTGAAAGACCAAATGTCGGCAATTCGTGCGCGGATAGAAAACTATCGGGAGGAGCGACCCCCATATTCAGTTTTGATTGAGCTACGGGACGACCTTGATCAGGCCAAGTCCATTCAAAATACGCTGTCTTTTACCGGGATGAATAATTCAGCAGTGCTGATGACAAATCAATGGAATCAACGGAAAGACTGGGTGAACGGCCTACTGGCGGAAATGAAAGAGACCGAATCCATAGGATTGGAGCAAGCAGCGACTTTTATTCGTGATGGGTTGGTGGATGATATCATGACTCGATCGCTAGGGGATGTAATTATCAATCGGATGACTTACAAGAACACCGGAATTGCTTCAGAACTTTCTGTTGTCTTTGGAGACTATTTTGAGGATGCGATGTCGCAAAAATTCAGTGTGGTGTCGGATGACAATGCCTGGGTGGTCAATAGCACCTATTGGCCATTGAATGACAAGGTGAAAATTACCACAACGATCCACCAAGAAGATGGAGGAGAATTGGTGAAGTTGGTTGCAAGTACTTCTGTCAAGGTGGAAAGGAATTTAATCGATGATTTGGGGATCGATTACCTGCCTCTCAAGAGTGAAGAGGACGTAGAGGAGTATCGGATCATCACGCAAGCACAGCCAGACGGTGAGATCATCGTCGAAATTGCCACGCAAAAGGGTGACCAATCGTCTGTGTTCATGGAAGGGGAAACCCTTCAGTTGCTGACAAAGGTATCGCGACCATCCTACATTCAGCTGATCAACGTGTGGGCAGATGGTTCTAAACTTTTGTTGCTTGACAATTACTATGTGGATATCTCACAAGTCAACAGGTATATCGAACTTCCATTTGAATGGGAGACGGCCTGTCCTTGTGGGGTTGAGTACATCTATGTCATGGCCAGTGAAAACCCACATCAAGTTCCTGACACAACCGATCAGGAAGGGTTCATGTTCATCAATGGGCCGCTTTCAGACGTGGTAAAGGAGCGAGGTTTTAAGCGTGTAGCTGGCGAGGGTGTTAGTGAAAGTTCACTCATTCTCACGACTGTTCCAATAAGCCAGTAATGAAAAAACTGCTTGTCATTTGTTTGTTGGTATTGGTTGAAAGTCGCGTCTTTTCGCAAGACTTAGAGGAAGAGTTTGCACGCTTCAAGTCTATGCAGACGCAGGATTTTCGCGAGGAGGTCCTTCGACAGGATTCCATTTTTGCGTTGGCCATCAGGGAAAACTGGAAGTCTTTTCAACTCAATGAGCCATACGAGTACTTGCCAGAGTATCCAAAGCCTAGTGCCCAACCGCAAAACGAACAGGAGCTCCAACAGATCAGGTATGAACCTGAGCCCACTGTTCAGAAATTGAGATCTTTTGAGCCCGAGGTGTTTGAAGCATTGGACTTCTACCCGGAAGAAGATAAGGTTGCTGCGTTCAATTTTTACGGCCAGGCGTGTAGCCTCAAGTACCCATCCACATTGACGAATGACCTACCGGTCGAAGCTTCTCGGGAGTATGTGTCTGAATTTTGGCAGTCTTCCAGTCAAAAACCTTATCATAAGTTGGTCAATGATTTAATCGCTTACAAGCAACAACTCAACATTCCAGGTTATGGATTTATGATCATGCTTCAAGACTTCACCACTTATTTGAATGTAAGCCCTTTTGAGGAGACTATGTACCAGTGGTTCTTACTTTCCAAGGCTGGCTACGATACAAAAGTGGGTTTCAGCAATGGGAGAGCATTCTTGATTGTAGCTTCCGAAAATAAGATTTATGGTAAACCTTACTTTGAGCTGGCAGGCGTCACCTACTATGTGTTAGATGATGAAGTTGCTGAGATTGAAACCTATGGTAAAGTGGATACAAATGCGGAGGCGATGCTCGATTTTGCCTTTAAAGAATCGCCTGATTTGCCATTAAACCCTAGAAGCAAACAGCTTCAATTTACGCATGGGAATGTGGAGTACAACTGGGAGATATTCTACAATTTGAACGTGGTCAACTTATTGGAAGACTTTCCTGTGGTGGATCTTCCTTCACACTTTAATTCCAAAGGATCATTCTTGTTGGAACGCTCCTTGCAAAAGCAAATCGGAGAGGCGATCGCGCAGATGACGGAAGTTGAAGCCATCTCTCTACTCCTTAGCTTTAGCCAAAAAGCTTTTGAGTATCAAACAGACCAAGTGCAGTTCGGGTACGAGAAGATATTTTTCCCTGATCAGTTGATGCACTATCCATATTCCGATTGCGATGATCGGGTTGTATTCATGAATTATCTTGTTCGCTTATTCTTGGATGTCGAAACGGTCGCGTTGTTGTTTCCGCAGCACATTGCGCTGGGCGTGCGTCTTGCTCAGCCCGCGTATGGCGAGACCCTGGATTTCGGAGGTAAGAGCTTTACCTTTTGTGATCCTACCTTTTACAATGCACCACTCGGAACCGTAATTCCCCAAGCAGATCGTGAGCAAATGCGCGTCTTAATTTACTAGGAAGATGCATTGCTAGAGAGCTTCCTCATTCATAATGCAACGATTCTGCCGGGTTGATCGGCTCAACCTGCCGTGTGTTTGCGCTTACTACGACCAGGATTAGTAAGACTGTTGCCATGGGCACACACAGTGTTGGCAGCGGATTTATTGTTGCCTGGTAGCTAAAATTGTTTTCTTAAAGCTAATAGGCCACTTAGGTTTGGTAATCTACCGCTCCCTATAAACTACCTCAACTCACTCTCGATCAACCGTACTTTTGATGGTATCATTTTTTGACCCGAAGGTCTTAACTCAAAACGATTGATTATGAAAAAACGATTGATTTTTATTGGACTTTTTACAGCGTTCCTGCTGACGTTAGAAGCGCAAGACTACTCCTTCGATATCCAGGTGACAGGCAAAGGAAAACCGATTCTTTTGATCCCTGGACTTGGTTGTCATGGTGCAGTGTGGGATGAGACAGTCAAGAATATCCAAAGTGGATATGAATTCCATGTGGTGACGTTGCCAGGCTTTGCTGGACAGACTGCAATAGACACGGATGCTTACCTGGAAACAGTGGGAGACGAACTCATCGATTATCTGAAGGCACGTAAGCTTAAACGACCAGTAATTATGGGACACAGTCTTGGAGGATTCTTGGCCTTGTATATTGGTTCGACTGAACCGGATTTGGCATCGAAGTTGGTGGTAGTTGATGGGTTACCCTTCCTTGGGGGAATTCAAAATCCAGCTGCGACGCCTGAAAGCCTTAAGGACATGGCTACAATGATGCGAAAGAATATGGAAACGCAAACCATAGAACAGTATGAGGCCATGCAGCCAATGTTACTGAAAAGTATGATGAATAGTGACGAGGATATTGAGACTGTCATGGAATGGGGGCGACAAAGTGACACCAAGACTGTGGCGCAGGCCATGTATGAATTATATCAGATGGACTTGCGCGAAGATTTGGTTAGGATCAAGGCACCTACACTGGTGCTCGGTGCTTGGATTGCCTATAAAAGTTATGGATCAACCCGGGAAACCACCATGAACCTATACAATGCCCAATTTTCTAAGTTGAAAGGATATCGACTGGAGATGACCGATGTTGGTAAGCACTTTATCATGTTGGACGATCCGTCATTTTTTTATACCCAGGTAAACCAGTTTCTGGATGAAAAAAGCTGATTGCTTCATTCAAGGAGAAATAACCGGACTAGTAATCTTTGCGGTTCTTCTATTCTTTGCCAGCTATTTGGATTGCAAGTTTGCAGTTTTCCCAATATGCATTCCATTCCTGGTATTTTTGATAAATGAGGTAACCAAGAACGGACAACATGTCAAGAAATAATTGGTACTGGACTTTACAAATAGGTGGCTGGACGTTGTACGGATTGTTGGGCGCAACCATAAATGCCTACTTTTTCAGTGATGAAGGGATAGTCACAAAGCTGTTTCCTTTCTTCTCGGCGCTTTTGATGCTTACTTCCACTCATGTGGTTCGGCAATTGATCAAGGCAAGAGGGTGGCTCAAAAAGAGACTGCCAAGTGTAATTCTGCGCGTTATCCCAATCTATGTACTGTTTTCCCTAGTCATCAATGCCTTCAATACCTGGTTAATGATCAGTGTGGTGGAAGTATTTAGCTACGAAGAATTGTCAATACCGGTTTACTTTCTTTACTCGCTACAAAGCACGGTCTATTTTATGCTATGGACCGGGATCTATTTAGTAATCCATTATTTCAGAAATTATCGTAAGGAAGAGGTGGAAAAATGGAAGCTTCAATCAGCTGTCAAGGACGCTGAACTCATTGCGCTTAAAGCCCAGATCAATCCGCATTTTCTCTTTAATGCTTTGAATAATATTCGCGCGTTGATTCTTGAAGATCAGACCAGGGCAAGGGACATGGTTTCACATTTGTCTGATTTACTTCGCTATTCGATCCAATTTAATGACAAGGAAAAAGTGACGGTGACGCAGGAGCTGGAGGTTGTTAACAACTATCTGGAGCTGGAAAGCATTCACTATGAAGAAAGACTTTCATATCGTATCATAGCTGAAGAAAACGTATGGCAGTGTCATATTCCGCCAATGATCATCCAGCTGATGGTAGAAAATGCCATCAAGCATGGGATTTCAAAAGTAAAGGATGGGGGAGAAGTTGTGGTCACTGTTGCACAACAGGCGGATGACCTTAAGATTGAAGTTTCCAATACAGGAGAATTGAATAGGTCAGGGCAGGAGGGGATTGGAATCCATAATGCCACAGAACGAATAAAAATTCTTTTTGACAAGGATCCGCAGTTTGAACTGTTTCAAGAAGGTAAGAACGTAAAATCCATTCTAATCCTATCGCTTAAAAAATGAAGGCACTAATCATTGATGATACACGCTTAGCACGAAAAGAACTGCAGCACCTGCTCAAGGAAAGAAAGGAGGTGGAGGTACTTGGTGAAGCAGAGCATGCAGAGGACGCCTTGGAAAAGATCAGGGAGCTGCGTCCTGACTTAATTTTTCTGGACATTCAGATGCCGGGCAAGGATGGATTTGAATTGCTGGAAATGCTTGATGATGTGCCTCAAGTCATATTTACAACTGCCTACAGTGAGTTTGCTATGAAAGCTTTTGAGTACAATGCCCTTGATTACTTGAAAAAGCCAATAACAGCAGAACGTCTTACCGAAGCACTTTCGCGAGTAAAGGAAAAAATCAGTGAAAAGAAAGAACCTCAAGAAATGCTCTCGGAGTCAAGTCAGGTTTTTGTGAAAGACGGAGAGAAGTGTTGGTTTGTGGAGCTGAAAGACATCCGGCTGTTTGAGATCTGGGACAACTATACCCGAATTTACTTTGCGGACTCGAAGCCAATGATCCCTAAAACCTTGCAATACATGGAATCAAGGTTGGATGCAAAAGTTTTCTTCCGTGCCAATAGACAGCAGATCATCAATTTGAAGTGGATCGATAAGATTGAGCCCTGGTTTAGCGGTACCATCCGTCTTTACTTAAAAGACGGCACTGAAGTTGAGGTGAGTCGGAGGCAGACAGCAAAGTTTAAGGAGTTGATGAGTTTTTAAGAACCCGCGCAAAATGCCTATACCTTACTCTTTCAGAAGCTTGATCGTTCTTCGAGCATCTTCGTAGCTGACTTGCACAAGATAGAGCCCTTTTTGGAGGTTTGAGATGTCAATTTTGCGATTTCTCAGCTCCCTACGATCCAGTTCAACGACCGATCGGCCCAAAAGATCAACGATGCTAATGTGGTCAAACGACAGCTCACTGGAGAGTGTAAGATGGTTGCTGGCTGGATTGGGGAAAATCGCCTCTTCTGATAAGTCAATACCCAAAATTCTAATTTCAGCAATATTGCTGTAATCACTATTTCCACCTTCATTGGAGGCCAGAACCCTGTACTGATAATTAAGTCCTGTACCAATTTCTTCGTCCACATAATTTGTCACATTTGCTGAGACTTCTGCCAGAGGAAGGAAAGAGCCAATCCCAATGGCCCGCTCAATGCTGAAGCTTTCTTCAGTGACACTATTATCGACCCAAGACAGCGCAACGTTGCTCGAATTTTCTGGCAAAGCGACCAACTCGGAAGGTGCTTCCGGCGCTGCAAGTAAAGTCGTCGCTGATACTGCGTCTGAATAGTCGGAAAACCCTGCCTGTTCCACAGCTCTTACTCTAAAGAAGTACTCCGTACTAGGCATCAAGTTCTCAACAGTAACGGCATTTATATCCTGGTCCACATCGGAGGAGGCAGTGAAAGTTACTCCATCAAGAGATTGTTCAATTTCGTACCCAAGATTTGTGGAAATGTTATTCCAGGAAAGATCTACGGTAGTAGAAGAGACGTTTTCCACTCCTGCGATAACGTCATTGTTGGATGTAATCGAAAGCCCCCAACCATTGATAATGCCCTGATCTTGGTCAAAAGCATCGTTGACAGATAATATCCAATCCCCTTGGGTTGGTTCGCCAATGAATGATGAAAGCGCTTCTACAGGTGAAAAGGTGCCGCCGGCGTTTGGGGGACATTCGATCTCTTCCAAACCATCTTCAAAGCTTACGAGTATATTAGCATCGCTACCGCATGACTGCCTATAAAGGGTTACCGCTGTTCCTGAAGGGGATGATAGCCCAATGGTGAGGTCAGACACGAAGGTGTGTGAGATATCAAGATCGACAACCCGGATGTCAGAAACAGCTAGATTATCAGGAATAGTGATTGTTGACGTTACTGTATTTTGATCTAGAATATTGACAGGAACATTAGTAGCCACATAGTTTTGTGTGACTAAGTTTGCTGTTTGAAATGAAAACGAGGCGGCTGTCCCTTCACCGCAAACATTCAGGGAAGATACACGCCAAAAGTAGGTTCTTTTAGGTTCCAGATTATTTGGTATCTGAAAGGTGGTATCTACTTGGTTTAAGCTTTCGTAAAGCGGGTCCTGAAAATCGCTACTTGCAGACAAAGCAAAATTGTAACTACTAGCTCCCTGTACTTTATTCCATTTTATAGTGGGCTGAAGAACTACCTGAGTTGCATTATCGAGAGGTTCGGTAGCGCTTGGTGAACCAACCCCTGCCAAAAATGAGACGCTGGTATTAACTTCTTTTGTCTGGTTAGCGGTTGTTCCAATAATTGAAAACACCTTTTCACCCATTTCTGCTTCATTCGTGATGGTAAGCGTGACACTGTCTCCTAGCGAAATGGTATTGCTGGAAGAGCTGAACAACAAGGGATCATCTGATTCATATGATAAGGCTATCTCCTCTGCAAATCCATTTATTCCCTGTGCTTGGATCAGTAGGTTGATATCATCATCACAGCTAATTCCTGGAATTTCTGAAACTGTCAAGCTAAACTGAGGGTCCTCCACGGGTTCGATACTAAAATTGGCCTTATTGACATTGAAAAATAGGTTATCTAACGCAGCGATCATGATTCTTGCTCGTCGTACTTGCTGATTAGGCAATGTGATAAACGTGGCTCCATCGTTCAAAGTCGCCTGAAGCAGCGTGTCCGTGAAGCTGGTCCCACCATCAGTCGAAAGTATTATCATCACGCTATCCACCGAAATGGGCGCATTGTTTGTATTGGCAACTTCCCAGGTGACAAGCGTCGCACTGCCGCCAGTGAGTGTGACATCCTCACTTTGAGAAGTCACACTGAAGGGATTTGCAACCTGCACTACCTCGAATCGTATATCATCGCTACTTATTCCGCCACCTGCCGGGTTGTTGTCACGTGCTGTTACCCGGAAATTCATTTCTCGGGACACCGTTGGCAAAATTTCACCAAAGGTATTGGTGCCTTGTACAACGTCTGAGAGCTGCGGAAAATATCGCGTTGAGGTTTCAGTAGGAGAGAATGACCTAAACAAAGGAGCAGTATTTGATGGATTGATTGGCGAGCCTGCGATTCCCAAATCATATTGCTCCCAACTATACGTCAATGGGTCGCCATCTCCATCAGATCCAACTGCTGTCAAATAAAAAGGTGTGCTGGAAGGAATGAAAACCTCACCGCCCATGGCTTCAACGGATGGGACTGTATTCCCTGTTGATGAAACATCGGCACAGGGGGTACCTAGGCCTTCTGAGACAAAAGTCACAATTTCCTCCAGCGATGCGGCATGAAAATAGGCATCAGAGTTGTTCTGGATATTGTCATCTCCACAAATACCAGCATAAGCCATTATCGTGGTGCCTGAACCAGGCTCATACGCTGTAGATCCGTTTCTGTTACCGCCAGCACACGAACCGGATGAACCATTGAAGGTATGATTTGCTCCAAACTGATGTCCGATTTCATGCGCAACGAAATCAACATCAAACGGATCCCCAATAGGTTGACTGGTGCCCGTGGTTCCTTGAGCTTTCAATCCAGTTCTGCAAACGACTCCAAGACCTGCGAGTCCGCCACTTCCCGTTGTCAGTATGTGGCCAATATCGTAGTTTGCATCCCCGATTATGGCATCAAGATTCGTCTGATTTTCGTCCAAAACCTCATTTACTCCCAATCCAAGGTAAGGATCGTTAGTGCTAGAAGGATAAATGATTTCGTCGTTGTTAGCAACCAATTGAAAAGTGATTGCGAGTTCGTTTTCATAAATTCCGGTTACCCTGTTAAGTGTTGTAACAATTGCTGCCAAAGCATTTCCAACGGTACCTCCATGAAATGCGGAGTACTCGCTGTCTGCAGCGATTGCAATTCGGTAAGACTTTAGTTCCGTTCCATTGTCTCTTTTACTGAATTTACGGGGCCTTAGCTGACCTGAGCCTCCTTTGACGTGCTTTGGGCTTGATGGCCGGTTGTTCCAAGACTCCGTGAATTGCTTTTGATGCTTCTTTTTATAATCACTTCGGTAGTAGCTTACATACTTCGTATCCTCAAAGGAGTCTGGATCGATATAAATGGTTCCCTGCTTGGTAAATACTATTGCATGGATTCCTTTAGGAGTCAAATCCATCCGGACCATCTCGTTTTTACTATTGACACCTTTGAAGGTCTTGATTTGCGGAAATCGCTTTTGCAGATCAGGGTGCATGATGGAAGCTTCCTTCAAGGTAAAGTTGGACAACGTGCCATTTGGGTAGGGTAGTGCTAGCTGAACGACCGGTGCTTCTAACTTGGCCTGCAGTGCTTCTTGATTGAGTCGCCATTTAGATGAAGCTGCTTCTATCATATTATTTGAACTCGATTTCTTTGTCGATTCCTGCCAGAGTCCTTGACCAAAGCATGACAGGGCGAAAAGCATAGATAAGGTGATAAGCGTTGTTCGCATGATATTTAGTTTATTCGTCCTTCCCAAAAATCGTTTTCTTTAGTTACTTTATCCTTGTAGTAAATGATATACAAAAGCCCTTCTTCGGATTTGAAGGGCGAGATGAACCACGTTTTACTTGTTGTGGTGCCCATTAACTGCAATGACTCCTCAGGTAGCTCAAAACGTATTTTTGAAGGTAACTCATCGGTAGATTCCCCTTTGTATGCAGCCAAATCCGGATATTTCTCTAACAACTCTTGCGCAACGATACCAGATCTGGATACCCTGTATTCACGTAGTTCTCCAAGAGGATCGGGAATACTGATCTTTACGGTGGCTGTATCTGATGCTAGTGTCGAGACCTCTTCTTTAAACGCCTCATAATCCAAGCGGTACACTAGATACTCTGAGGGTATACTACTCCCAGTTACTTCAGTGTCATTTGGTAGTTCATTCCATAAAGTGTTTACATGCTGCGTGGATCGGCAGGAAGCAAGGACGGAAATAAGTAGGACAAGGATGAACTTTTGTGATCTAGGCAAGGCTACATTTTTATCGAGGTGGATGACGAATTGTAAATTACTTAAAATCCACATTCCAACAGCCAATCCAGTAGTCTTTCTGACGTAAAAAAGGGATGAAAAAACACGTAGGTACCAACCTGATCTTCTTGCAATAAGAAATTGTTCTTGTGCTACTAAGAACTATCAGTGTTTAATCAACTCCTGAAGCCTTTGAATTGCTTTCTGGTTACTCTCCAGGTTGATATTTTCTATGACATTCCGCTTCTCTTTCGTAGTAAGGTGCCAGCTTAATGATGCGCGTTCCACTTCACTTTGTTCCTCTTCCTTGACAAACGAATCGTAGGCGATTTCAACAATGTCAAGTTCACCTTCAAACCAATCGTTCATCAATTCTGCACGCACATCATTATTGATGTCTTGCATCGTCGTCAGGTTGTTGTACACGCTCGCAATCGGATAGGTGAGACGATCAACAACAGATGGGATGGGAGCTGATTCAATTGGAGAATTGGTCTTACTATCACGAATGACGAGTAATACCACGCCAGCGGTGTTTTGGGAGATCCAGTCCTTAAAGACATTGATGAATTTCAATGCGTCTGAAACGCCAAAATTGTCTGAGATGCCCGCATCCATGATTTCGATCCTAGGCTCAGTTGGAAGACTAATGTTTGGTGTGATATAAGGGAAAGAGGCGGACATTCTCAAGGCGGAAAGAAAACTGAGATCTTCCGCACTGTTCCCTTTGAACAACGCCTGAAAATCAACCCCACGAATTTTCTGCTCAGGGTCTTCGAGGATATCGGATGACACGCCCATAAACGAGACCGGCTGTGAAGAGATGTATAATTTTCTTCCATCATTGGCAATCGTTGGTGACATGATGAGGGTTGGGATCTTTGCTTCCTGCTCTACTATTAGGTAATCGGCAATACGTTGATCAAACAGATTTCCCAGGTTTTTATCCAGGTTTTTTTCAAAAGTATACCCGCGGTCAATGGTATATTCTCGACCCGCGTACGAGTGCTTTTGCATTTTGAAGAATAAGTCGTTAACCAGAAAGCTGAAAATGACAGGATTTAAGTTGTCCTTACCCATGTTTTCCAGCATTAGCTCGCTATATTCATGGGAACTCATTCCCCTTAAAAACATCTCCCGATAGTAGGCTGCACCAATCAATCCTCCTGAAGCTCCTGTGATCAATAGCGTTTGATCCATGAGTTTTTGGTCTAAGGCCAAATCTGTCTCAATCAAGGCATTTACTGCCCACAGGGCAGCTCGCTGCCCACCGCCACTAACGCACACAAAAACAGCTTTCTCCTCCTTGGCGTTTTCAAATTTGGATTTCCAATTTTCCAAGGTCTCCTGCATGTGTAGGTAATCATGCGTATACTGTTCTTTGGAGTGGATTTGACTCAAAGATGTGATGGTATAGGGTACCTTATCCGTATCGTAGTTCAGTCCGGTAGCTTCATTGAGTCCTTTGCCAAAACCTGACTTCACCCCAATATTAACAAGGACAAAAATTCCCAACGCGAAGGCCAAGCCCCATCCTCTGAACCAGTAACTGATGGCACCTACTAACATCACAGCAATGGCTAGGACCAACATGGCACTGGAAGCTGCCGGAATCTGCAGGAAATCATATTCCATGAAAAAGCCCAACAATAAAATGATGCAAATGATGATCAGTTCGATCAAAACTGAATTGAAATGATTTTGATCGAACACCTTCAAAATGGCTTCTTTATTCTGAAAATGTGCAATTCTTTCCGTAGAGCGAAGTTTCAAACGCAGATCCAGGTAGCCACTGACATGATAACGATCCTCTTTATTTTCTCGAAGTTTGTTCATTACACGCTCACGGCTTACAGGGGATTTTCTCAACCGTGTGTCTACTGTGCCCGCCAGGAATCTAAAAATATCTTTATTGGTAAGTTTAAAGTAGATGATGATGAGAACCTGGAGCACCAGTATGCCGGCTACTAAGCCAAGGACGTAGACGGCAATTTCCCACTTCTCAGCGAATTCATTCTTTAGCTGGAATCGAACCAGGAAAATGAGATACGTGATAAACGTAAGGACTGGAATTAAGCTGTTGTTTATCGAGAACTTAGTGAAGGGTCTTTCCAGTACCCCAATGAACCGGAAGCGATGAGAGTCCAAGATGTAGCAGGTGATATGCCAGGCCATGGTCAGATTGCCAAAAGCTAGACCCACGAAGAAGAAACTCCAAAAACCAACGTTGCCAAGATACTCCGGATCAAGAAATAAGTACTGAATGCCATAGACTTTACCCAACCCGCCAGAAAATGCTCCAACAATGATCATCCAGACCAGTAGGAGCGCGAGGTTCTTCTTAAGATGATGAAATACCAGCTGAAGCGGTAGCGAATAAGCTATTTTGCTTAGTAATGGGGGTAATTTGTTTGAATGGGCATTCATCGATAAAACCGATCCGTAACAGCACGATTAGACAAGGTTAATCGAAACTGCTTATCCACAATAAGGTAACTACGTAAATTTAACTACGCTATCACCACTAATTCGCCTCAAGTTGGGAATTGGTATTAAACCCTGAACTTGTTCAGGGTTTTTACTTTTTACCCGATTGCTTGCTCGAGATCTTGGATCAAGTCATCAACATCTTCTATCCCCACACTCAAACGAATCAGCGAATCTTTTAGTCCTTCTTTTAAACGGTGTTCTCTGGGAATACTTGCATGCGTCATGCTGGCAGGGTGGCCTACAAGAGACTCCACACCACCTAGGGACTCTGCGAGGCTAAACAGTTTAAAACTTTTCAATGTTTTTTCGGCCTGTTCGAGCGTGTCTTCTTTTTGAATGAAGGAGATCATGCCTCCAAATCCATGCATCTGACGCTTGGCAACATCATGATTGGGATGGTCTTCAAATCCGGGCCAGAAGACCTTGTCCACTTTAGGATGAGACCGAAGATAATTCGCGATTTTCTCTCCATTTTCACAATGTCGTTGCATGCGCACATGAAGTGTCTTGATTCCACGTAGCACGAGAAAGCAATCCTGTGGCCCGGGTACTGCACCACTGGAATTTTGGATAAAGCCAAACTGCTCGTCAAGCGCTTGATCATTTGTGGCCAAAAAGCCCATGATTACATCCGAATGTCCGGCGATGTACTTGGTGACCGAGTGCATCACGATATCTGCACCTTGATCCAAAGGGTTTTGTAAGTAGGGGGATGCAAAAGTGTTATCCGTTACCACTTTTACCTTATGCTTTTTAGCAATTGAAACTACGCCTTGAATATCCACAATATTCATCATTGGGTTCGTAGGTGTTTCTGTCCAAATCAGCTTCGTATTGGCGGTGATAGCACTCTCAATGTTTGCAACATCTCGCATATCGACGAAGCTGAACTTGATTCCAAATTTTTCAAAAACTTTGGTGAAGAGTCGATAAGTACCTCCATATAGGTCTGAAGTGCTGATTACTTCATCACCGGGGTTTAGTGTTTTTATAACCGTTTCAGTGGCACTCATGCCTGAACTGAAGCATCGACCAAACGTTGCGTTTTCCAATGCTGCTAAGTTCTTTTCAAGCGCATCTCGTGTCGGGTTTTGTGTCCTGGCATACTCGTAGCCTTTGTGAACACCTGCAGCTTCCTGCACATAGGTAGAGGTTTGAAAAATGGGCGTCATGATGGCACCGGTAGATGGGTCCGGTTCGATCCCAGCATGAAGGGCTTTGGTTCCGAATTTCATGGTATGTTGTCTAAGTAGTGAATGAAAAGGGCGAATTTATCAATTTAGTTCCCAGAGGAAAATCTTTAGGGGAAAAACACTCCTTCTTTTTCTTATCATGTTGGTCGACACAATAACTAGGTTGATCTTTATTCGCACTTGACTTCTTGGTATATTACTATTTTTCGTCTAGTATTTGTACAATATTAATAATCACCCTAATCGTTAACGAATGAAAACCCTCTTCTTTGTCTGCCTGGTCGTTGGGAGTGTGTATTCTGCTACCGCTCAGTTTTATACCGGATACTAGGTGAGTGATCCACAAGTCCATTCATTTCATCACTTCAAGATACACCAGGATAGAGATGCTTCAGGTAAGTTAAAAGGAGATCTGCATATCAAAGCATTTAACAAAGACACGTATCTCTGGAAACAGCCAGCCACTTACGTCGAAAATCAAGATCTGTATGATGAGTTGATTGATAAGTACGCGCATGGAGAGGAGATCATTTCCGTACATATGCTACGCTTTATGTGGGACGGAAATGAATGGGAGTACATCATGCTTGGGTACATCGCACCGGACAAGCACCGACATTTCATCGTAATTGAGGAGGTTTTCGAAGACGAATCTGAGACAGTACTACTTGAATTTAATCGATTCGACTGGGTCAAGGGTCATCACCTCGTTGTGGCCGACAACTAACGCTGACGCTTTAAGAACGTTTCCAATTTTGTAGCTGCTTCATCCACGCTAGGATAGCTAGGAGAAAGCGATGGAGCGCCAGGTAAGTTCTCAATGTGCAATGTTTGTGTAGGGAAGGCGAAGTTGATGCCCAGTTCTTTGGCCAGCTTAACAATACTCATCAACACTTCATGTCGGGCTTCAAGTTCTTTTCCCCAGGTAGGTACCCCAAAAAAGATGTAGAACATGATGTTTAACGAAGATGCTGACATGTCATTGAAATAGACATGGTAGTTCTCCTTCCACGTATGTGGATGACTTTCCACAATATCTCGCAATCCCTTGACAAAAAGCTCAATGAGTTCGGGAGGAGTATCGTACGTGATGGTAATCTGGGTATAAAATCTTCTGTATTTCCTTAAACCATGATTATCAATGGTATTGTCAGCCAGTCTGCCATTAGGCACGTAAATAAGGGAATTTCTAAAGGTCCTTATTCTGGAAGAACGAAAGCCGACTTCTTCAACGGTTCCATCCACGTCATTGGCTGTGATCCAATCACCAACCTGGAATGGCTTGTCGACAAAAATCATTACGGAACCAAAGAAATTTTTGATCGTGTCCTGAGCAGCTAGTGCAAATGCTAAACCTCCAATGGAAAGACCGGTAAGAAGAGGTAGTATGGGAATGTTCAAATTGTCAAGTATGAACAAGGTTCCTATGATGATCACAAAGGTCTTTAGCGTTTTTCGTAGCAAGGGCACTAATTGATCGTCCAGAGAACTATCGGTTTTTTGGGCGAGTCTCGAGAGGAAAATTGATGCGATATTCACAATGCGGTAAGCGATGATGGTCGCGAAAAGTGGGACCATGACACCCAGGATGAGGTTAATGTATTTTGAATACGCAACCGGCAGTTGTAGCGCTGGCGTGAACATTAGCAATAACAACACAATGATGAACACACTGGTTGGTCGTGCAATCATCCACAGGTACTTATCCGAGGTATCACCATCGTACCCGGTCTGTTTCAATATTCGAGAGATGATGCGTTCAGTGATGAAGGCAAACAACTTATAAACGATGGCACTGATAAGTGCCAAAATGAAAATTGCAATGTATTGGAAAGAGTAAAGGCCAAAAAGCTTTCTGGTACCAAGCTTGGGCAGGAATTGCAGCAGCTTGCCGGTGCCGAATCGAAAAGTCGCCTGATATAGCTCGTTGATTGCCACGGTGCTGGCGTTGGAATAAATCCAATTTCCATTTTCACTCTTTAGTAGATAGATGTCACCAAATTCCTTTGCAATTACGTACTTATTTTTTCGTGTCAGCGAATCAAAGTAGTTGGGGTTCTTTGGAATCTCATCTGTATAAACATAGATCCCTTTTCCGTCTAGTACACGCTTGAGCTTTACGGCAAGTAGTTTGGCTTCAGAAAGTGTTCGTTCTCGATTGAGAAATGGCAATGCAGCCAATGAATCGTTGTAGTTGTCCACCTGTAGGTTATCAAGATGCGTACGTACGGCACCCTGCGGATTTGTGAGATCTACATAACCATTTTGAGCAAATGCTGCGTGACCGACTGCTATTAGCACATAAACAAAAACAAGACGCATGTGGGAAAAATAAATTTCCTGTAAAATTAAAGTACTTCCTGCCAAGTCGATCATTCAATCGGATGTTAGGTTTGCATCAAAAATCAAATTCATTTTCATGTCCAATCCACTTTTAGCTGATTTTAATACGCCTTTTCAGATGCCTCCATTTCAGGAGGTTGAAGTAAACCACTATCTCGAAGCCATAGATCAATCTTTGGCAGAGGCCAAATCAGAAATCAGCGCAATCATCGAAAATAGCGACCTCCCTACCTTTGAAAACGTGATCGAAGCCTTGGAGGAGGCCGGTCAACGTTTGTCGAGAACCAGTTCCATCTTGTTTAATCTGAATTCGGCCGAGACAAGCGATGAGCTTCAAAAGATTGCTCAGGAGATTTCACCGAAGCTTTCGGCGTTCAGTAGTGAAGTCAAGCAAAACGATCAACTCTTTGCTAAGGTGAAGGAACTCTACCAACAGCGTGATGAGTTGCTACTGAATGACGAGCAAAAACGCTTACTCAAGGTTACCTACAAGGACTTCGTTCGTAGGGGAGTCGAACTGGAAGGGGAGAAAAAAGACCGCTTCAAAGCCATTAGTGTTGAGTTGTCCAAACTTTCATTGACGTACCAAGAACATTTGCTGACGGAGACCAATAGCTACGAACTACTCATTGAAAGCGAAAAAGACCTGAGTGGGTTGCCGGAGGATGTAGTGGGTCGAGCCGCTGACTTAGCTGCAGAGAAAGGTCACCAGGGAAAGTGGATGTTCACCTTGCAAGCTCCTAGCTACATTCCTTTCCTGGAATATGCTGACAACCGTCAATTGCGGGAAAAACTCTACAAAGCCTATATGACGAAGTGTTTCAAAGGAGACAAAAATGATAACCAGGAAATCGTACTCAAGCTGATCCAGCTAAAAGCGGAGTTGGCTTCATTGTTAGGTTATGATACCTTTAGTGCGTATGTCTTAGAGGAGCGAATGGCGCAAAGTCCAGAAAAGGTCCTTGCCTTCCTGGAAGATTTACTGGCGAAGAGCTTACCAAAAGCGAAGGAAGAAGTAGCAGAGATTGAGGCCTTCATGAAAGAAGAGGGAGCGGATCACGAATTACAACGTTGGGACTGGGCTTATTACTCTGAAAAACTACGAAAGGCGAAATATGCCTTGGATGATGAGATGATCAAGCCATATTTTCAGCTTGAAAACGTTATTTCCGGTGTATTTGAAACGGCGGAAAAGCTATACGGTATTTCTTTTGAAGAAAACAAGGACATCCCGACCTACCACGAAGACGTAAAATCCTATGAAGTCAGAACAAATGCCGGGGAAACCATCGCAGTTTTTCTTGCGGATTTCTTTCCCAGGCCGGGTAAAAGAGGCGGTGCTTGGATGACTTCCTTTAGAACACAGAAAAAGAACAATGGGAAAAAGGTAATCCCGCAGATAAGCATTGTCTGCAATTTTACACCTTCATCTCCCGGCAGCCCTTCGTTACTAAAGTTTAATGAAGTGACTACGTTGTTTCATGAGTTCGGACATGCCTTACACGGGATGCTTGCGGATACCCAGTATGAGAGTCTTGCAGGAACAAACGTCTATTGGGATTTTGTAGAACTTCCCTCTCAGATTATGGAGAATTGGTGCTATGAGAAGGAATGCTTAGATCTGTTTGCGAAACATTATCAAAGCGGGGAGTTGATTCCGTCGGATCTTGTTGAGAAGATTCGTCGCTCGGTGACCTATCACGAAGCCTACGCAACGGTCAGGCAGCTGAGTTTTGGACTACTGGATATGGCATGGCATAGTCTTTCCCTCGATGCCGCAAAGGAACTTGAGAGCGTTGATGCGTTTGAGCGGGCTGCCTTTGCGCCCACGGAGCTCTTTCCTTCGGTTGAAGACACGAATATGAGTGTACAATTTGCACATATCTTCGCTGGTGGGTATGCGGCAGGTTACTACAGTTACAAATGGGCAGAAGTCCTCGATGCGGATGCCTTCTCAATGTTCCAGGAGAACGGGGTTTTTGATCAACAAACTGCAATGAGCTTCAAAGAAAATGTACTAAGCAAGGGAGGAACCGCAGATCCAATGGTGCTCTACAAAAAATTTAGAGGAAAGGAACCGTCCAGCAAGGCTTTGTTGAAAAGGGCGGGATTAGCTAATTGAGGTGCTGTATTGAAACGGGGATTCAATTCTCAAATTCCGTTCGGAAAGGTCTTCGTTGATGTCAGCGATGAGCTCGGATAGTGCATCCTTGAGTTTCCCTACTTCCGCTTGCTTTTCAGGACGGTCACCAAACACCTTGTCTTTGCCTGAAGGGGAGGCGAGACTTTGAAAAATGGAGGCATTGGACTGAATTTTATCTAACAACTTTTCAACTTTTGGTAGTTGTGACAAAAGATGATCGTGTTCTACGTTTATCCGATCTCCCATTGCGTACAGAATGGCGTTAATGTCGCTGTCTTTTAGATCTATCCGTTCTCCACTATCTGCGCGAAGCGTCTTAAGCAGACGTGACAAACATTTGAATATCCCATTTGTATGCTGATCTCTGGAGTTGACCCTCGCGATATTAAGAAAGGGTAAGTACTTCTTGATCTTCTTGTTTTTGAAATCAAACTCAGCAATTCCGCGATAGATCTCGTTTTTGGTCTGCTTAAACTCTAGGCTGTCTACCCAAACGGAAGGAAGAATATCGATTTCGCAGGTAGGTTTTAAGGCCGTTATTCGTATGCGCGTCTTATCAGAATAGTCGATGGATTTGAAATCCGGGTCGCCTCTCAATATTTCCAAAAGCTCCATGGCCAGCCGCTGCACATCCAAATGTGGTTTATCATTGACCTCTTTCTTGATAACGATTAGCTCTACATCTCCATAAAGCATAATATTCGAATAGGTCTTTAACTCTCCCTGGTAGCGGTAATCGGCATAGTAACCTCGTTTTTTAAGGGACTTGATAAGTTTGTCGTGAATCTTCTTTGAGATGGCGTAGACCTTATAAGCATAGGCGGGGTCAATTTCCACCATTGATTCCAGGGCGTATTTGACGGAGTCCGGGTAGTCAGTTTTACCAAATGCCTCTGATAAAACGGGTTCCTTTAAAGCCTCATCGTACCGGCGACCTTTTAAATTTTCCAATTTTTGGCTGTAATCCTGTGCCATATGGAGGCCAAAATAATCAATTATCCAAAGATGAATTGTATTTTAAGAAGATTATCATCAGGAAGTCAACACCGGTCTCGTTGCCACGAAAAAATTTTTTCCTATGGATAGATGGTAATTCGAGGAAAAAACCGCTACTATTGCGGCCTTATGATTCCTTCTTTAGAGATAGTGTAAAAATGGCACGCGTTGCGTGCGCCCCCAGGGGGATATCTCACCTCCCGTATTTTTTTACTTATCCAGATGGCAGTGTTGCCATCGCATCTCTATAATACCAATGAAAGAATCATTATCCTTTAAAAAGATTTTAAGACTAATTGTTGCTGCTCTTCGAGGAGAAGAAACGGAATTTACCTCTGGGAGTATCAATCGGGCCATTATTCTATTGTCCATTCCGATGATAGCTGAGATGGCTGGTGAAGCACTTTTTGCAGTGATCGATATGATCTACGTGTCGAGAATTAGTGTCAATGCCATTGCAACCGTTGCGCTGACTGAAACACCCTTAATGATCATTTACTCCATGGCCGTTGGCTTAAGCATGGCTGCAACTGCCATTGTTGCCCGAAGGGTGGGAGAGAAGAACTTCACCAGAGCATCTGATGCATCATTCCAATCCATCCTATTAGCCATTTTCGTGGGCTTGATCCTGGGAGTGCCGGGGTTCATCTTCGCAGATGACATTCTTGCACTCATGGGGGGTGAGCAGGACTTAATAGCTGAAGGAGTCGGTTACACAAGAATCATGTATGCTGGTAATCTTACGATTATCCTGATCTTTCTCATTAATGGCGTTTTCCGTGGTGCAGGAAATGCCTCCATAGCAATGAAATCCTTGTTGCTTGCCAATGCGTTGAATATTGTTCTTGATCCCATTTTCATTTTTGGCTTGGGACCAATTCCAGCGATGGGAATTGAAGGAGCAGCCGTAGCTACAACGACGGGCCGAGGCGTTGGCGTGCTTTATCAAATCTATAATTTGGTCAATGGGAAATCGCTTATCAAGTTAGCGTGGGAAAATTTCGTGATCCGATGGAAGACCATTCGCGAGATGATCACTGTAGCTTCAGGTGGAGTAGGACAGTTCATTGTGGAATCCTTGAGTTGGCTGTTCTTAGTACGTGTGGTTGCTGAGTTTGGCACAGAAGCAATCGCCGGATACCAGATGTCTTTTCGAGTTATTGTTTTCACCTTGCTTCCCTCTTGGGGTATGGCCAATGCTGCCGCAACCTTGGTTGGACAAAACCTGGGTGCACAAAAGCCGGATCGTGCGGAAGCCTCCGTATGGAAAACTTCCCTTTGGAATACGATCTTTCTGGTAGTTATTGCGATCGTCTTCTCAATTTTCGCAAAAGATGTGTTGAGCATTTTTGGACAGGAGGGAGTGGTGGAGCAAACCGCAATCAATGCACTCCGGATCATTTGTTTTGGGTACATATTTTTTGCGTACGGGATGGTGATTGGCCAAGCCTTCAATGGCGCAGGAAATACCCGAACTCCTTTGCTGATCAATCTTGTGGTGTTTTGGGTGATCCAAATTCCGATGGCTTATTTGTTGGCTATCACCTACGAGTGGGGACCAAACGGGGTCTTTTTCTGTATCGCATTTTGCCACAGTTTGTATGCAGTCGTGGCGATTGTGCTATTCAGACGTGGTAAATGGAAAACGGTAAAGGTGTAGGCAATTTTAGTACTTGAATGTAAAGAGTTCCAGGTTGGAACCAGAGGTGGTGAAGACCTGGAATTCTCTTTTTACAGAGGAGTACAGAATACTGACTTCATGCGCGGAATTCAATGGATTTCCAGTCAGTAGGTTTCCTGACTTGTCGTAAATGTACAGTGTCTCGGAAAATGTGTCAGTGAATACCAATAGATCTCGACCAGCTCCAAATTCATAGTACTGGATTAGAACTTCCTCCTCTGCGAAGTAGTCTTTCGTAAAAAGTAGGTTTCCAGTATCGTCAAGCACATCAAATTTGTTTCCTTCCCTTCGAATGATAAGAAAGGAACGGTTGTTTCGATCCGGGACAAGACGAAAGGTAGTTTCTGCAGAAGTCTTTAAGAGTTGATTTCGTTGAATGACATCTCCCTCCAAAGTGAGTTCGATCAATTCTCCATCTGTTGATATTAGCGTAATTGATGAGTTAGCCAGTCCATTGCTGGATCGAAGGAAATAGCGTGAATCCAGTGTCTTTTGGGTATCAAAGGGAAATCCTCTCATATCTGAACCTCTTCGATTGGTCACGTTGACGATGCCGTTCTGCTGAACCGATATCATGATATCCCGTCTTCCCAGCCGTTGATGCTGAAGCGGTTGTAACGACTTACGAAGAAAAGACTTCGGATTCCACCCTTCCAATATTGTAAGATCTTTATCTGTCAAATAGGTATTGCCAGATTCATCCGAAAGCGCAAATCGATAATTCTTACTTAAATCATAATCGATGACATTAAAGTGAAGAATACCTGCATCTGGGAGCTGTTTTGGATAACCAGGGATTAAGTCGCCATTTCGGTCTAGAATATACACTTGCTGGTTGGTGCTAAAAGCGTATTGGATTTTACCGTTCTTGTAATAATCAATGGCAAAGACATCGCTGGTAATCTCCTGACTAATGGTCTTCGTCCATAGTGTATTCTGATCAGGATCTAAATAGTAAATGGCATGTGTGCTATCCTGGACTAAGATGTCAAAATCCTTGTAGGCATGTGTTCGTACTAAATGGGGTTTTGTAACGAGTTGACTAGCAAACCGGAGCCCTGTTTCCGGACTTGTCCTGGGGATTGTTTTGGTTTTCTGTGTGGGTTGTGAGAAGGTGAAATTTGTGAAGTAGCTATCATCCAGTAGACTAAATTGAAAGGCCGCAAATTCAAAGTTTTGATAGGTAGCCAAGTGTACATCTAAGTGCTCCTCCCAGTCACCATTGAGTTTGGTTTGCAGCTTTTTTAGTGACCGCGGAATATTTACGAACAAACTGAGGTTGGAGGCATTATTGGTCTTATCAAGAAATTCGGTTGTTCTCAATGATTTTCCCCATGTACCTTCATTTTGAATGGATGCAATAACACTCTTCAACTCTTGTAAGTTATTAGAGAAAATCAGGTAATTGCGGTGATTGATGTAAAAGCACTGGTCGTAGGTACCTGCGACTTTCCCTAGTAAAAGCTGCGGGAAGTTCTTAATCGGCAGAAATCGGATTTCATTTTCACTATACGGTTCGGTATATACAGAATCATTTCGTGCAATCGCAATTCGCTCGGTTAAGGCATTAAAAAATGCAAGGGACTCTTGTGCATTCTTAAGTTCAAGAATACAAAGACGACGCTCATCTCTTGGAGTTCCCGATTCAATTTCGACCAGTCCAATTTCTTCATCAACCAAGTCAATAACTTGTTCTGCCCTGAAATCGTAGGCAGTTCGAAGGGAGTCTTGCAATTTTTTTATGTCGGGCTGATTAATGGCGAGATAGTCCATCTGGCGTACTTTCCAATCGGCGATTTCGGTCGAACTGATATGGTAAGCATAAGCTGTATTTTCGGGGATTACTTCGGCCATGTCAAAGGCAGCGGGTTCCCTCCGATGCGTAGGAAGTAAATTTCCGTCGGGGAATGTAAATCCAGACACGGAGAAATAGCCGGAATCAATCGAAAACGCATAGTCACCATTTTTAAAAGGCAAGTCCACTTCCTGGATCGCGATTCCCGAAAGTAGGTTGTTGAGTTGGGCGAAATTGATATGGCTTTGGAACAGCCCTTGAGGTTGCGTATTCTGAGGGGAAAGGTAAATCCGCTCAAAGGGAATTTGATCACCTTCGATAGTCCGGATGGCATCTTCTACCAGATAGGGAGTAAAACTTGCTAAAAGAAAATTCTTGTAGAAAATGCACGTGAAAATCTGATTGCCCTTACTGAGCTCACTGATTTTAAATCCATTGTAATTTCTTGTTTTGAAACGATATCCACTTTCTTTCAGCCGACCAATCGCCGCGCCAACAAACGTATTTTGAGAAATATTTTGGATGTCTAATACAAATAAAAAATCGAAGGTGGTATTCGAGGTTTTATGCATCGAAATGAGAGTCGGTGCATTTTTGAAAATAGCTTCAAATCCTCCCGTTCCGTTGATTGAGTCAAGAAACGCAATTCCGCTACTTATCTTACGAATCCCTGCTGTTTCGTCGAGGTTTTTCCATAGTGAATAGCCGCTTAGGGCCTTATGATCCGCTAATAGGTCTAATTCAAAAACCACAGCCGCATCCACGGGAATGAAACTCCAGGAGCTAATGTCTGCATGCTTAATCCATTTCTCGTAAGTAAAGTATCCGATTCCTGCTAGTAAGGCTAAAGAGATGAATATGAGGAATTTTTTCAACCTGTTATATGGATTTGCTTACACGATGGCGGTACATCATCCGTATTTACGGATTAGCGATGAATGCATCTGAATAGGGTTCATTCATTTCAACCCAAAAATAGCTTACATATTTTCGATTTGGTGCGTCATGCTCCAATTCTAACTATATTTTTACGATTCTGATAATGAGATATGGTGAGGAAGGAAATAGGTCTGTACATTGATCGCACTTATAAAATTGTTCGACAGGACTTAATCAACCGTTTCAAGGAAAATGAAATTGATTTGACACCAGAGCAGTGGGTGCTGGTTTCCAAGTTACACAAGGAGGGTGATCTGTTTCAGACGGATCTGGCTAGCTACAGTTTTCGCGATAAACCGACCGTTTCGAGGATTGTGGATCTGCTGGTGAAAAAGCGCATTGTATCGAAAACCCAAGACCGCGTGGATGGAAGGAAGTACCTTGTTTCCCTAACGGAAGAGGGTAGAGCTTTGGTGGATGCAGCCCTCCCCGTGGTTGCAGCTTCAAGGGAACAAGGGTGGACAAATTTGACTACGGATGAATATGAGACCTTAGTGCAGACCCTTGATAAAATCTTCTCCAATTATACGGTTGATTCCAAAGAATAACCTAAAAGGTTGACTTTGGCACTCAAATTGAATTGGTACGCATAAACCAATTCAAATGCGAAACATACGAAAGACCATTTGCTTTACGATTTTGATAGGCATTCTCAGCGCCTGCAATAAGCTTTCCATTGAAATGCCTATTCAAATAATCAACCTGGATGGATCTCGTGAGGCGCGGTTCTTTGAGGAGAAATTGATGAATAAGCTGGAAAGACGCAATTTTTTAGTGGTAGATCATGATACACCGCTAAAACTGTTCATTCAGGATTTTACCATCCAGGTCTACACCCGAACAATCACCGTGCACAACGATTGCGATGTTGGTCATGCTTCGTTTACCCTAGAAGAGGAAGAGCTCGACGGAGTTGTGATTTTGCGGGAAGACGGACGATTGATCGATCGGTGGGATATTCAGGCTGCCAACTACGATGTGTTGAAAGAGAATGACCCTGTACTGCTTCAAATCCTTTTTCCGGATGAAGATGACGAATACTGCTCAGATTACTGGGTGAAAAGCCGTGAGCGTATGAATGCAAATCTCAGAGCGTGCGCTCGAAGAGTCGCCGCTCAGGCTACTCGGAAGGTCAATCACCTGAACTGAGCGCTACTAGAGCGTTCCTCTTAGTTCCTGTTCACGTTCCAACGCCTCAAAGAGTGCTTTGAAGTTTCCCTTGCCGAAGGAAGTAGCTCCTTTACGCTGGATAATTTCAAAGAACATCGTAGGTCTGGCCTGCACCGTTTTGGTAAAGATTTGCAAAAGATACCCTTCATCGTCCCGATCCACTAAGATGCCTAAGGGACGCAATGCCTCGATGTCTTCATCAATTTTGCCGACACGCGCTTCCAGCGCATCATAGTAAGTGCCAGGGACCTGAAGGAATTCCACACCACGAGAACGTAGATCGGTGACCGTTTGAATGATGTCGTCCGTAGCCACGGCGATATGCTGTACTCCGGCACCTTCGTAAAATTCTAGGTATTCATCCACTTGAGACTTCTTCAATCCGGGTGCAGGCTCGTTAATGGGAAATTTAATCCGACCATTTCCATTACTCATTACCTTACTCATGAGCGCAGTATACTCTGTGGAGATGTCGTTATCATCAAAGGACATAATTTGCTTAAAACCCAGTACCTCTTCGTAAAATTTGACCCACTGGTTCATGGCGCCAAGCTCTACGTTGCCCACCATATGGTCCACGTATTTCAGACCGACAGATGATGTTTGATATTCAGGGTTCCAGGCCTTGAAGCCAGGCATAAAGACACCGGTGTAGTCTTTTCGTTCCATGAACATATGAATAACCTCGCCATACGTGTGAATTCCCGCCCTTACAATTTGACCATGCTCGTCTTCGAGCACTTCTGGTGAAAGGTAGGACTCAGCACCTCTTGCTACGGCTTCTCGATGTGCGTTTGCGGCGTCTTCTACCCAAAGTGCAGTGACCTTAACGCCATCTCCATGCCGATCTATGTGTTGTCCGATCTCGGTACCACTTTTCAAAGGAGAAGTAAGGATCAATCTGATTTTGTCCTGGACAACGACATAAGACTCTCTGTCGCGCAGACCAGTCTCCAAGCCTGCGTATGCTAAAGACTGGAAGCCGAATGCAGATTTGTAGAAATGAGCAGCTTGTTTGGCATTGCTCACATACAATTCCAAATAATCTGTGCCATTGATTGGCATGAAATCGGTTACTGCTTCAGCTTGCGCTACGATATCAGTCTGCATAGTAGAAGTATTTAGTTGTTATAACAACAAAATTACAAACTTGATCTACGAGAGCAAAGAGAAATCTTAACTATTCACTTCTAAGCGAGTTTACGGGGTTGGTTTTGGCTGCTCTCCTTGCTTGATCGGAAACGATAATGATCGCAAATCCCAACACAATCATTCCTACGAGTGGGAAGATCCACCAGGCAATGTCAATCCGAATGGTATAGCGATCAAGGTATTCATCCATCAAATACCATCCGAGCGGCGCCGCAATTGCAAAGGCAACCATCACCAACTTTGCGAAGTCTTTCGACATCAGACCCATTAAATTGGCAACGGAGGCACCAAGAACCTTTCGAATACCGATTTCCTTGGTACGCTGTTCGGCTGTGTAGGCCGCCAAACCAAACAAGCCCAATCCGGTGATAATGAACGCAAGGGTTGAGAAAATGGTCGCCAGTTTTCTCGTCAAGGATATGGTAGTAAACTTGCGCTGGAAGTCCTCATCCATAAATCGATAATCAAATGGGTAAGCAGGGTTATGCTTGTTGAATATGGTTTCCAATTCACGTAAAGAGGCTTGTAAGTCATTGGTCTTTTTCAGTCGAATCGTTACGTAGCCACCCCAATCTTGTAGAATCATGAACATCGGCCTGACAGGCTCGTAAACCGATCCCATGAGGACATTATCCACGACTCCAATAAGTCTTCTTTGGTCTCCCCAAAGGTCCAGGCTTGTGCCAATGGGTTCTTCCAGGTTCATGAGGTCCAGGGCAGCTTGATTTACAATGATAGCGCTGGAATCACTTGCGAATTCTTTGGAAAAATCACGTCCCATTAAGACGTCGATTCCCATGGTCTTGGTATAATCATACTCTGCAGTTATCGTGGAGAAAAGCACTTTGCGCTCCTCGGGTTTTCCAGGCCAACCTAAAAAGTTATTCGAGTTGATCTGGGTGACTCTGCTGTTCGAACGAGTCATACTTTCAGCCACTCCAGAACTGACAACATCTTGCTTTAAGACGTCATAATGTTCTCGAATGTCGTTGGTCACTTCGACAGAAATGAGATTTTCCTGGTCGTACCCAAGGTCGCGATTCTTCACGAGGTCGATCTGCTGAAAGATCACGAATGTGCTAATCATGAGTACGATCGAAAAGAGAAACTGAGAGATGACCAGTACCTTTCTTGGGGTGGTTGCGCCTTTTCCAACCTTAATGGACCCCTTTAGGGTACGTACCGGGTTGAAGGACGATAGGTAGAGTGCTGGATAACTTCCCGCTATGAATCCAATGATCAGGATGCCGCCGACAACGCAAACCCAAAAAATTGGGGATTGATAGCTGATGGCAAGTTCCTTGTCTACCAGGGTGTTGTATGATGGAAGGATCAATTCTGTTAGAATGATAGCCGCCACGAAAGCTATAGCGGTGATGAAGGTGGACTCGCTAATAAATTGGGCAACGAGTCTCTTGCGTGTGGATCCGAGACTTTTTCGAATGCCAACTTCCTTCGCTCTTTTTTCTGATCTTGCTGTTGCCAGATTCATGAAGTTGATGCACGCAATGACTAGAATAACGATTGCTATTAGCGTGAACAATTGGACATAATCACTTTGCCCTCCAATTTCGTTTCCTTGGTCATCCCAATTGGAGTAAAGTCTCCAGCGGTTCATTGGGTATAGAAAGAGATACTTGTTAATTCCGTCTCCGCCATCTTTCTCCATCATGATGGGGAAGATGCTCTCCTCAACATCTGCTTGCCGATCGGGATCATTCAATTCCACAAAGACTTGAAAAGAGTAATTTCCCCAGTTGGTTTTATTGTCTTTGATCCATTGGTTGACTGATTCACGGTACTTCCATGTGGCGAGGTAATCAAATTGAAAACTGGAGTTTTCCGGTACATCTTCGACGATTGCAGTGACTTGTAAGGTTCCTTCATCGGAAAGCTTCACTTGTTGTCCAATGGGGTCTTCCTCTCCAAAAAGAATCTTTGCTAGCGATTCGGATAGCACGATAGACATTGGGTCTTTTAGTGCTTCTTCATGTGAGCCTGCGACCAACGGAAATTCGAACATCTCAAGAAATTCTTCACTGACGTAGTAGCCGTCTTTGATGATTCGAACGTCACCCGCTGTTAGTAGACGCGGACTTCCCCAACCAGCGACAACAGAGTTTTTGATATTGCTGTCGATGGTTTTCATTTCTTCGTAGGTGGGTAGCGGGACGGATTGCCAATTGTTGATCTTATTGTCGTAATCGCCGCTGATCCAGACCTGATATAAACGATCGTATTTGGGTATGAACTTATCGTAGGAGACTTCGTCCTCAACCCACAGCAAGATGAGCACACTACAGACGATGCCAATGGTGAGCCCGCTAATGTTAATGATCGAATAGAGACCGTTCTTTTTCAGGTTCCTGAAGGAGATAACAAAGAAGTTCTTGAGCATTTTGGTTGAGTTTTTAGTAATGAGTCATTCTTGCAGCTAAAAGTTGCATTGCACTTTTAATACTTCACGAGTTAAGAATGGTTACTCAAGTAAGTGTATTTTCACGAAGAAAAACTAAAAGATGGTACTTTCAACACTTGATTGGTTCATAATAGGAGCTTTTTTTGTGCTCATGATGGTGGTGAGTTTCATCGCCTCTAAGACAGCTGGCAAGAGTAAAGAAGAATTTTTCCTTGCGGGAAAGTCTATGCCATGGTGGTTGCTGGGGTTCTCCATGGTGGCAACCACATTTTCTGCAGACACACCCAATTTGGTTACTGGGTTTGTTCGAGAATCAGGCGTAGCCAAAAATTGGGCCTGGTGGTCTTTTTTGGTTACAGGGATGATTACCGTCTTTATCTACTCCAAACTATGGAGACGATCCGGATTGTTAACGGATTTGGAGTTTTATGAATTGAGGTATGGTGGAAAGGCGGCTGCTTTTTTGCGCGGGTTTAGAGCAGTATACCTGGGGCTTTTCTTTAACTGTCTCATCATGGGTTCGGTTACGCTAGCCGCTATCAAAATTGCCTCCATCTTGTTCGGTCTTGATTCTACCCCCACGGTAATCATATCCTCCGTTATTGTGGCTGTTTACTCGGCCTTAGGCGGTATCAAAGGTATTATCTGGACGGACTTTTTTCAGTTCAGTATCGCATTGCTGGGTGCCTTTTATGCTGCATATGTAGCGTTGGATCACCCAGAAGTAGGAGGGATGTCCGGGCTTTTGAGCCATGAAGTGGTGCAAAGCAAACTTGCAATCGTTCCGGACTTCTCTGATACTTCTTTAATCGTGACCATGTTCATTGTGCCTTTGGCTGTACAATGGTGGTCGGTATGGTATCCCGGAGCGGAACCAGGTGGCGGGGGCTACATTGCACAGCGGATGCTCGCTGCTAAAAATGAGAATCATGCAGTGGGCGCTACGCTATTTTTCAATTTTGCCCACTATGCCCTAAGACCATGGCCCTGGATCATTGTGGCTTTGGCCTCCTTAGTATTGTATCCTGATCTATCCTCAATCAAATCAAGCTTTCCCGGTATCAACGAGCAGTATTTGGGCGACGATATAGCGTATCCGGTCATGCTTACGCTCCTTTCTTCCGGATGGTTGGGGGTGGTAGTTGCTTCCCTGATTGCGGCCTACATGTCCACGATCAGTACGCATCTCAACTGGGGCTCGTCCTACCTGGTAAGTGACTTCTACCAACGCTTTTTAAAGCCGAATGCGTCAGAGAGGGAATTGGTTGTGATGGGTCGTGTCACTACGGTAGTGCTGATGGTAATTACAGGAACCATGTCGTTGACGATTCTGGAGAATGCCACGCAGGCCTTCAATATACTTTTGTTGTCCGGTGCCGGTACCGGAGCTGTTTTTCTTTTGCGGTGGTTTTGGTGGAGGATCAACGCCCTGACGGAAATTGTCGGAATGATTGTGGCGACAGCCAATGCGTTTATTTGGGTATTGTTTGTGCCTGACGAATCCCTGGCAAACACTTTTGTAGACGGATTCACTAGTAAGTTGCTATTAACGACTCTCATCACCTCAATTGCCTGGTTATTGACGGTGCTGGTTTCAAAGCCAGAAGCGCAAGCGACGCTGCAGAATTTTGCCGATAAGATCAAACCGGATATTGGATGGAAGAAGTTTGGAAACAAACCAGCTGGTGTTACTCATGAGATCCTAAATGTATTCTTAGGTGCGTTTGGGATTTATGCTGCACTTTTTGGGATCGGAAATCTGGTTTTGGGTAACGCTTTGATGGGGTTTGTCTTCTTGATGGTATTTGGGGGATGTTCGTTAGGGGTGGTTCATTTTTGGAAGAAGAGATAAAATTAAAAATACCACAAAGTGGGTATTGTTTATCAATTGATAATTTTCGTACCTTTGGAATATAGTAAGCACTCGCTCTATTCACTACGTAAAAAACAAGGCCGCCATCTGCGGTCTTTTGTTTTATGCGCTTGTTGGCATTCCTTCTCCTTGTTGGCATTCCTTCTCGTTGTATAGAAACAAAAAAGCCCTTACTGGTGAAGCAAGGGCTTGTTGAATTTTCTTAGTGTTATTCGGATATTCCTTCTAAGTCCAGGAAGAAAGCGTATTCAAGCGCTGTGGTTTTGTATCGCTTAAATCTACCGGAAGCGCCACCATGGCCAGCCTCCATATCCGTGTCCAGCACGAGCAGGTTATCATCTGTTTTCATATCCCGAAGTTTAGCTACCCACTTTGCAGGCTCCCAATACTGCACTTGAGAATCAAACAGTCCCGTCGTAACGAGCATGTTTGGATATTCCTGATTGGAGACGTTGTCATAGGGTGAGTAGGAGAGCATGTACTCATAAGATTCCAGGTTCTTTGGATTGCCCCATTCGTCAAATTCTCCGGTAGTCAAAGGAATGGTTTCATCCAGCATCGTAGATACTACATCCACGAATGGCACGGCAGCGATCACTCCATTGTAGAGCTCAGGAGCAAGGTTCACAACCGCACCCATAAGTAGTCCACCGGCGCTACCTCCTAAAGCGTAAAGATGATCTTCGGAGGTGTACTTTTCATCAATCAGGTACTTGGAGCAATCGATGAAATCATTGAAGGTATTCATCTTTTTGAACATCTTGCCATCTTCGTACCATTGACGCCCCATCATTTGTCCACCTCGAATATGACAAATGGCAAATGCAAATCCTCGATCCAATAGACTTAGGCGTACTGAACTAAAACTTGCATCGATGGTAGATCCATAGGATCCGTAGGCATATTGCAATAATGGACTTTTACCATTCTTTTCAAATCCTTTCTTGTATACAATCGAGATGGGAACCTCTAC
>CAZQJU010000022.1:0-40980 GCA_964593185.1 uncultured Roseivirgaceae bacterium
ATTATTTTATTAAATCAAAATTTATGTCTTTTTTTCAATCGCTTACGTTGATTTGCAAAAAAGAAAAACAGCATGTCCCCACAAACAACATTAACTCCTGAACTTAAAACGGCGGTAAAAACCAAAGTGGCTGTAGCCAAAGGTGACGGCATCGGTCCTGAAATTATGGATGCCACTTTGGAGATACTTGATGCCGCGGGTGCCGCGTTGGATTACAACTTTCTTGAAGTAGGGGAAAAACAATACCTCGCTGGAAATACTGCCGGCATTTCAAACGAAGGATGGGATGCGATTAATGAAGCAAAACTTTTGCTTAAAGCACCGATCACCACGCCACAGGGATCAGGATACAAGAGTCTGAATGTAACCATCCGAAAGTCACTTAACCTATTTGCAAACGTTCGCCCATGCAAAAGTCTACACCCCTACATTTCTACTTTGCATCCGGACATGGATGTAGTGATTGTCCGTGAGAACGAAGAAGATCTTTATGCCGGAATTGAACACCAGCAAACTGAAGATGTCATCCAGTGTCTAAAATTGGTTTCGACCTCTGGTAGCGAACGTATCATTCGGTACGCCTTTGAATACGCCAGGCAGAACAAGCGAAAGAAGGTCACCTGCATGGTAAAAGATAATATCATGAAGCACACAGATGGTATGTTTCATCGAATGTTTAAAAGTGTAGGCAATGAGTACCCCGAGTTGGAGAAAGAAGTCCAAATCATCGACATCGGTACCGCACGGCTTGCTACCCGGCCAGAAAACTATGATGTCGTTGTGACACTGAACTTATACGGAGACATTGTCTCAGATATTACAGCCGAAATTGCAGGATCTGTGGGACTGGCTGGGTCTGCGAATGTTGGTAGTAACTATGCCATGTTTGAAGCCATCCACGGTTCTGCACCTGATATAGCAGGAAAAGATATTGCCAATCCTTCTGGATTGATTAACGCCTCTGTAATGCTTCTGCAACATATTGGCCAGACAGCGGTCGCTGAAAAAATTGTGAATGCTTTACTCAGAACATTGGAAGACGGTATCCATACCGCAGACATCTTTAACCAGGAGTTCAGTGTCCGACGTGTTGGAACCAAAGCTTTTGCTGAGGCCGTCATTGAGAGATTAGGTTCAATGCCAAACAAGCTGAAACCCATTTCTTTTGCCAAAGGGAAAATAGAAATGCAGCAACCCTCGATTAAGAAGTCTGAAGTTGCAAAATCACTGGTGGGCATTGACGTCTTTGTCGATTGGAAGGGAAAAGATGCCAACATCTTGGGTGAGTTACTTCGACAGTCTTCTGGCTCGTCGCTACAATTGAAGATGATCACCAATCGTGGTGTCAAGGTGTACCCGAACGGGAATCCCGAAACCTTCTGCACCAACCATTGGCGATGCCGCTTTGTAGACGGGGAAATTGATTTGGAAAAACCAACAACGTACCTCCCAATTGAAAAATCTGCACTGATTGATCTGCAGCAAAAGTTGCTCGACGCGGACATTGATGTCATAAAAACCGAAAATCTATACTATTTCGACGGCGAACGAGGGTTTAGTTTGGGACAAGGAGAATAACGAATTTTAAAATACTGAGTAGTAGAGTTGATTGACAATTAGAAGAAGAGCGAGGACATTCCTCGCTTCTTCTTTTTTAGGTCATCTGTACCTACATGACCTACGGAAATGAACAAAAGCGAAGCATCAACTCCGCCTTTTAAGCTATTAACCAAACCCAATTTTTTTACTGCCTCGATCTCATCCCTTTGGCGATTTCTACCAATTCAATAAACTCACTTCTGTACCCAAATTCATCTGTTCCTCTGGCTTTTTTGGCCAATGCCAGTACGGAAGGATAGGTCATGTCACCTTTATACTGTGAGTCTCGAAGCAACATTCCGAATCCTGCTACGGCCATAGACCAGGTTAAGTTTTCGCCTGGATCAGCGACCGTGTATTCTACCACTTTTGAAATCAGTTTACTTTGTTGTCCCTCCGGCTCTTTGTATCGAAACTTGACCGTTAAAAGCTCATCCGAATTGACTAACGTCTTCGGCCCATTGGCCTGATATTTCAACGGATCGATCGTCTTCACAAATTCACTCTTGACTCCTGCGGGGATGATCTCATACAAGGCTGTGACCGTATGACCACTGCCCAATTCTCCAGCGTCTTTCTTATCGTCATTGAAATCTTCGTCATTTAGCTTCCTGTTTTCATACCCGATCAATCGGTAAGATTGCACTTGTGCTGGATTAAATTCGACCTGAATCTTCACATCTTTTGCAATTGTGAACATGGTCCCACCAAATTCATTGACCAGTACTTTCTTGGCTTCTTTCATGGTATCAATGTAGGCGTAATTTCCATTTCCTTTATCGGCTAATATTTCCATTTTGGAGTCTTTGTAATTACCCATCCCAAACCCCAGGACGGTCAAGAAAACTCCTTCATTTCTTTTCTCCTCAATGAGTCGCTCCATGCCAGCGTTGCTGGAAACTCCTACATTAAAATCTCCGTCTGTTGCTAAAACGACCCTATTGTTCCCTCCGTCAACATAGTTTTCCTTGGCAATTTGGTAGGCTAACTTAATTCCTGCCCCACCAGCGGTGGATCCTCCTGCCTGCAGGTTGTCTAGCGCCTTCATAATCTTCCCTTTGTCATTCCCATCAGTGGGAGGCAACACCAAACCGGCAGCACCGGCGTAGACGACAATGGAAACCTTGTCTTGAGGTCTTAATTCGTTGGCCAATAGTTTGAAGGCCGATTTCAAAAGCGGCAGTTTATTGTGGGCACTCATGGAACCTGAAACATCAAGTAGAAAAACAATATTGGATGCCGGAAGGTCATCCATGGCAATCTTTCTCCCTTGTAGCCCAAGATGAACAATCAAATGTTCCTCATTCCAAGGCGCTTTAGCTACCTCTGTTTCTATCGAGAATGGATCATTGCCAACAGGGTTTTTGTAGCTGTAATTGAAGTAATTGATCATTTCCTCAACACGGACTGCATCCTTGGGTGGTAGCTGTCCGTTGTTAATGAACCTCCGCATGTTGCTGTAGGAGGCGGCATCTACATCAATGGAAAATGTGGAAAGTGGTTTGTCCAGTACCTTTCGAAATCCATTTTCGTGAATGGTCGCATATTCCTCGGTATTATGATAGCTATCGCCAACCCAACCCCAGGAATTTTGTGGTACCGCCAGTGCGCGATTTACGGCCCCTAGGGAGCGCTTCGCTGCGCCAACGGAACGAAATTCGGACTTGTGGTCGACGGCAATCTCGTCCATAACTTCTCCCTCCACAGTAATCGGCTTCCTCTCCATATGAACATCCAGTACCTTCTTTACTCCGACTCGTTTACGGACTTCGACATAGTCCGGATGCAAAAAGTCCAGTACCGCCTCAATCGAGGTGGTCTCAAGCGAATAAAATCCGTTAACATCCGATTTAGTCCTGTTCAAGGTTCCATTCTCCCACACAGAAACACCAGGAAGCGGGACGCCGTTTTCATCGTAAATGGTTCCCTGTACGTATGCAGCGTTAACATTTAGCAACACCAGCATACACGATAACAATAGTAGATTTCTCATTTTCTTAGTTTTATACGTTTGAAATGCTTCTCTTAAGCAGGTTGTTATCGTTGAGATGCATACGAGTTACCGATTCCATAAAGCAATTGAAAATTTTTCCGATGAAGCTCAGAGATGTATTGATAAAGAAAATATTGCAGTCGATCTTCGCAATGTCTGTCAGACCAAAAAGTAATGAAACTAATTTGAGGGTCTTGTGGAAGTTGCAATCATTCAAATGCACTTCGATCACCCTTACAATTTTATTTTATTAATCCTTCAAAGGCATTGTGATTTTATAAAAAAGCGTGTTGCTTTAGCATACGAGTTGTCACGGTTGTCCAAGTCCAAATCAATAATGCCTACAGATGAAACCCTGCTTCATCAATACCAAGAATCAGGTAATCAGCAACTTATTGGTGAATTGTATACTCGATACATGCATTTGGTCTATGGGCTTTGCTTGAAGTATCTTAAAGATGCAGAAGCCAGTCAAGATGCAGTAATGGACATTTACGAGGTTATCTCAGGCAAGCTACTGCAGACACAGGTCCGGCACTTTAAAAGCTGGCTTTATATGGTTAGTAAGAATCACTGCCTGATGAAGCTACGTAAGAACAACCCAGAGGTACACACGGAAGTTTTTATGGAATCCGCTGACACTGTGCATCTCAAAGAAGAAAAATTGGATTTGGAGCAAGATCTTGTTTCGCTTGAACGATGCCTGGAGCAACTTAAAAGTGAGCAGAAACGGTGTGTAAAAAGCTTTTTTATTGATAAAAAAACCTATCAAGATGTATCAGATGCGTTAGGATTGCCTCTAAAAAAGGTCAAGAGTCATATTCAAAACGGAAAACGAAACTTAAAAATCTGCATGGAAAAGACACATGCCTAGCGATAAGCACGATATCGAAACATTCAAAAAGTATCTGAAAGGTGAGTTGTCATCCGAAGAGACACATGCATTTGAGCACGATTCCATTGATGACGCCTTCACCCAGGAGGCTCTTGAAGGGTTTGAAGCGCAGGGAATCAATCATTTGAAAGATCTTGAGGGACTTAAGGAACAGCTTACCTACGGAACAAAGAGGCCTTTTTCTTGGTGGCGCTATGCAGGGATCGCCGCCCTGATCGTTTTGTGTAGTTATGTGGTCTTTATCTCCGTAAATCAGATCAAGCCTTCAGATCAATTATCCGACGTAGAACCTAGCATACAAACAGATTCAGCAAATGCTTCCGCCGTAGATACGGCCTACCAGTTACCTATTTCCTCTAAACGGGATGATAGTCAGCTTGCAACACTCAACTCAACGATAGAGGATGAATCGCAAATTCAAAAGGAGAATCAGGAAGCCGCACAAGAGACGATGATTGCTAGTAACGACAACTTTTTTACATCGAAAGCAGATGACGAATTAGATCCCTCTCTGATCACAAATACGGAGCGTTCAGAACCTGGAGAAATTGATGAAGATGACACACTTCCGTCAATAGAGGTTAGATCTGAATCACCAATCACCACAGTAAGCAATGATGACGTTGACGTTACGGAGTCCATTTATGAGGAAGTTGCAGCAGACATTGAAATTGAAAAAGAAGTTGCTGATGCTCGTCTTGAAGCTCCCAGGGCGAAAAAGCAACTAAGTGGCGCTACGGCAAGAAGCGCTAGCGCGTTCATTGCCTCAGACCGTATATCCGGCAAGGTGACGGACGAGGTAGGTGAACCCTTACCAGGCGTTAATGTCTTTTTTAAAGGAACCACTTCAGGTACGCAAACGGACTTCGATGGGAATTTTATGTTAGAGGGAACATCTTCCCCAACGCTGGTCTTTTCATATGTGGGTTTTGAAACAACAGAAATTGAGGTTGCTGATCAACGTGAATTCGCTGTCGTTTTGGGAGGCTCTATGGAACTGCAAGAAGTCGTGGTAACGGGTTTAGGGAAGTCAGATGAAAGCCCATCTGGGTACTCCCCCGCCCTCCCGAAGATTGGTAAAAAAGCGTACAGAACTTACTTAGCGAAGAACCTAAGCTATCCATCATCTGCACGCAAGAATAGCATCGAAGGCACGGTCATTCTGCGACTTAACATCTCGCCTACAGGAGAGATCGAACGAGTTGATATCAAAAAAAGCTTGGGATTCGGATGCGATGAGGAAGCCGTGCGACTAATTCAAGAAGGTCCGGAATGGGAGCCTGCAAATCGCGACGGAGCAGCTGTATCCGACAAGGTTAGTGTCAAGGTGAAATTCAAACTATGAAAAATCACTACCTATTTACCTACGGTTTACTTCGTAAGAATGCAGGTCACAAGATGAGTAAATTCCTCAGTGATAACGCAATGTTCTTTGCTGAGGGCACATACCAGGGAAAGTTATTCCTCATTGAGTACTACCCTGGCGTCCTTCCTTCTGACGATCCACAAGATCAGGTTGTGGGTGACATCTTTAAATTGCATCACCCACGCCTCTTGACGGAATTGGACAGCTTTGAGGGTATTGGCAAGGAGCATGCGATACCACACGAATACCAAAGGATGATTCAACCTGTAAATTGCTTAGGTAAGGTGATAGAGGCCTGGGTTTATGTATACAACTGGAAAATCAGACCTGAACGTAGAATCTTGTCCGGAGACTTTCTGAAAAACTAACGAACCAGGTTACTTGGCTTATCATGCCTGAGCGTTGAATCTTTCATGACGAAGGTTCATGTGCCAAGACCTTCATGACAGCTGACTTATAGCTCCTCCCTATTGGAATCTCCTTCCCATTGATCTCTACGGTGTTAGCTGTAAATGCGTTGATTTTACGAAGTCCAACCAGGTAAGATTTATGAATGCGCAAAAAACAATCAGAAGGTAGCTTTTTCTCCAAATAACTGATTTTTTGCAGGGAAACAATGTCGTTTCCTTCTACTGTCTTGACTCGCACATAGTCTTTTAAACTCTCAATGTAGGCAATGTCCTTTAAGTACACTTTCACCATTTTTCGATCATACTTCAGAAACAAATAAGGATCTGGTTGATCTGCAATCTGGACTGCTTGGTTATGGGCCGCTGGCTCTTTCTCTTCCATGACTTTATTTATCGCCATCAGAAAACGGTCAAATGCAATTGGTTTCAATAAGTAGTCGATTACATTAAGCTCGTAGCTCTCGACTGCATAGTCCCGGTAAGCAGTGGTAAAAATGACTTTTGGTGCAGGATTTAGAATTTTCAAAAATTCAATTCCTGTGAGTTTTGGCATCTGTATGTCTAGAAAAAGCACATCTACCTTATTTTTCTTCAGCATATCGAATGCGGAAACAGCATTGGTGCAAGATCCCACCAGTTCCAAAACATCCATTCGCTCAACAAACGATTCTAGTACTTCAATGGCCAAAGGCTCATCGTCTACAATCAAACACTTAATGGACATCTTTCATTAGATCAAGGGTTAAGACTATCAAAAAAGCCTCATCTGTGTCGTGCAATTCAAGTGAGTGCTTTTCCGGATAAAGTAGTTCTAGTCTACGCTTCACGTTTTTTAGACCTATTCCTTCTTTGTAATTGAAATGATCATCTCTCTGCTCCTCTTTACTTTTACTGTTTTCCACCTTTAAGGTTAGCTTTTCGTCTACCAAGGATATATCAATGCTCACCCATGAATCATTGATCTCGTCACTCACGCCGTGCTTGAAGCTATTTTCAACAAACGGCAATATCATCAAAGGTGCAATCCATTTGCCCGCAGCATTGCCACGCACATTAACGGCTATGTCCAAACGATCACCGTATCTAATTTTCTCCAGATCGATGTAGTCCCTTAAAAGCTTTATTTCTTTCTCAATCAGTACGCTGTCTGCCGCACATTCGTACAACATGTAGTTGAGCAAATCGGAGAGCTTTAGGACCACTTCAGGTGCACTACTCGAATTCTTCAAGGTAAGCGCATAGAGATTGTTAAGCGTATTAAACAGAAAATGCGGGTGCACCTGTGCTTTCAAGAAGTTCAATTCTGCCTTAAGCTTTTCCTCCACTAGCAGGCGATTTGACTTTTGCTCTTTGTACCAGTATTTAAACCATTTAATAACGATGGAAAGTACCAAGACAGGATAGATCTTGGTGGTGTGCTTCAGCATTTTTCCAAGGTTGATGAGTTTTGGAACGTAATCATCGTCTCCCCAAAAAAGCGGTTCCTGAACGAAAACATAGTTAAACCATGTAAGCGCACTGAAGAATAGAATCACCACGATCAAATAGATGAGAAATTCGGTGTACTTCTCTCGAAAAAGAAACCTGGGCATCAAAAAGTACAAGGTGAAGTAGACTGCCGGAATCTGGATGTATGCATCCGTCAATAGCATCAGGTACTGTCGACCATAGTCTTCGCTGAAACTTCCGTAGACAAGCGCAAAAAAACTAATGAAGACCACCCAAAAAATGAGGTGCCACATCATGCGAGGTTCGCGAAACAGGATGTCTTCTAGTTTAATTTTACTCATGGATTCCCCTCCTATACGATCAAACTTATCCAATCTGTTGCAGAATTTCCGTATCCTCGACCAATAGCAAATCCTATCATGGAAACAACGGATTTAGTCGGACCAAAGGCTTTGGTAGCCTGTGACTTGCTATTCACTGATCAAATCCCGCAGGACAGCTAAAAAGGGTCTTTTTGAACAACTAAGCAGTCCTGAGGGGGTATAAAAGCCTAAAATCAACACAAATGCGGCTCACAACTACGCTACTACTTCTGCTATGTTGCTTTGGCATTTATGCGCAAACACACGAAACACGCGAAACCTACCGCTACACCATCCGACAAGTCAACGAGATATTTCAAATAGACGGAGAAGCCAACGAGCAAGGATGGGATTCCGCGGAAGAGATTACCCATTTAATGAACCATTGGCCCTTGGATACGGGGAGGGCTGAAGCACGAACCATTGTCCGAGCAACCTACAATGGTGAATTCATTTATGTCCATGCGATCTGCTTTGACAACGGACAGCGAGTGGTACAATCGCTGCGAAGAGATGATGATCAAGCCCACTGGAATAGTGATGGATTTACGTTGGTCATAGACCCGATGAACACCAAGCAAAATGGCTTCATGTTTGGAGTCAATGCCGGCGGTTCTCAAATAGAAGCGCAACTAAATGTGCAGGGCCCGAGAACCCGTTACGATCAGAATTGGGATAATAAATGGTATTCTTCCGTAAAAGAAACGGACGAGTACTGGTCTGTGGAGATGGCGATACCATTCAAAACGCTACGGTATTCACCTCAAAACCCTGAATGGGGAATCAACTTCATTCGCGGAGATATGCAGCGAAACACCTGGTCTACATGGACGCAGTTCCCATTAAACTATGGTGGAATTGATCTGAATTTTATGGGTACGCTGGAGTGGGCTGAGAACCCTAAAAAAGCAGCAGGGAAAGTAGTACTCATCCCCTACGTTTCGGGAGGCACACATCGCGATCGAGAAGAGGAAGGTCAGACGGCATATGAAGGTTCAGGAGACACGGGTCTTGATGCAAAAATTGCCGTAACAGGCTCCTTAAATCTGGACCTGACGGTCAATCCCGACTTCTCCAATGTAGACGTTGATCAGCAAGTCACTAACCTATCCAGGTTTAGTATTTTCTTCCCCGAACGCCGGAATTTTTTTCTTGAGAATGGTGACATTTTTTCAAACTTCGGAAGTTGGCAGATTCAGCCCTTCTTTTCGAGAAGAATTGGTCTTGCTGAGGGTGAACAAATTCCAATACAGTATGGTGCCAGACTGACTGGCAATGTATCCAAGAGCACACGAATCGGATTGATGAATGTTCAAACGGGTCAATACAGTGAGTTTGTCCGTCAAAACTACTCGGTGGCGGCGGTCCACCAGCAAGTCCTAGATCGTTCTGTCATCAAAGCCATCTTCATTAACCGGGAAGCAGGCGAGGACCTCGATGTAGGTCAGTTTGCCCGGAATGGTGGATTGGAAATGGCCTACATATCAAAAAACGGAAAGTTCAACAACACGGTCCGCTTCCACACTTCTGAGACGGATGAGCGATTGGGTGACAACCATTTTTACGGTTTCAATGGCAACTACAACGGAAGAAGCTTCCGATCTGGATGGACCTTGGATTTTGTAGGAGAAAACTACATCACCGATCTGGGATTCAATCCTAGAATCGAAAACTATAACGCAGAAACAGAGGAAACGACACGTGGGGCGTACACACGAATCAATCCGTGGATGGTGTATCGATTTTACCCTGCTTCGGGAAAATTGAACCAGCATGGTGTCAGAACCTGGCATATGGCCTGGTTGAACAGAGATGGGACCGGGCTCAATGAAAGACGTCATGGCTATGCATACGACTTCTTCTTTCGAAACACCTCTTCCTTAAGTATTCAGGCCATGGACAGAGAAGTAAATCTCCCCGTTCCTACTTCTTTGCTCGGAGGAGATTTTACTCCGCTGCCGGTAGCAAATTACCATTTCAATTTCTTTTGGATAAACTACAATACAGATCGCAGAAAGCGCTTCAACAGCGACTTTCAAATGCAGTATGGACAATTCTTCAATGGCAATCTGTGGAATGCCTCCACGACACTCAACTTTAGAACACAGCCGTGGGGAAACTTTGGGGTGACGTACAATTACAACAAGGTGGAACTTCCGGGGGAGTACGGACAAACAGACTTTCATCTGCTCCGCACCAACGTACAAATCAGCTTCTCTAACAGCATGTTTCTAACCTCCTCGCTGCAATTCAATTCTCAAAGTGAGAACTACAATTTCTTCACGCGCTTTCAATGGAGATATCGACCTATGTCAGATCTTTTTGTGGTATACACGGACAATTATGAGATGAGTGGCTTCGAGTTGAGAAATCGGCAAATCGTATTCAAAGCGACCTATTGGTTGAATTTGTAGCCGAGATCATACGATTTTTTCCCTGCATATCCTGGTGGATACAAACGTTCGAATACCCGATTTCCTCCAACAGCGACTGAACCTCATTTCCATAACGTTCGTGTACTTCGAAGTACAGTTTTCCTTCCTCTCGGAGTTTACCCTTACTTCTACGTGCTACTGCTTCATAAAACAACAGTGGTTTATCGTCAGGAACAAATAATGCCTGCTCCGGCTCATGGTCCAGTACATTGGCATGCATCATCTGTTTATCCTGGTTGGGAATGTAGGGTGGGTTGCTGACAATAATATCTAAATCATCCAATGGAATTTCCGTAGTAAGGATATCGTGTGCTATCAACTCAACCTCCGCTGATAAGTGATCCGCATTCTGTTTGGCTAATTGTAAAGCGTTCGAGGAAATATCGGAGCCGTAGACCTTCCCTTTTGTCTCCAGTGCCAAAGAGATTGCAATGCACCCTGACCCTACTCCGATATCTAAGACTTTATGTCCGGACTTATGATTTTCATCAAGGATTAAGGCTACTAACTCCTCTGTCTCCGGTCTGGGGATTAGCACTCCCTCCTGTGTAAAGAATTTTCTTCCGTAGAACTCGGTACTTCCCGTGACATATTGGAGTGGCTCACCAACCAAAAGCCGCTGCACAAGTGCCTCTAGTTTGTCTTGATTGATTTCCTTCTTCTGACCAACCAGGATATCGGCCTTGAAAATTTGAAACTGGTCTTCAAGGAGTATAAAGGCAATAGCCTCAGCTTCTCTCTTTTCGTGAACTTTGTAAAGCCTTTTGGACGTTTCTTCCCAGATTTGTCGGGCATTCTTCATAAAAGAACAAACCTATAGTAATGTTTGAACATCGGTACATGCGCCGTGCGCTGGAATTAGCAGAACTCGGAAGAGGAAATGTCGCTCCGAATCCTATGGTAGGGTGTGTGATCGTGCATGAGGCAAAGATTATTGGTGAAGGGTACCATAAAAAATATGGTGAACCCCATGCGGAGGTGAACGCCATCAATTCGGTAAAAGATCCGGCCTTACTCAAAGAAAGCACACTCTATGTCACCCTTGAGCCATGCAGTCACTTCGGAAAGACTCCACCATGCGCAGACTTGATCATCAAAAAAAATATCAGGAAAGTGGCGATTGCCTGTCGCGATCCGTTTGAACAAGTTGACGGTAAGGGCATTGAACGTCTTCAAAAAGCAGGAATCGAGGTCGAGGTGGGAATGCTTGAACAAGAAGCAAAGATCCAAAATGCCAGGTTTTTTACTTTTCACAGCATCAAACGTCCCTATGTAATCTTAAAGTGGGCTCAAACAGCTGATGGTTTTCTTGCCAGAACAAACGGTGATTCTAAATGGATTAGCAACAGTCACTCTCGGCAATTAGTCCACAAGTGGAGGTCAGAGGAAGATGCTATCCTCGTCGGACAGACTACTGCCGAAATAGACAATCCTTCATTAACAACACGCCAATGGGTAGGAAAGAATCCGATAAGAATAGTGCTGGATCGCAAACTGCAAACACCAAAAAATTTTAAGCTATTTGATGATAAGGCTACCACCTACATCATGAATACAGAGCGAGAAGAAGAGGCTGGTAGCAATCGTTGGATAAAGTTGAGCACAATGAACCCTGGTGCCATTCTAGAAAAGCTTCATGAGCTCCGAATCCAATCGGTCATTATAGAAGGTGGTTCGGCAGTACTGAACTCTTTTATTGCTGACGATTGTTGGGATGAAGCACGTGTTTTCCAATCAGAGCAACTGTTTGGAAAAGGCCTAAAGGCACCGAAACTCGAGGAAACGCTTATTGGAAAATCCTCAGTGCAAGACGATCAACTTTTTATATATAAAAATCAACATGGCTGAAGATTTAACATTACTGCGCCAAGGAAGCAAAAAAGAAAAGTATGAGTCCCTCGTTCCTCAAATCGAAGGACTGTTATTTGGAGAAACAAACCTGGTGGCTAATCTGGCCAATATCGCTGCGGCACTGAAAGAAGGTCTTGGCTTCTTTTGGGTAGGCTTTTACTTGGTCGATAGCGCCGAGGAGCTAGTTCTTGGTCCTTTTCAAGGGCCGGTTGCCTGTACGCGAATCAAAAAAGGGAAAGGGGTCTGTGGCAGTTCATGGGCGCAAGAAGAAACCTTGATTGTACCTGACGTGGACAAATTTCCCGGCCACATTGCCTGTGCTTCCGCTTCAAGATCTGAGATCGTGATTCCGCTGATTCAGGGTAACCAGATTATCGGAGTGCTTGATGTGGATAGTGATCAATTGGACGATTTTGATCAAACAGATAAGCTGTATCTGCAAAAGATCCTTTCATTACTCCCTTAACAAAGATTAACTGGCTGGCTCTGCTACATGCCGCCTTCTTAGGCCAAGATTGGTATTTTTGTGGCCGTGTCAACAAAGCTTAAAATACGATTAAGTTTTCTGGGAGGACTGATTTTCTGGATTCTGTTTTCAGGATCTAATCTGTACCTCATTTTCGTGAAGAGCTATGAGATGAAAGTCGAGTTCTCCAGTCTTTTCCCGCAGATCTCTTTTTCCATCTTTGTTGTCTTCGTTTACATCTATTATCGCTATGTCATTTCTAAAGCTGATTCCCTCAATTTCACAGATCTTTTGTGGAAGGTCTTTGTCACGGGATTGGTGACGACGTTGGTTTCGCTTGCAATCAGGGGTTTCTTTTTCATTTTTTCGAATAGCAGTATCATTGAAAGCCCGGTAACGGTCAACTTCTTCTACAACATACTGACCGGTCTCGTCATGATCTTTGTGATCTCCACTTTTGTGGTGTGGAAGCGGCTGATCCTCTATCAAAAGTCAAAGAACCTAATCCAACTTTGGGCATTCTTTGAATTTGCACTGATCGGAGCCTTGATATTTGATTTCTTCAACCTGGAAATTCTCACGCCCTATTTCAACGTTGCTTTCTTCATCCTTTGCCTTTTCTCCACGATTTTAGTTTTCAATCTTAAATGGATTGCCTATTTGAATTTCAGACAGAAGTGGAAAGGCATTTTGTTCATTATTCTGTCCGGGATCTACCTATATCATTTCTATTTAAACCTCCTAAATTTTTCCGGAACCGGAGTGCTGGTTATTAATCTGCTTGAGCGCGTTTTCGTATGGGGGCTGCTTGCATTTCTTTTCGCCTATGCGCTAATATCGGTTTTGGTAACCTTATTCAATCTTCCTACATCGTCTGTCTTTGAGCAGAAAATCAAGGAGGCGCTGGATTTTCAAAAACTAAGTCAATCGGTTCCTCGTGGGGAAACCACAGATCAAACTTATGAGACGCTACTAGAGAGTGCGATAGGCGCGGTGTTCGCTGACGCCGCCTGGCTAGAAGTTGACGATGACCAAGGAAAAAGACAATTGGTGCGCAACCTAAAGGATGAAGACATAGATGAGATCAAAGGAAAAATTGAGAACGAGACAATTATCGACATCATCCAATTTCAATACCAAAAGGAGTTTAATGTCAGCAAATTGAGTGGCGCCCTCAAACACAGTCGGTTTAAGTCAATCATCGCCTTACCCATCCAAGTGCAAGAAAAGCAGGTGGGTTATATCATTCTACTGAATGAGGTACATGAGGCCTTCAATAGAGAAATGGTAGGTATTGTGACCACCTTTGTCAACCAAGCAAGCGTGTCCTTGGAAAACCTTTCCTTGATTAAGGAGTCTCTTGAGAATGAACGCTACAAAGAGCAGTTGAAAATTGCCAAGACGGTGCAAAAGAGCCTGCTTCCCACTGAACTGATCAACAATGACCATCTGGTGATGGAGGCTTTTTCCATGGCTGCGGATGAAGTAGGGGGAGATTACTATGACATTCTAGAATACGCGCAAAACAGATTTGGCTTAATCATCGGTGATGTTTCGGGAAAGGGAACCAGTGCCGCATTCCAAATGGCTCAGATGAAAGGTATTTTCCATAGCCTTACACGGCAAGGGCTAACCCCCGAGGAGTTCAATATGAAAGCAAACATGGCATTAAGCCAATGCTTGAATAGGTCTTCATTTATTACCGCGACGTATTTCGACATTAACACCGACGAAAAACAGATCCGCTTCTCGCGTGCAGGGCATTGCCCAACACTTATGCACTGTATTGAGCATGATCAGGTGAACTTCCTGGAGTCCGATGGAATGGGATTAGGGATTCTAAGAAACTCAACCTACGATAATTACGTAAAGGGCAATACCATCAATTATCGTGAGGGAGATACACTGTTGCTGTATACTGATGGCATCACCGAGGCAAAAAACTCAGACGGAGAGCAGTTTGGAAGTCAAAGACTCAAGAATTCCTTTGAAACTCATCGCTCAAAGTCACCTAATCAGATTAAAGAGGGAATTAAAATGGACTTGTCGGAGTTTACCGGCCAGATAGATATTGACGATGATTATACATTGGTCATCATCAGATTTAAAGATTGTACTAATGACGGAGATCAGAACAGATAAGCAAAACAATACCCACATCATCCGAGTGGAAGGTGAAATAGATGCAGGATCAAGCATTTTCCTAGACAATGCCTTGAAGGAAGCTGTTGAAAACGATGAAAAACAAATTGTAGTGGATTTGTCGCAATTGGACTACATCTCTTCTGCTGGTTTAGGTGTATTTATTTCTCACTTGGATGAATTTACAACGCAGAAAATCAAGATGGTTCTTTTCGGGATAAATGAATCCGTCCGAGAAGTGTTTAGCATACTTGGACTAGAAAATCTATTAACAATCACGGATACGGAGCAGGAAGCTATAGCGTCTTTTTCATGAGTAAAAATCTTACCATAGGATGTAGTAAAGCAGAACTTGTCAAGGTAAGACAGTTTACCTCCGATGCATTGGAGGATCAAAATGTTCCCGATCTGCAGGCGCATAAGCTGGTACTCGCTGTAGATGAGGTATGTGCTAATCTAATCATTCATGCCAATAACTGTGACCCCAAGAACCAAATAGAATTCGACATCCAATTCAAAACCAAGCAAATAATCTTTACCTTCAAAGACAAAGGGGCAGGCTTCGACATAAACCAATACGAGGCCCCATCCATGGATGAAATCGTTTCCACACGTAGACAGGGAGGTCTCGGATTAATGCTGGTGAAGAGAATAATGGATAAAATAGAATTCTCTACTGAAAAGAATCACAATATTTGCAGGCTCATAAAGACGTATCCATAGTGAGGAGTAGCTTGATGATTGTCATTCTAAGTTTGATGGGTTGCCAATATTTGCAGCCAAAGCAGGAAATCACTGAAAAAGTAATTGCAAAAGTGGGTGAAACACAGTTGACGGAGACCAGCTTGTTAGAACTAACCCCTGCCAATTTAGCTGCAGAAGACAGCGCCAAGTTTGCCGAGAAGTTCGTCTCTGATTGGATTAAGAAACAATTGATGATTCAACGTGCTGAGGCTGTCATTGATTTCAATCAAGCCAGGATTCAGAGTAAAGTACTCGATTATCAGTATGCACTCATGGTACATGAGCTAGAAGAAAAGTATGTTGATGCAAACCTGGATGAGGAGGTAACCGATGCTGAGATCAATGCCTATTACGACGAAAAGTCCGAAAACTTCATTCTAAGGCAGAATCTTTCAAAATGCATTTACATCAAGATTCCTGCAAATGCACCCCAAGTATGGAGACTTCGAAGAAGCGTAAAAAATTATCCTGCAGACTCTGTACAGCTTTGGAGCTATGCAGACGAACATGCCATCAAAGCTTTCACCGAAGATTCGGTTTGGGTAAAATTTGACGAAGTCCTTCTGGAAACTCCTATGAAGGATGTGACGGATAAATCTCAGTTCCTAAAACGTAATAGTTACATCGAGGTCTCTGACGAAAACTTCATCTATTTTTTGAAGATTATGGACTACAAGTTGGTGGGTGAAGTGGCACCACTGGAATTTATTTCAGAAAGGGTGAAAGATGTCATCATAAATAAGCGTAAAATCGCGTTGAAAAAAGAATTGGAGAAGAAAATCTATGACGAAGCAGTACAGACAAATGCGTTTGAAATTTATAGCAATTAATCTCTTTATCTGCTTTGCCTTTTTGGTAAAGGGACAATCTGAAGAAGGAATTGTCATTGACAAGATTATTTCCAAGGTCGATGATTATGTTATTCTTAAATCGGAACTTGAAAGAGCGTACTTAGACTACCTTTCGCAAGGTCAGGCTCGGGGAAGCAACGCAAAGTGCCAAATTCTTCAGCAACTTGTGGTGAACAAAATGCTCATGGCCCAGTCCGAAATTGATTCCATCTTTGTTTTGGATGGTGAAGTGAACAGCAATCTGGATCGTCGAATGGCTGTGATGGCTCAGCAATTTGGGGGCGAAACAGAAATCGAGAAAGCGTATGGAAAATCCATTGAATCCATCAGAGCTGAAATTTTTGATAACATAAAGGAGCAATTGACTATCCAACGAATGCAATCAGAATTGACGGCAGACATGAAAATTACTCCTTCCGAGGTAAGAAAGTTTTTCAGAAATATTCCTCAAGATTCACTTCCTTATTTTTCTACGGAAGTATCCATTGCCCAAATCGTCAAGACCGCAGAACCGGGAGAATCTCAGAAAAGCATCGTCAAAAATTTAATGCTGGATATTCGGTCCAGGATTGAGGATGGCGAGTCCTTTGGAAGTCTCGCCAAACAGTATTCCCAAGACCCGGGGTCAGCCAGACTTGGCGGTGAATTAGGTTTTTTTGGAAGAGGTCAGCTCGCGCCCGAATTTGAAGCTACTGCCTTGTCGCTTTCGCCTGGAGAAATATCCATGCCGGTAGAAACGCAATTTGGTTTTCACCTCATTGAGTTACAAGAAAAACGTGGAAATACATTCAAATCAAGACACATCCTCATTACACCGCAACCAAATCAAGCGGACTACACCAGAGCTGAAAACTACCTTGATAGCCTGCGAACGATGATCACGTTGGACAGCATTACATTTCAGGCAGCCGCAAAAGAATACTCTGACGATCAGCAGACCTCTTCGGCAGGCGGATTTTTTCAGGACGAGACCGGTGCCTTGCGCTTGCCAGCAGAGCAGCTCGACCCTAACATATTTTTTACCATTGATACAATGGCAATTGGAAACATTACGAAGCCTATACGATTTCAACAGCCAGACGGGACCTACGCCTATCGTATCATCTACTATAAGGACAGGATCAAACCACATCAGGCAGATCTTGATATTGACTATCAAAAAATCTCGGCTGCCGCGCTCGCAAGAAAGAAGAATCTGAAAATTTCGGAATGGTTTGAAAAAGCAAGAAACAATGTATTCATCGAGATCGACCCAGAATACGATTATTGCAACCTCGCAAACTAAAAAACCGATTAAGTCTAAAGAATAAAATCAGGATACATGGCTGAAAATGCAGATGTCGAATTAGCAGACAGAATGACCAAAGACTTTTCCAAGCTTGAATTGGAAATTGGGAAGAAAATTGTCGGTCAGAACGAGGTCGTTCGTTTGTTATTGACGACCCTTTTTTGCAATGGTCATTCGCTTCTTGTTGGTGTTCCAGGGCTAGCAAAAACCCTTCTTATTCAAACGGTTTCCCAATGTTTGTCACTTGATTTTAATCGAATTCAGTTTACTCCAGACTTGATGCCCTCTGATATTTTAGGTTCGGAATCGCTGGATAAAGACCGCAACTTACGTTTTACAAAGGGTCCCATTTTCTCCAATGTGATCCTTGCAGATGAAATCAATCGAACACCTCCTAAGACACAGTCTGCGCTGCTAGAAGCAATGCAGGAGAGCTCCGTGACCATTGCCGGTCACAACTACCCGTTGGATAAGCCGTTTTTCGTGCTTGCCACGCAGAATCCGATTGAGCAAGAAGGTACCTACCCCCTGCCCGAAGCCCAGCTGGATCGTTTCATGTTCATGATTAAACTGGACTATCCAATGTTTGAGGACGAGTTGGAAATCATCAAACAAACTACTTCGGAGAATAACATTGAGGTTTCCCCTATTCTTTCGAAAGAAACCATTCTCGAATATCAGCAACTGATCAGGAAGGTACCGGTTGCTGACAACGTGATCAACTACGCAGTCAATCTTGTAGCAAAAACACGACCGGATGGAGATAAGGCAGATGACATCTCAAAAAACTATTTAGAATGGGGAGCTGGCCCGAGGGCAGGTCAGTTTTTGATTCTTGCTGCCAAATGCAACTGCTTGATCTCAGGTAAGTACTCTCCGGATATTGAAGATGTAAAGAGGGTTGCTACGCCGGTTTTGCGTCACCGAATTGTGAAAAACTTTAAGGCTGAGGCAGAAGGAATTTCCGAAGAGAAACTGATCTCAGAACTGCTTTAAAAATCGGATATCGTTCTCTGAGAACAATCTCAGGTCGTCAATTTGATATTTGAGCATTGTAATTCGCTCAATTCCCATTCCGAACGCGAATCCGCTGTATACATCCGGATCGATCCCACAATTTTCTAAGACATTCGGATCCACCATCCCAGATCCCGCAATTTCTACCCATCCAGTGTTTTTGCAGATTTTACATCCTTCGCCTCCACAGATAAAACAGCTGATATCTATCTCAGCACTTGGCTCAGTGAACGGGAAGTACGAGGGTCGAAGTCTTATTTTGGTATTCTTCCCAAACATCTCTTTCGAGAAATGGTACAGGGTATTTTTGAGATCCCTGAAACTGATATTTTCACCAACAACCAATCCTTCTACTTGATGGAAGAAGCAATGTGCCCTCGCTGAGATGGCCTCGTTTCGATAAACCCTGCCAGGCATGATAGATCGGATGGGTGGCTTCTTTTTGTTCATTAGCCTGGTTTGGACATTGGATGTATGCGTGCGAAGTAACACATCAGGATCCTTCTCAATAAAATACGTGTCTTGCATCTCTCGAGCCGGGTGATTCTCAGGGAAGTTAAGGGCAGTGAAATTGTTCCAGTCATTGTCAATCTCCGGGCCGTCCTCTACATTGAAACCTTGTCGCTCGAAAATTTCGATGATCCGATTCTTTGTTTGCGTGATGGGATGGATCGAACCTTCCGTACTGGCAATCCCTGGCATTGTGACATCAATGTCTGAGGTTGATCCGGCATGCTCCCTTAAGGAATTTGCTAGCATTTTTAGTTGCTCCTGAGCTCGTGTTTTTAGCTGATTGAGCGCGGGTCCCAATACCCTTTTTTGGTCGGAAGGTACGTTCTTAAACTCCGCAAAGAGCTCATTGAGAACATTGTTTCTACCAATAAACTTTAGTCTGAAAGACTCGAGCTCCTCCTCCGTCGTAACGGCAGAATTTTCTACCTCCTCCAAATATGCATTGACCTTTTCGATCATACTTTCTTAAAATCAATTGATGTTGGCGGCAAAAATAACAAAGCCAGGCTACGCCGACTTAGAAACATTCATTCTTGAAGAATAAAGGCTTGCAGATCTGGCAGCCTCGCGTTTGGAGACTCTACGATCTAACATGAACCCAAGTGAAACGGTGAGCAGTACCATTGAGAGAATTAACCAGATCTCGCCAAGTCTTTGGGCGAAAAAGGTGGCGGCAAAAAGAAGAACATTGTATCCTACGAGGATCATGGTGGCCTTGCCATGGTTAAGCCCTAGTTTTAGGAGTACATGGTGAATGTGATTACGGTCCGGAGCAAGCGGGTGTTTACCTGTAGAAAATCGAATGATAAAGACACGTAACGTATCGTATGTTGGAACAGCGAACAACGCAAGAATCAATGCGACGGGTGAGAATAAACCAGAAATATCTGCTGGAACAGACAAGAATCGTATGAACAAAACGGTCAAAATGAACCCTAACATCATGGACCCGGTATCACCCATAAATACCTTGGATGGGTACCAGTTGTAAATTAGAAATGCCAGCGACGCTCCGGAGATCCCTAATGCAATGATGGCCCCAAAATGATCTCCATACAGCGTGAATAGTGAACAAAAAACCAGGGAGATAAACAAGCCTAAAGATCCAGCCAATCCATCAATACCATCTATCAGGTTAAAGGCATTGGTCATAATGGCGATGACTGCTATGGTAAAGATCTCGTCAAAATACCATCCAAATGTATGTACTCCGAATAAGCCATTCAATCCTTGGATTTTAAGGTCCATCAAGAAAACAACCAAGCAAGCTGCAAAGATCTGGACAATGAGTTTGTGGTTGGCTTGTAGGCTTGAAAGGTCGTCTCTTACGCCCAGCAAAAAAATGAGCACAATTCCTCCCAGATAATATTTTTCAAGTGCTAGATCGGCAAAGGGAACCGAAATAAGTAACGCCAGTACGAGTCCGATGAACATTGCAATACCGCCTAATGAGGGGGTTTCAATACTATGGATTTTTCGGCTGTCTGGTTTGTCCAGGACATTGATCGACTTAAATCCATGGATCACCACCGGTATGAGGGTTAGTGTAACCAGAAAGCTGGTGATGATGACTAGTGGCAGGTTCATAGGGTATCAAATATAAAGCGCCTTCAAAAATGGTAAATAAGCAAGATAAAGTTTTATTAATTCGGTAAAGTGGAGGAAATATTAGGTGAAAACTACAATCTGCTAGTAAGCATTTTGATCACCTTTGATAATAGCGAGGGCAGTTAATATGATAATCTTGAAATCCAGGATGAGTGACCAATTCTTGACATAAAAACGATCCAGCTTGACTCGACCACTCATGTCACTTAGTTCTGCAGTTTCTCCCCTGAAACCCTTAGCTTGAGCAAGACCTGTTATTCCAGGTTTTACGGCATGTCTTTGCCAAAACCGATCAATCTTTGGCTGGAACTCTTCATTGAGCTTGATGGGATGAGGACGAGGGCCCACGACTGACATGTCCCCCAAAAAGACGTTAATGAACTGAGGAAGTTCGTCAATTGAAGTTTTTCGAAGTACCGCTCCTATCTTAGTGATACGCTGGTCATTCTTGGTGGCTTGCTTAAAATCTGCTTGATTGTCATGCGTCATTGTTCTGAACTTCCAACACCAAAAATCCAGATTGTCCTTTCCATGTCTCTTTTGTCTGAAGAATACAGGTCCTTTGGACTCCAGCCTAATTAAGAGGCCAACAATAGGGATAAGCCAGGAAAGGATTAGTAACATAAAAAGTGTTGAAAATACTAAGTCAAAGCTTCTCTTGACAAATCTATTCACCAAATTATCCAATGGAATTGCATTGACCTTGATGACCGGAATACTTCCGAATTGCTCGATCGCAAGATTGTACGAAGACAATCGACTGAATTGAGAGATCAGATTGACTTTTATCAAGTTGTTCTCGGCAAAATCAATGATATCTTTTACTTGTTCATTTTTCAAATTTGGGAGACAGCAAAAAATAATATCTAGTCCCTCCTGCAAGGAACTGTGTAAAAGTTCAAAACCATTTTTTTCCTCTTGTACTTCTACAACACCAACTGACTTGTAACCAAGTTCAGGAAACTCTTTAAAGTACTGCAGAAGTGAATCAGATAAATCCCCCTTACCCACGATCAGCACATTGCGATAATTAAATCCTTTGACTCGGTAATACCTTATCAAGTAATGCCAAAAGCTCCTCCAACCAATGATTGCTACCGTGAAGACCAGATAGGTGACAAAAAGGTATTTTCTTGAGAAGTCGTCTGGTTGTAAGGCGAACCAGAGTGCAAATACGATCGAAAGATTAATGACCAGACCCGTTAGGACTTTATTTAGGTGGTCTAGCAGCCGAGAGTTGCGATTTATCTCCTGAAGCTTGGAACTGAAAAAAACCCCAGCCCAAATGGCATTGAGTAGTAAAAGAAGGATCTGATACTCATTCGAAGGAATATATTGTCCATACAAATACTGATGAGCAACGAAAAGCCCAATATTCAAACAGCCAAGGTCAGCAAATAGAAATAGTATTGGAAAATACCTGGAATATCGGTGATGGGATGGCATTTGATTAAAATTAATCAATTGTATCTGACTTAAAAGTGAAAAAAGATTCAAGATTAAAAAATCAGCCTAGTTATACAAGTCCGGTGTGGCTTCCAAGGTCATAGTACTCAAATTTACCCGAACAATTCTAGCTGGCTCATTTTCAGTCCATCATGTCCTCGAACAAGTTAGCATATTGATTAGCTATTTTCTCCCATGTGTAGTTATTCACGATCCTTTCCCTAGAGATTACCTGAAAGGAAGTTAATAGTTGTACATTGGAATCTATGTCTCCGATCAGCTCTGTGAGTTGATCCTCCTGTTTGCTAAAAAACAATCCATGTTTACCATCTAGCAACATCTCTCTTGTGAATGGAGTATCTATGGCGATAATAGCACACCCATAGGCTAATGCTTTCAACATGGTAGGATTTGTTCCTCCAAATTCGTGCCCATGAAAGTACGCATAGCAATTGTGATAGAGTTCAGCTAAAACTTCCTGATCAGTTACATAACCGGTGAAAACCACCCGTGGATCCTTTGCTTGCTTGACCCTCATCGCATACTCATCTTTATACGGGACATCACCTACGACAACAAGCTTTTTTTGGGTGCCTGATTTAATAAACTCTTTCACAATAAAATCCGCATTATTGTCAGGAATGAGTCTACCTACTATCAAATAGTATTCATTCTTTTCCAGCCCCCACTTATCAATCAACTCCGGATTTTTGGACTGTCTGATATTTGCTCCATAAGCAATGACCACCGAATCTTGTTTGAATTCTTTAAGGTAATAGTCACGCATCGCGTCAGAATCATTAATGATCTGATCATAAAACTTGGTAGCCATTTTCGACGCCCAATAGAAGTACTTGGCGCCGAGCCCCTTCCATTTTGGTCGTAGCCATTCAAGACCGTCTACATTGATTGCAGTCCGCTTGTTCAGAATCCTTGATATCAAACCAAAAGGACCATTGGCGGGATTGACGACCAGGATGATATCCACTTTGCTGAAACAAGCATGTATCATACTTTGAAAGGTATGCACAAGTTGGCTAAGCGATTTTTTCTTGCTGGTGGGCACATAAACCAACTTCACTCCGTTGATTTGCTTGGGTCGCTCTTTGAATAGGTTCTTATGGCAATAAACAGTGACTTCTATGTCCATTTTCACCAATCTTTCACAAACCTCCTTAACAAAAGTCTCATACCCGCTGTAGACGTAGGGATATCCTCTCGAACCTAGAACCGCTATTTTCATCGTTTGCTTTTAGACTTACAATGATAGGAAATTTTGGATCAGACAACACATTTATATTTGTATGAATAACAATCTACTCCATCAATAATATGCTCGGACAAAACGCAAAGTTTAAGATGCATTTGCACCTACTTGTTCTTCTACTGGCGTGTGCATTCAATTCCTCTGGGACTACTTACTATATTGATTGTGAATCGGGAAATGATTCGAATTCGGGAACAGCGACAGACAGCGCTTGGAGAAGTCTGCTGAATGCACAAGAGGCAAAGCTGAACCCCGGGGATTCCATCCTGCTCAGTAAAGGATGCATTTGGAACGAATCCCTGCTCATAACCAACGGTGGAACGTCTGAAAACCACATTGTCATTTCATCATACGGATCAAATGCGTCGCCTCCAACCCTACGAGGCACTCGATCGCGTCGTTTTTCCTACTCGGCCACGTTGCCCGATAATTTTCCTAATCAGGTTTTTATCGATGATCAGCTTTTCGTAGGCTCGTGTGACAGCAAAGAGGCAACACTTGCCTCAAAATTTGGCGTGACCCCAGATGACCGCACATCTATCGAAGTAGACTATCCCGAGCATAAAAATGGAATCGTCTTACGCGGTGATTACATTGAATTAAAAGGCATCACGGTTGAACGGTACCGAAATGTAGGAATCAAGATTTTTGGCAAAAACTGCTGTATCGATAACTGTCAAATCAATGATATCCCGAAGACGGGGATGCAATTTATATTAAGTGATTCCTCCATCGTCACCAACACCCGATTCAGCAATATCGGCTTCGATAGTAATCCTTGCTGTAAGGGCCCAGAATGCGGACACCTGGGCAATGGCATCTTCATTGCATTGGATAAAGCTGAAAACACCTTCACCCAAAACATTCGAATCCTCAACAACACTTTTGAGCGCATTGGATCCTTTTCGGGTGACCACGGTGTCTACGATAATGGTCACAACACCATATACAGCAATAACTCATTCAGCAACTGCATCGGCACCGGGATAAAACTGGATGGTGAAAAGGCTTTTGTATTCAATAATCGATTGGATAGCTGCATCACCGCTGGAATACTAATCGATGGTGGCAGCAACCATGAAATAGTGAACAATGAACTGTCAAATTGTGGATTCTATTCACGAAACTGGGGCAGGCAAGGAGCGATCTGGTACGTGGAAGAAACAGAACAAAAACACAAACACCCAACTCCGGGAGGAGCCGACATAAGACTTAACAAAATAATCGGTGGCGATATTGGCTTAAAAGTCTCCAATACAAGCAATAACTTGGTTCTTGAAAATAATCAATTTAGTAGCCAGAAGATCAGAATTAGTAACAAGCGTCCGCTTGCTGAAAAGCTCAAGCGGACCGACACTGCTACCTCAACCAAGGCCTTTCGATCGAAATTGTTCAGCGGTTACAACGAAGAAATAAGCATCAACCGTGAGGAGGCAAAAATTGGGATTATCCAGCATTTACGCTCAGCTCATTTCGATCACTGATCCTATTTTTTCACGATGCGGGTAGTAAACCTTCCTCCGGAGAATGCAAAATAGATCCCTGATGCCCTGTTTCTAAAGTCTATTTTTAGATAATTACCATCGAAATGAGCAAGCAGATTGAGGCGGTTTCCAGTGACATCTCTAATCTCGATATCTGAGCTGTGAATGATGGGCCAATACAAAAAATCCGTCACGGGGTTTGGAAAGACTTTAATTTTTGCCTCCTCATGGAACCTCCTCAGGTCCTTTGAATGAAGTAATACCGAGTCTATCAAGCCGCTATTATACGATATGACCTGCTCGAATCGACTTTCATTGGCAATATTGTAGCATTCATTTGGATCCGAATTAAGATCGTACAATTCGATCCCGACAATATCATTGTTCAACGTAACCCAGTTCACCTGCCTGAAATCCATCGTACGTAATGAGTAACCCATCAATTCATCAGTCTCTGTAATTCGAGGGTATTGACTTAAGGCAACGGATGGATTACTTGCTGGTGAGGTTGCTGTAATGATTCCTGATAAGTCCTTACCAGATAAACGAAGTCCGTAGCTGGTATGGCCCACTAAGCCTAATACCGTCGGGAAAACGTCGACCAGTTCTACCGGAAGCTCAATTATTTTTGAGCCAATGGAGTTGCCATTAATAATTAACGGGGTTCGGTTATCGATCCCATAATTGGTATGCTTACTCCAGGAATTGTATTCCCCCAGTTTGTATCCATGATCACCCATAATGACCAGTACATACTCCTCAATCTTACTTTCGTTAATGGCATTTATCAGTTCACGTATTTGATCATCGATGTAGGAAACACATGCGAGATAACCGTGAAGTAGCTTTTTCTTCTGTTCAGTTGAAATCGCCTTTCCTCTTTCAAAACCCTCATAACCTTGCAGCTCATTCCATCCTGGAATTGTATAAGGCGGAGCTCCAAGGGGGTTTCGATCGCAACCAACCGCAAGTTCGAGCTCATCAACAGGATATAAATCCCAATATTTTTTGGGCGCCGTATAAGGGAGGTGAGGTTTATTGTATCCCAGGCACATAAAAAGCGGACGGTCCACATCTTGCCATTCTTCGATAGTCCTTATTGCTTCTTGGGTGTTTCTACCATCAATGTAGGCATCATCAGCCACAGCCAGTATCTCAAAGGCCTCACCTTTCTCCTTGTTTCGATTCTCTGTGCCTACGTATCTATCAAACCAGTCCTCCCTGCGCGGTGGAAAATCCCAACCTCCCAACCGGTCATCCCTGTGATGAAACACCTTTCCCAGACCAATGGTTAGATAACCCAACCTTTGAAAAAGATCAGGCATAGTGATGGGGTTAAAAGACACATCCTGAACCCTGCGGTTATTATCATAGATGCCTAGTTCATCGGGTCGTAATCCCGTAAGAAAGCTTGCACGTGATGGATTACAAAGTGCCTGTTGACTATACGCATTCATGAAGACTGCACCACTTGCTCCCAGGCTGTCGATGGTTGGGGATATCACTTGGTTACTGCCGTAAACTCCCAGCTCAGGGCGAAGGTCATCGATGATAATGACGAAAACAGAGGGCCTAATCTGACCCATGGTATTTTGAAGTGAAACCGCTAAAGCACCTATAAGAAACAGCCTTCGCATGTTTCAATTTACCACTTAATCCACAATTCGAGCAATTACCTCCGTGAAGTTTTGGTCATATTTCTCTTCGCTATACTTCATCTTAAAGGCATTTTTGGCAGCCTCACCCATCGTGTGAATACGCTCTTTATCGGCGAGGTAATACTCAAGGCCGGCCACCGCCGAGGCAACATCACCTGGCTTAAACTTATAGCCTGTAACAAGGTGATCAACAATTCCTGCTAGACCCCCGTGATCGGCAACAATTAATGGACGACTTGCGCTCATCCCTTCAATGGCGACCCGACCAAAAGGCTCTGGCTTGATAGAGGGCACCGCCACCAGATTCGACCAGCTTAGATGTGAATCGATGGTATCTGTAAATTCAAAGAACGCCACATGGTCCTTTAAGTTATTGGTCTCAACCAGAGCGTGAAGTTCTTCCAGAATGTGCTCCTGACTTTTGAATACACTGCCGACAATTCTGAGTTTAATATCCTGATGACCTCGGCGTATCATTTCACCCATTACCTCCAGGAAAAAATCTTGGCCCTTCCACTTGTTTACCCTGCCTAGAAGCAAAATATTCAGCGTATCTACTGTAGGCGAAGAAATATTGGCTAAGCCTTTGACGCCATTATTGACCACAAAGTGATTGGAAGAAGGTTGAGGATAGAATGAGTCCATTGTCTCTCTAGAATTGAATATCAGATAGGCATTGCTAAAGCTCAGAAGCCACTTAAAAAACTGACCAACAATCCCACCTTGAATCTCCCTCACGTGGATGATGGGTTTCACCTGACTTTTTACAAATCTGCAAAGGAAAATGAAGTCCAGGATTACGATCGTATTGATGTATAGTATATCGTATCTCCTGATCTTTGGAATTTGAAGCAGGTTTTTGATGAAGTAGAGAACAAAACTAAAATTGAACCTTTTTAGAGCTGCCTTACTAAGCTTGGACAACTTACTGATTCGGACAATTACAATTTTTTCCAACTCCTTTCTTAAGGGTCCATCCTCATGCAAAATGACTTCAACGGTTGCCTCAGGATACTTTTTTCGCAAAATACTGATCGACAGAAAAAAGCTTCTATCGGATCCGTACAGTTCTGCCCCCTGATGAACAGCCAGAATCTTCATACTGCTTCGCCCTTTCTGCTCTTGATCACCTTAGCGGGAGCTCCTACGGCCACGCTGTAAGGAGGGATATCCTTAGTGACAATCGATCCGGCACCAATAACTGCACCTTCTCCAATGGTCACACCACCCAACACTGTCACATTTGCACCAAGCCAACAATCACTCTCAATGACTACTTTCTGCTTTGTTGAACCTTGGTATTTGATTGAGGTATTGACTTGGTCGAAATTGTGATTATCAGAATGAATACTCAAATCATGTGCGATGATACAACGATCACCGATCTCAATTCCACCAAACCCTCCAAGGAAAGCCCTCATCCCAATACCTACATGATTGCCTATCTTAATGCCATCACCCAATTCTTTTAGTACGAGTGTACACCTAAGCAGCGAGTAATCTCCTATGCTCACATTGCTGCCGATAACAATACCATGAATGGATAGGCCGTGTATCTGAACACCTTTGTAGAAGGTGTTTCCCTTTCCAAGTTTAATATGCTTTCTTCCTGTGAATTTTACATCCTTGAAAAGAAATAAAGGAAACTTATACGTAAGAAAAAGGCCGATGAAAACACCTCTCAACAATGTAATAACCCTTCTAAGTACAAACGCAAGGAGATCTTGAATTCCGATCTTTGGGTCAAGTTGATACTCCTCACCCTTTATTTTGCTTATTAGCCGTCCCGTCTTTCTTCTCAGATAGTTTCTCATTGTAAGGAGTGATTCATTTAATTTTTGATAAAACGGATGTCCTTTAATTTTATAGCGTACATAATTGATTTGTAAATAGCATACAACTGAGATAGGAACAACAATAGCAGGCTTTTTTCATGTATTATCTTCCAGGAAGCTTTGAGATTTCTCCATCGATACAAAAGCTTATCAGGATCCTCCTTAGAATTTAATGCTGAATCGTGTTGAATTTGTAGATTGGCAACAAATAAATCTTTTCTCTTTTTGGAAAACTGGATCATAAAATGGGTATCAATTCCGTAGAGAGTAAGTCGCTCATCAAACCCCTCAAAATCAGTTTTCAAATAACTTTCCCTGATGGTCATGCCACTGGTCACAGCAGTAACACCCTTTGATTTGAGTAGACCCATTCTCTCATTTTTCCATCGTGATCCTTTTACTAGAAAGAATTGACCTGGACTCATGATTATGCCTTTATTCTTGACGATAGGCAGAAATAAGTCAACTTCGGTGTTTGCCTCCATCATATCACTCATTTCCTCAATAAAGTTTGACGGCAATATTGAGTCCTGATCCAGGAGTGTGATACCACCAAATTTATTCTCTCTGACCACTGTATTGTAGACCTTTGCCAGCGATACATTTTCAGGTGTATGAATGTATTGCACCTTCGTATCACGAAAACCAAGGTCTGAAATCTCCTGACCCACTTGGCTATTATCCCAAATAACTAGTTTATCCAGCCTCTTACTTTGTGCCTGCAAACTGATAATCGTGTCACTATGCTTTAGTTTCATTTCATACAGAACTACCAATGCAAGTAAGAGCTTGTGTTGCATATCATCGATTAGTTGAGAGAATGGCAGGCCCTTGGCCTAGCACCAAAAAATTTAAAAGAAGGAGCAAAAAGAGCTGAAAGGAATAGATTGAATACTGGACACCAAAAACAAAAATATTGGTAAGCGTAAAAATAAAGGTGCTGATCAGAAGTACTTCTCTAGTCTCCAGTTTCCGATCAACTTCTTTTGATTGTTTATGCAGCATTCGCAACGGGTAAAAAATCAATGACAAATAAAAAATGCCAAGAATTCCGAATACTGTGAAGATAGATAAATAGAACGAATCAAACGAGGTTCTTTTGGATGATCCGAACCCTATTCCTAGCACATCAAAATTGTTTATAAACTCTACGTATTGGAGGATTCTGCCAAAGGAGGAAGCCTCGTCCAGCCCTGGAATTCTAATTGTGACCGCAATAAAAACAAAACCTGTAAAAAAGATTGGTATGGCAACCAAAAACCAGAGCTTCATGCGGTAGTACCTGAAACCCAAATAGAGAACAATTGCTAACAACACGATGCCGTAGGCGGTACGAGTTTGGGAGGTATAGATTCCCACACAACACGAAATCATCATCAACATCTCGATCATCTGAGCTCTCTTTTTCGATCGTAAATAGGAGACAAAAGCAATGATGAAGGTAAAGGCGAGCGTGATGGCATATTCCAAAGTAGAGATAAAAAACCCGGAGGCTCTCAGGTTTCCATCTCTGACAAAATCATTACCGAGTAATCTAAAGCCCCAAATGGACTCCTTGAGCTTAATAAATTCTCTGTCCAACTTAAATTGATACTTCCATGAGGTCTGATAAACCCCATCAAAGGTGAAGTAGTTGAAACTTGCGTAAAATATGTTGATAGCAATCACGAGGTAGACTGCTCTTTTGATTAGCTCAAAGTTTAACGAAGTCAAATCAAAATTGTAGATGCTAAAGAAGATCAGGTAAAGACCAATAAAGTAGAAGCGACTCTCATTTATAGCAGAAAAAAAACTATTCCCTTTGAATGCAATTGCATAGGTCACGAAGAAAATGTGAATAACAATCGTGAAAATAAGGAGATCAAACTTGAAAAACTTCAGGGAGTTGAGCTGATAACCTTTGGCCATCTTCGACAGCGTCGAGATTAATAGAACCAATAAAATCAATTCACGCCAGCTCTTAAGAATATATAAAAGAATCCCTCCTTCGTATGCATATTCTAAATTGACAGACAGGTAGCTGCTAAAAAATGTCTGAACGATGAGAAGCGCAATGAAGTACGATTTGTCCTCCCACACCAATGACCCGATTAACAAAACAAATAGAAATATCGAAATTGAAGTAACTAACATCAACTCTGATTTCTATTGGAGGTCACTATAACCCAACTCTGCCACTAGGGCATCATTCTGAATCGACTGGTAAAACGCTCTCACCTCCTCATTCTTAAAAGAATAGGCATATGCACGACTCTTATCAATCGAGGCTTCAAGTGAACATAATTGAGCTTCGTCTTTATCAAGCTGTAGCAGCGTATTCAACTCCTTTAAAAAAGGCAATGGATTTTCCAGAAGTGACTCATACTTAATAGTACAATCCACTCTCCCCTCACTCACGTGGCTCATGGTCTTTTGGTTATACTCCTTCCAAAGGTCAAAACAGCTCTTATACTCCTGTAGTCTCAAAGAAGTATTGAAAAAACTACCTTTATAAATATATGATTTTGCATCACCTTCAAAATTTGAATTAAGCAATTTCTGATGCTTCAGTCGCTCCCTTTTTACCATACTACTGCAGGTATCCAATGGGTTTCGTTGAATCGCGATCACCTTAGCTTCAGGAAACATTTTAAGCCACAGAGGAAGTGTGAAGGTGTTTCGGGGATCCTTCCAACCCCAGCACTTGGAATAGGTCTGAAAATTACTTGACAAAAAAAGAGCAGGTCCAAAATACTTAAAACGGGCATAGAAACCGCTCATCTGCTTTTTAAGCACCCTCAAAACCATTTCATCCTCATTATCACCGACCAGATTGTAGTTAGTTGGATAATCCCAGGTGGCGGCAAATTGGTTCATAATCCAATGATTTGCCTTCAGGAAAAACCAGGACTCCTCGTTCTTATCTCGGTAGTGGCCCATGAAAACACCCATTTTCTGAAGTAGCGAAGAAACAAGCGAAGTGCCTGATCTATGCATTCCTATAACGATAACCGGCTTAATTAATTCCATCCAAAATCTTTCCCTAAAAGTTCATACAGTTTTTGATTCTCGCTTCTGAATAATTCCTTTAATCGTGCCCTGGTGACTTCCTGCATGATCGAGGACTTTGTCGCATTGATCTCCTTGAAATCTTTATAATTCAAATGCGTGAGGCCTAAAAAATCTTGCAATTTCGAAAATGCCTCCTGATGGCCCGAGAATATTTCCTCACTTGAAAGGATTAGACAATTAGCTGGATCAATCAGTTTGTACAGACGCTTAATTTGGTCATAGTACATCCCACGACTTGTATAAGAGTAATGCTGATAATCAAGGCTATAGTATTGTGAATTATTTTTCAATTTTTCAATTTCCCCTTGGAGACGAGTCTCTTCCTCATCCAAGGCTTTTTCAAAGCTGAGCGTCTCATATCCCTGTCTCACTTCCCACTTGTAATGAGAAAAAGCGCGTTCCACTGGGTCCCTCAACACAACAATTACTTTGGATTCTGGGACTGTTGTTGCCATTCGCTCCATCGCCTGAGGGTGAAAAATGTAATATGGGGATGCCTCCCCCACGATCTTTTGCTTCCTTGAGGTAACAGGAAAATGTGACTTATACCAACCAATTCCCTTATGGTAGAAGTTGTCAAAGAAATGAATTTCCTTCTTGATTGGGTTGAAAACTTCACCGTGATCGCAAAGGAATGAAAATAAGGAAGTGGTGCCACATCGCTGGGCACCAATGATAATGAAATCAGGCAATACTCTGTTTTTGGAAATCAGAGAATTCCAGGCCCTCCTACATCGATACGTGTAGTTTTCTAGACTCTTTGCCTTGAACTTGTTCATCAAGACCTCTCTGGACGTCAACTCAATCTCATTCATCGCTTTACTTCAAGTAAATTCCAAAAGACCAAAATCCAAAATTCTTCTTTATCATGATCGTTGAACACAAATTATTAAACAAAATGCTAAAGGCGGTTGCAACCGCAGCTCCAAAAATACCATAGCGAGGAATAAGTATGATGTTTAGAATGATGTTTAAGACGGAGCTTATGATCACGATGTTTCTGTATGTCTTTTGATAGCCGGTCATATTCAGAAAATACCCAACAGACCCACTCAACGACGAAAATAGCTGCGCCAACGTAAGGATGAGCAGGGAGCTAAAGGCAATCTCGAAACCTTCGCCAAAGAATCCCAATATGTCTGTCCCGAAAATGGAATAGAGCAATGCGAGCGGTAAGGAAACGAGAAAGGAAAGACGCGATGTCCTTTTCAATGTTAATTTGAGCTTCTCCTTCTCATTGGTGACAAAGTACCTGCTAAAGAGTGAACCCGTGGAAGAATTGATCGAGCGCAGCGTAAGTGCAATGGTCAAGGCCAACTTATTTGCTACCGCATAGTAACCGACGGCTTTTACGTCCATGAAATAACCCAATATTAAGAAGTCGGCATGACTTATCGTAAGGGTAGCAGAGGCAGTCAATAACAGCGGGGACGCATCCGTGATAATTTCCTTCATCTTAAAAAGCGACAAACTGTACTTCTTGGGAGCAGGATCGTTACCCTCTGATCGACTGAGCTTACGAGCAAGTACCATCGACCAAATTGCTACCAGGGCTGTTATGGCAATGATCAAACCCAACACAATGGTAAAATTTCCAGCCATTAATGCAACCACAATGACCATGGTCACCTTCGAAATACTTAAGGTCAGTTGAACTGGAATCAGTTTCTCTGCCTTCCTTAAGCCCCTGAAAGACGCCTGCACCATCTCATAAAGTGAATAGGGTACAATTGCTATGGCAGCAAGGATGATGACAATCTCCAATGCTTCCTGAGAGAAGACCAATTCACCGATCTGCTGTCTGGTTACGATGATAAGCAAAGTGATGATTAAGCTGAATGAAGCGACAATGGAGACCACTTTGTCCAGGATGGAATTGACCGAATAATCAGGAAAATCCTTTTTGGTAGTCTCAATTAGTTTGAGGATATAGATGTTCAATCCTAGCGTTGAGAACAAGCTTGTAAAGCTGATAAGGGAATTAAAAATGGCGAACAGTCCAACCTCGCTGGCCCCATAAAATTTTGAGATTGAATAGTTCATCAGAATCCCCGTAAATGCGATGAGTACTTTAGAGATTAGGCTCCACCCATTTTGCAGGTAAAACTCAAATACTTCGGGGTTCTTTTTTAAGCGCTCGATTAACACCAATCATCAAAATTCAAGCAAATCTAATACAATCCAATGCTAAGCAATTTGATGTCGCGATTAATAAAATCGGTAACCCCTTCGCATTGGACCGGACCGGCCAAAGCGCTACAAGACAATGAATTTTAAAGTCTCCTGATCAACGGACAACAAGTAGGTGCCTTTCATTAAGCCACTAAAATCCAGATCCACCTCATTCCGACCTTCGTTCAATTCGATGGTATGTCTAATGGAAGTGGAGCCTAAAAGGTCACGGACATAGATATCCACAGCGATCGACTTGCAGCTGAAAAGCTCAACGGTCGATTGTGAGTTGGTAGGATTTGGAGTAATAGATTCCATATAAATACATTTCATGTCAGAGTCAACGATACGCTTCAAGGAGGTATTCCCATGTACGTCCACGTCAAAATATTGGAACCATGATCTTTTTTGAGGATTTCGACACTCTAACCTAACAGTAAAAGGTAGCTGTTCATCCACTATGTACTGATTCCTGAAAACAATGGAATCCTGAATGGATGGTATGCCATCCTTAAGCACCCGCAGCGAATAGTACTGATTGGGTATCGAATCCCAGTGTAAAGTGAGTTCATCAGTGATCTCGACTTTGAGTCGAAGGTCCAATAAATATTCTTCATAAAGAACCTTGTAATCCACAGCTTGAAGTGTCGCATCAAAATTCTGCGCTTCATTCTCACATTCTGTGGTGGTAATGCCATTGTAAAATTGAGACGATCCGTCGTGGTAGTAGGTTGAGTGACTTTCATTCGTGATCACTGATAGGTCATTATTTTCAGAAACTGCGAACACTTCCCTGGGTGGCTCCTCATTATTCAGCAGACTTTGTCCATCCAAAAATGGGTTCCCATCCTTCTGCACATAGTCGACGATTGTGGGATAAATATCTTGCAAACTTACCGGGTGACGTATGGTGTCACGTGCTGCCGATCCCGGCTGATAGATGAACAGCGGAACCCGCAAGGATTCCATCCAAAGGGTTTTTTTCCGAAACCTCTTCTTCGACCCCAGGTGAAAGCCATTGTCTCCTACAATCACCACCATCGTGTTATCTACCAAACTGGACGTCGTAAATTCCCGAAGAAACAGCGCTAATTGGTCGTTTGAGAATTTGACCCCTCTCGAATAGAAGTAGGCCGCCTCATTCAATCTGCCATTTTCTCTTAGAATAGCATAGCTTATGGTGTCTCCCAACTTTTCGGAACCTGAGACCTCGTCAACGTCTACACAATCTGGAACGAACACCTCCCGAACAGCGATTTCTTCATAACCCTGCGGAAGGTACCATGGCAGATGAGGCAGTCGCATACCCAGAGCTAAGAAAAATGGCGTATCACTAGTCTCCTGCCTTTTTATGAAATCAATCCCCCTTCGTACAATTTTATTATCTCCCCATGCCGTTTGCGGCTGGTCAACAAACCCCCAATCAAACTGGCGAGCTCCGTTCTCATATAGTTCTTCCAGCCCATGATTAGGTACGTTAGACGTAGGAGGTCTGGAATAGAGCGACTCAAACTGGTCCCAGTAATCCTTTCTATTATCTGCTCCGTGAAAGATTTTGCCATAGGCAGCTACGGTATATGCTTGATCCCTCAGGTACTCAGGGATGGACACAGCATATGGCAATGCCACCTTCAGCGGGTATGATTTATTCAGGACCAATCCTGATCTCATGGGGTGAATCCCGGTGAGCATTCCAGTTCTTGATGGCCCACAGGAAGGCGCTGAAGCAAACGCATTCGTGTAAACCGATAGCCCTGAATTAAAAAGATTCACACAATCAAAAAGATTCTCATCCTTAAAGACTGACTGATTGAGATCATCAACAATGATCAGGATCACGTTTTTTCTGGGCTGACTTAGTGTGACAGTGCAGGAAGTCAGGCAAATTACAGTAAGAATAATTCGAACGTGACTTGGCATCAAAATGAGTGAAATCTGGATTGGCAGAATTATTTCTTAGTCAAAGAAATGACTCAAACGACCAATTTCCTAAAGCGCTTGATTAAAATTTCATCAACACTGATTATGGACAAAGAAACAATCATCCCTAGAAAGAAAAAGATAACTAACGACTGTATAGTTTTTGGTGAATACTTCTCATTGGGAATAATGACTCCTTTCAATATCTTGAAATAGACCTTATTTTCACTTTCCTCGATATTATTCAAGTCCAGTTGCTGATCTATCTGTAGCTTCATGACCAACGTGTTTTCATACTCTTTTGTCAAAATATCCTTCCTGAACTGTAACTCCGGTGAAACAAGTGATCGATTATTTTGAAGAAAACGTGTCAACTCAGCTTCTTTCTGACTGAGAAGGGAGTCTTTTTCTGCTTTGATTGTGTTAAGAAAAGCCCTGTGATTTTTAAGCTTCAGGGTCCGGTAATCATCAATAAACTCATACAAGCGCTGGTAGACCACCTGGGTCAACGAAGAAGATATGATCCGATTAGGCATTTTAGCAGAAATTGTGATGATATCTGTCTCATAGTTCACGACTAGATCAACTCTTGCACCCAATTGCTCCACTAAGGCAAGGTCTTCTTCAGTTATCACTAACAAGTTATCATCCAGTGGCACTACTCCAGAAGGTGAGGAACTAATCAAAGCTCTGATCTGCGTGATTGCGACTCTTAACGCAGAAATCATTCGTTCAAAAACGTCACTTTCATAGTGATCATTAAAGTATTCCCTCACCGTCACCTTTTGGTTTTTGTACTGTACCGAATCATCCAACAACTGCAACAAAAAACTCTTCGACTTGATGATCTCGGGATAGATAAAGGGCTCGAAAGCAGCAGACGAACTGCTCGGTAGGTTCACACCTGCGATATTGGCTAGGCCGGATAGCCCATCCAACGCACCTAGGCTAAATGACTCAGCGCTACTTTCCGGTAAAATTTCAATTGAGGACTTGTACTCAGTATTAACAGAAAGTAAGATGAAGAAACCAAAAGAGATCGAGATAGATGTCGTAATGATAATGAGCTTCTTCCTTCTTTTTACTATTTGTAACAGCTCCGATATTTGAATGCTATTGGTAGATTGGTCTTTTTCCATTTACAATATATCTGTTAGCTTTTCCACGAAACAAAAATAGGGTAATCACCGAGTCTTGCAGGCAGAATTAATGTCAATTCCGCTTGGATCAAATGCAAAATGAGTGCTAATCTGTTTGATCTTTATAGTAGGAATCAATATCTCTGATTAGTATTCTGCCGCCCTCAATCGCAAGAAGGATAAAAGGAAGACCTAAGAGGTTTTGAAATAACTTGTATGAAATCTTGTAAAGATGGATGAAACCAAATGCCTTTCCTGCAACAATATTAATACTCAATACCCCTATGAGTATAATTAAGACGAAAGACAGTACTTTCCTCATCCTTTGTTGTTTCTTAAAAAGGAGATAGATGAATAGCAGGTGCAACCCCAGGTAGGTTGGATAGTAGATCAACCACCCCATAAAATGAGAAAACTCCGTTGCACCCAATGAGAGTGAATTAAGCTCTGCTAATAGAAGCTCAGGTGAGTAACCCAGGTATTCAACCAGGTTGGAAACTGGATGGGAGTAAAGGCTACAGAACCATACTTTGAAAAAGCCATACAGGAGTATAAGCAATAAAACACCAATCGATGCTATTCTATGCGCTCTCAAACTATTCCGGCTTTGCTAGTATTGAATAACGATTCAGCCAATATCTCCAAATAGCAAACACAAATAAATACACCACAAATACGTAAGTATATTTGTGATTAAAGTCAAAAGTTTCTTGAAAAAATTTGTAGTTTAATGCAAGGACAATTTCTCTTGCAACATTAATCAAATAGATGAGAGCAATTCCAATAGGGATAAAGAGCAACTTAAACTTCAACTTTCCTGGAAAACACAGTAGAAATCCTACATATAGAGCAAACAACTCCAAACCATTGCATCCATCCGCTACCAAAACAACAGGTTGATTATCAATAATAATCATGTCACCCTCTCTTGATGTCTCAAACCCACAGAGTGAAAGTCCATAAGTAGTCCCAGAAATTACTGTACTGGTTAAAAATCCATTTAGTCTACCATCAGGAATGATCAAACCATGATACAAGATCAACCAAACCACAAAGCCGATCACAGCTTTGATTGCAAAACCTTTCAAAAGTACATTCTTATCCAGCTTCTTCTTTTCCAACTAAATATGTTAGTTTAAACTATTCACAATTTGAATCACTAAAAAGCTAAGAGATCCAAGACCAGTAGTTATTCCCAAAATCTCTCCAGCGGAGAGTGGCCTACGTTCAGGGCGTTCTGGAATAAATATATCCGCTCCTGGCTCCACTTTAGGAAAAGACCTGAAGAGTAAAAAGCGCTTTGTTCTTTCTGCTCTCCCATTCGCATAGACAATATACGATTTCTTTATTCTTGCATCGTCACTAAATCCCCCAGCTAAGGAGATATAGTCTTTGAAACTTGAAGCCTTGTCATAGCTAACACGTGTGGGGTACAACACCTGGCCCCGAATTCTCACTGTCTGCAATTGTTTGGGAATACTTAAGACGTCTCCATCCTGAAGAATGAGATTGAACTTTGAACCAGGGCTTTCAAGCGCTTTTTCAAACTGAATACCAACACTTTCTTTCCTAGACAGTTCTGAGCCTAACTCGGTTACAGAATCTCGAGCAATCAGGCCCTCTAACTGCAACCTTCGGTAATAATCACCCTCGTCGGTGCTTGTTGTTTCAAGATCTCGTTCTTCTTCACTTTTTCCAGCATTGGGATCTAAATCGCGAATAAGCGATGCTCCGGCAGGATAAGCATATTGTGTTAATCCTCCTGCTCTTTCCAGTAGGTTAGTTAATTTGTCTTCTTCGGTTTCCAAGGCATAGAAACCCGGGTATAGAACTTCCCCTTCCACCTTAACCAGCTTCTGTGTTCTAAACAAGGCAGATGCTTTGACTGTGACAAAATCAAACGGCTCTAATTGAAAGGTTGAGCTATTTTCGAACCCTAAATCTTCAGCTATACTGTAGTTGAAGATGATAGCGGTTCTAAATTCTTTGGAATCCTTACTCACCCTTCTTGCTACTTCTACTGAAGTCGTATTCGCACTAGCTTTCAGACCCCCCGAAATAGCAATCAGATCTTCTACCGTCATTCCATCCACAAAAGGATATTCGCCTTCATTATTTACCTCCCCTAAAATGGTAATGGTCTTACGCTCCTTGACATTTAAAATGGAAGGAATTTTAATCAAATCTTCATTCTGGATTTCATGATTTTCTTGCTCTTGTAGCACAGCATCAACATCAAACGAAATGTTTGAGAAAGAGAGATCATTGTTCAATCGAATAATGTTAGCTCTCTTTTTATAAGCATCCTCACGAATTCCAACCAGTTTTAGGACATCGAGCAACGTCATTCCTTCCTGTAGCTCGTAGAACCCTGCTTGTTCTACGGCCCCCTCAACCTTTATGCGATTCGAGTAGTCAATTGAAATCGGGGCAATAAAGATGGAATCTCCGTCGAACAAGGAAACATCTTCTTCATCCACCTTAAAGGTGACCAAAGACTTCGCTAAATCTGAAGATCGGAAAATGGTAACGCTTTGGTCATATCCATTGGCATTAGACCCCCCGGAAAAGTGTATTAAATCTTGGAATGTCTCGCCTTCTATAAATTCATAGATCGCAGGCTGCTTTACTTCCCCGGCGTAGGCCACACGGTTCACGTACGTCTTCACAACAACGGCATCACCATCCATCAACTGTGGATTGTTCGAGACATCTCCTTCAAAGAAATACTTGTAAACATCGAGTGTTGCAATCTTTTTTCCACCTCTGATAATTTCAATTGATCTCATCGATCCTGATTCGTCCGGACCACCTGCCTGATACAACGCTGTAAATGCGGTTGAAAAAGAAGACATCGCATACGTACCGGGTCTTTTCACATTACCTACCACGTTTACACTAACTGTCTTTATGCTTCCAACGGAAAGCTCCATGAATGTATTGGGCCTGGACCCTCTTAATCCCGAGTAAATGGAAGATAGCCTATTGAATACTCTTTCCTTTGCCGCCATCACTGAAATCCCACTCAAACTGATAGGGCCTACTCCACTTATTAGTATTTTTCCATCCGGTGATATAACCTGCTGATAGGTAATCTCTGATGCGCCGTAGATGTCGATAATGACTTCGTCACCTGGACCTAATACATAGCTTTCAGGAGTCGCAATATTTGAGGGCGATTCAAAATTTATCGCTGATTCAAAAATTTTAGCTCCAAAAATCGGGAGACCTTTAGACGCTAGTGTGTCAACGTTTACCAAATCGTCAAAAAATGAAACTTCATCAACTTGGTCATAATTGTCTCTCAACCTGCTCTCATTTCCACGTACTCCTTGCTCCCCACCCCTATTACTCTGCAGTTTTAATACTCGCTGTCTCAGTTTGATAATCTGAGAGGAGGCCATCCCTCTTTGGCGAGCCAGCAGTTCCAATTGCTCCATAGTGAGACCTGAATCTTGGGCTCGCTTGACGTATGCCTCAATTTGGCTATCAGATAAGTCATCAATGTTTACTTTGGACAGTTCACTAATGTCCTGCGCACTTGTGATAAATGAAATACAAAGAAAAATAAGAATTAATGCTTTAGAGAAGTGCCTCTGCATAGCTTGATTTGATTTGAAACCGCAAAGCTAAATACTTTGCGTCTAAGAATATTGAATTCTCTGAGAACAACACCTCTAGACTCAGTTGTAAAATGTTTGGATCGAATCTCGGATTGCTTCCAAATGATCCGTATTTAGTTCCGGGAACATTGGAATGGACAGAATCTTGGAACTATAGCTAGCCGCAATTGGAATATCCGCTGGCTTGTAATCCAATTGCTGATATACCTGAACCAATGGCAAGGGCTGAGGATAGTGTACTGCAGTTCCTATCCCATTTTCCCTTAAGTAGGTTTGCAAATTCTGGCGATCCTGCACCCGAAGGACATACAAATGATACACGTGTTTTACGTACTCAGCTTCTACAGGAATTTCAATTCCTTCGAGCTCTGCGAGCAGTTCGCGATATTTCGCAGC
>CAZQJU010000023.1:0-40560 GCA_964593185.1 uncultured Roseivirgaceae bacterium
GAATCCATAAAACCACAACCGGTCTCTACTACCTGGTATACGATTACGCCTTTAGCCCCATCTTTGAAGGAGGAATTGAAAAGGCGCTGATCGTGAAGCGACAAGACTATATGGATCACCTGACCTTGACCATTTGGAAAAAAAAGTGAATCGCTAAAACTTTTTTACCTTCAACAGCATCCTTGAGAAGAACCTGACTTTTTAAGCAGTATGAAGGAACAGACAGTTAGCCCATCACGCACATGCAAGCCGAATCAATAACCGTGAACATGATCTCGGCAGACACCCTGATCGAGCGAGCCAAAAAAGGCGATGAGGTGGCCTTCAACCAGCTGGTAAACCTTTGGTACAAGCGGATCTACAACTACGTGCTGAAGTACTCCGCCGATGAAGACCTTGCGGCAGATATCACGCAAAAGACCTTCATTGCCGTATTCAAGAATTTGAGGAAGTTGAAAGATGCAGGAAGCTTTAAGCCCTGGATCTACCGCATAGCCACCAACTACTGCCACGAAGAGGCCAGAAAGCAAGCGCGAAACAAGCTGGTATCCATGGCCCCAACAACAGGGGAAGAGGAAGAAAGCGCAGGGGCGATGGAAGGGGAAGCCAAAGAACGGATGTTCAATCCGGAACGATCCTTCCAGCAGGTGGAATTAGAGAAGATCTTGTTCGGATGCTTGCAGCAGCTACCGGAGGATCAGCGAAGCGTTATCCTGATGAAAGAATACGAAGGATTCAAGTTTCATGAAATAGCAGATGCCTTGAACACCTCAGAAAATACCGTAAAGACGCGATTGTACCGGGGACTAAAAACCCTGAAGCTGCGGCTAGAACAACAAAATATCAACAAAGAAACAATTCATTATGAGCTATAAAGTAGACGAAGCAACCCTGATGGCCTATCTCTACGGTGAGCTGTCCAGTGAGGAAAAGAAAAAAGTAGAAGCCTATCTTGACGAAAACGAGTCTGCGCGCAAAGAACTTGATGCACTGGAGGAAGCACGGTGGATCATGGGCAAGGTGCAAGAACGAGAAGTTGAGGTGCCTCAGTTTACCTTCGATCAGTCGAATGTGGTGGTGGGGTCTGCAACGCAGCATTGGTGGAAATTTCCCATGGGTATTGCAGCAAGCATCGCACTATTGATCTTCGTGGGATACCTTACCTCATTCCGAATTTCCACGGGAGCAGAAGGATTAGAAATGGCCTTTGGGTCGGCTACCTCTACCGAAGAGGTCTATACCAAAGCAGAAGTACAAGAAATGCTTGCTGAAGCACTGGCGGCCAACAATCAGCTGGTGAGTCAGCAGCTGAGTACAGTGCAGCAAACGATGCATCAGCAGGTAGCGGAGCAGGTACCAAACGTGGACGAAGCGCTGCTCAACGAATACATGGCGCGTTTACGGGACTTCAACAGAGATGCCCTCCAGTCGATGCTGGAAAATTCAGAGCAAAGTCAGCGAGACTACATGGATCAGTCGTTACAGGAACTGGCCGTATTCTTGGACATTCAACGGAGAAATGACTTGGATGTCATCCAAACACAGTTTACAAACCTGGCCGAAGACACAGAGTACAATCAATTGCAAACCAACCAGATTTTGACCAACCTGATCAGTTCCGTAGAGGAGCAACCTTCAAATCAGTATTAAAATTCAAAGGACACATGAATACAATGAACAGAACCATCAAAATACTCTTCATCATCGTCTTAACGATGGTAGGAAATACACAAACCTTTTCTCAATCCATTGATCAGGAGCGAATGGAACGTGACCTGAAAGTCGCCGAAAACATTCTGGCTACCTTGTCAGAAGAAAGCAACGGCGGTAGAAGACTATGGGGCTATGAAAATGTCGAAAGCAGCTATATCCCGGATTATGGGGTCATCTTCACCATGCCTTTGCGTACTTCCTTCTCCTTTTCCGGACAAAATACGATCATTTCTACGGGCGGTGACGATGTACTTGTCATCGAAGACAGTGACAACGATGTTGATTACGATGTGAAGGTCAAAGGGAACAGACGCATCGAAATTGTGGATGCAAACAGCAAAAAAGCCAAAGAGGCAAAAGCTGTTGAGTCAGATGAATTGCGAAGTCAGGTCACTACATTTTTGGCAGACTATGCCGACCTGATCGGCCAGTTGCAGCCTACGGACCGTATCGTGGTGCAAATGAAGCGCTCAAATAGATTGGAATTCTATTTGGGTGGTACGGAATCCACGTCAAATCAGGGGTTGACAGCCGAAGTATTGAAAAGCGATCTCACCGCACAACGGCAAGGAAAGATAGCTCGGGACCAGCTGATTGAACGCATCAAGTTCACAGGGGGCGAGGGCGAAGAAGTGGCCAAAGACATCGAACTGTTTGCCACGATTTTCGCCAGATTGTACGAAGCAGATCTGTCTTCTACCTACTACCTGGCCTCCCGCAACATCGGCTACACCAAACTTCCCAACCTAGGTGTAACCTTTAGCATGAAATTCTACTCGTCCTCAAGCAACAAAGGACTGCACACCATCCGCACAACGGGAGAGAAGGGATTAACAAAAGAGGAGCGAGACGAACGCGTGAATGCCATGTACCCTGAATTTGAAGCTTCTTTCAAGCAAAACCTGCTCGATTATGGGAGAACCGTCAAAAGCCTGGGAGATAAAGAGAAACTGATCTTCAAAGTAAAGCTCACAGAATGCAAAGAATGTGATATGCCCAAGGCAATCGAGGTAATGGTGGATGCAAAGACGTTGGGCGGCTATGACAAGGGATCCATCTCACGTGATAAGGCGCTGGGCATGATCACCGTGAAAAGAACAGAAAACTAACTGGTTAATAATTCAAAATAGAAAAGGGCTGCCAAAAATGGCAGCCGCTTTTTGTGGCTGATTCACGTAACAACCAAGTTGGCTTGGTATAGATGTGAACGGTATTAGTCTTCTTTCTTACCCATCATCAGCAACTCGTTCATGCTGATTTCAGTGATGTACTTCTTGACACCGTCTTTCTCGTAAGATCGATTGATCAACTTTCCTTCCAGTGCAATTTCGCTTCCTTTTTTGAGATAATCTTCCACAATGTCCGCTTTCTTTCCCCAAACGACAATGTTGTGCCATTGGGTGTCCGTGATTTTATCGCCTTTATTGTTGCGATAAGTCTCGTTGGTGGCAAGTGAGAATGTGGCCATCTTCTTACCACTATCAAAGGTTCGCACCTCAGGTTCGTTACCTAATCTACCAATTAATTGCACGCTGTTTCTTAAACTTTTCATGATACATAAATTTTTAAAATGTGAATAAATTCATCCGATCGGCAGATGGATGTGTCAATTGACGAAGCAAATTTGCAGGGAAATAAAAACGGTATTCGGTATTTAATCGTTTGTAGTGGTAACTATATACTATTTTACACTAAATAGTTTGCGATTGGTGTAACTAACTTCTATCTTTGACGTGTAATTAAGTACTAGATAGAAGCACATGATTAACACCAATTTTAAATCCATCCTTGACTTAGTAAAAGCATTTCCTAACGAGCAGACTTGCATTGATCATTTAGAGAATCTTAGATGGAATGGAAACGTGATTTCTCCTTTCGATCCATCTTCTAAGGTGTACAAGTGCGCTGGCAATAAGTACAAGTGTAAGAGTACTGGAAAGTACTTCAATGTCAGAACCGCCACACTATTTGATAATACTAAGGTTGAGCTTCAAAAGTGGTTCATGGCCATCTATCTAATTACTGGACATTCAAAAGGCATTTCATCCGTCCAGCTATCAAAAGACCTAGATGTTACTCAGAAGACTGCATGGTTCATGCTTCAAAGAATTAGAAACTGTTTTGGTATCACTCCTGATGATCAGTTGGAAGGTGAAGTTGAAGTGGATGAAACCTATGTAGGTGGTAAGAATAAGAACCGACACATGAATAAGAGAGCGGAACACGCTCAAGGCGGTCAATCTTCTGACAAAGCTCCTGTAGTGGGTATGGTTCAACGTGGCGGTGATGTAAGAGCTAAGGCGGTTAAGAAGGTCAATAAGAGAGAAGTGAACACGGAGATAGTTCGCAATGTCAAATTAGACACCACCGTATTCACGGATGAATGGGTAGGCTACAAAAGCCTAGAAAGAGTTTACGACCACTACTACGTAAAGCATAGAGCAAGTGAGTATGTAAGAGGAAACATCCACACTAACACAATAGAGGGCTTCTGGTCGCTTCTAAAGAGGGGAATTATAGGTATCTATCATTTTACCTCCAAAAAGCATTTACAGAAGTATCTTGATGAGTTTGTGTTTAGATACAATACTCGAAATGAATTAACTCAGGTAAGATTTAATAGATTATTAAGTAACACAGAACATAGATTAACTTACAACGCATTAATAGGGAAGTAAAATGGGAGATGTAAAGGCAAAAGTTGCTCAGCCAATAGATAGATTGGCAATATTTGAAGACAAGGAGATAAGAAGAATACTTGTTGGTGATGAATGGTACTACTCGGTAGTAGATGTAATAGGTGCACTAACTGATAGTAGTAATCCTAGGAACTATTGGAGTACATTGAAAAGTAGAGAGCTAGAAAATGGAGTTGAGTTGTCCACAATCTGCGTACAACTGAAACTAAAATCTACAGATGGAAAGAAATACGCTACTGATTGTGCAGATAACGAAGGTATACTTCGAGTTATTCAATCTGTACCATCAAAGAAAGCAGAACCTTTTAAAAGGTGGTTAGCTAAAGTGGGTGCAGAAAGAATAGAAGAGATAGAGCAACCTGCAAAAGCAATAGAAAGAGGTAAAGGATACTACATAGCTAAAGGCTATACCCAGGATTGGATACAAACAAGAACAGCTAGCATAGATGCAAGAGTCTCTTTTACAGACAAATTGAAGGAATCAGGAATAACAGAGAACTATCAGTATGGAGTTTTGACAAATGAAATGTACTCTGCATGGTCTGGATTCACTGCAAAAGAGTATAAGCAACACAAAGGATTGTCTACAAAAGATAGTCTAAGAGATAACATGACCCCGTTAGAACTTGCTTCTACGATTTTTAGTGAAGCAACGGCAAAGGAACTGTTAGAGAAATCTGGTGCTCAGGGCTTTTTTGAAACCAAAAAGCAGATTCATATAGCAGGTGCTATTACTAAAGAGGCTCTAAGCAGAATAGAACAGCAAACGGGTAAAAAGGTAGTGACACATGAGAACATGAAAGAATTGAATACAGCTAGTAAGAAAAAGGAGCTTATTCAAAGTTCATTGCCAGAAGATCAAGAGGAACACAGTGACTTTGATAAGAAGCTAATCCATGCAATACACAATCCTCCAAATGACAAGAAGAAATGAGAATCAAACGCTGGTTTTACACTTCCTTAGTAGTTCTAATTCTTAGTATATTAGTACCGAGGGTTTTATCCGACTCTTACGACAAGGTCGGAAACTATGATAACAGTATGGCCACTGATTTAAATGGCCTACTTCTAAGCTTAACAAGCTTCATATCAGCTGTTTCTACGATAGCTACTGGAATCATTCTTATTAGAAATTTTATTCTTGACAGGCGGAAAAAGAAACTAGAGATAGAACTACTTGAATTGGATCTGGCTGAACGTAGAAAGAAGCAAGCTGAATAAAAAAAAGAGCCGTTATTGAACGGCTCTTAATGCTAACTGTGGAATTACTTTGGATGCGAAATTGAACCCTCTGTCAATCCACTTTCTCCTCTTGGTTTTGCCAACTTTTAAATTCTCTTTCTCGTAGTAGTAGTCCATTAAAAGACTACTATAAAATAGATCGCCGCTGCGATCGTCATCACCTTCATGGTGAAAATGAAAAATTTCATAATCCAAATATAGATATATTATTACATTTACCTGAAAGATAGCAAGCCCGATACTGTTCGTACAACTAAGTAACCTGTAGTCAGGCAATGATTAGTTACTTGCAAAATGCTCTTTAACACAGTAGGTCGAAGTATGGAGAAAGCAAACATCTCTAGTGGGTTAGACCACAACAGAAAAGACCGATTGACACTCATTTTTTAAAGAGATTCTTCATCTCAAAACCTCACTTTTTTCTCTCTGGTGTAAACTGATATATAGTCACCTTTGTAGTCACTTAATAACCGTTTGTAATTGTTTTTATTGCTGTATATCAATACATTAGCGAAATGCAAGAACGGAAATGTTTGGAGTGTGGCAAGCCTGTTTTTGGTCGGATCGATAAGAAATTCTGCTCAGATGGATGTCGCAATGCGTATAACAATCGAGCCAACGCAGCCTCCACAAACTACATGCGAAATGTAAACAACATATTGTCCAAAAATCGACGGATTCTCAGGGAGCTAAATCCCGACGGGAAGAAGAAGACGCACAAAGACCAACTGCTAAAAAGAGGCTTTGACTTTGATTTTCACACCCGAACCTACACGACCCGTTCCGGAGATAGCTACCACTTTTGCTACGAGCAAGGGTATCTTCTGCTGGATCAGGGGTACGTCCTCCTGGTAGAACAAAATGAAAAAGCATGAAGATGGAGCTTAAAATTCCTCCCGTAGTCGTATTCTTTGTTTGCCTGGCTTCCATGTTTGGTATCTACTACCTACTACCTGACTTTTCGCACGATTTCATTTACCGAAAAACCGTCTCAAGAGTCTTTCTGGCCTTAGGTGCGTTGGCAGGAATCACGGGCATTGTGGCTTTCCGTCAGCATCAGACCACGGTAGATCCAACCAATCCTGACAAAGCAAGTCACTTGGTGACTACCGGGATATACAGATATACGCGAAATCCTATGTACGTAGGGATGCTATTCGTTTTGATCGGTGGGGCCTTACGCATTGGAAATCCTGTCTGCCTGTTGTCGCTCATCCTGTACGTGGCATACATGACACGCTTTCAAATCATGCCGGAGGAGCGTGCCTTACAAAAGCAGTTCGGCCCGAAATACAAGGAGTACCAAGAGCAAGTACGAAGATGGGTCTAAACCAATAGTTCTCTGAACTAAGATTTTAATGATTTTCGATAAGCCTTCTCGTATTCCTTTCGCAAAATCCGCCAATCAAATTTCTCGGCAAAATCTTCTGCCCGGTTTCGAATGATGATCCGTTCCCGTCGGTCGGTATTCACAAAGTCGTACAAAAACTTGGTGAGGTCATTTACTTGTTTGTCGTACTTTCGACCCTCCCTTTTCAGTAGGTAAACCCCTCGCTCCGGAAGCTCTTTTTCGATGGTTTCAGCATACTTTCCAAATCCCGAGAGGTCGGATGTTACGGTTGGGACCCCACTGGCAATGCATTCTAGAGGTGTGTAACCCCAGGGTTCATAGTAACTGGGGAAAATACCCAGGTGACATCCACGGACAAACTCGGTATAATCGATACCAAACAGAGGATTGGTGGCATTGATGAAGTCGGGATGATACACCATCTTCACACGGTCATTGGGATCGTTCACCAACTTGTGTGTTCTGAGGTATTTTAGAATATCGTCGTCCAGATCGTCGGTCAGATTATGCGTCACCACAATCGGCCACTTCTTGGACTTCCAGGATTGAATCGTTCGTCTAAAGCGAAGTCGCCAGTAATCGTCCACCAACTCGTTCAAGTCTGGCAGGCGATGATCGTCGGTAGCCACTGCTCCCTTCAGGAACAAACGTTGTCCGACCTGCTCCTGAATTTGTTCACAGGTCTGTCGAATTTCCTCCAATACACCCCGGCTCTCCAATACGTCCGGGTTGATGCTCCACGTAGGTCGCTTGGTGATGAAAAACATAACCACTGTCACATCCGACTGGTCTTTTTTCATCATCGCGTTGAGCTTTTTCAAGGCATCCAGTGTGATGTCAAAACCTTTATTCTTATACTCGTATCTGCCCGAGGTAAAGAAGTACAGTGTATTGTCCAGATCAAAAGGTGAATTGTGAAAGAAGTGCCCGATCGTGAAGTCGTGGATCTCTTCTTTGTATTCCTGATGTAAGTTCTGAACTTGGTGATAGGCCACAAATCGCTGAATATTGAGTCCATTGGGCGTGGTCACATCAGGCTTACGCCCCAGGAGGTTGATGCACTCCAGACCGGTTACGGAACTTACAGTGGTGAACGTGTCGGATGCCTTGGCTACTTCCCGCTCAATTTGGACCAAGGGTAGAATATGAAACCGAATCGCCTCCTTCTTCCAGTCATACGTTTTGATATCTTCATAAAACGCTTTTTCGTTCATCGCCAGATAACGACCTAAGATGGTTGCATGGGTCGTAAAGACCGTTTTGCAGGGAATTTTCTCCTTTTTGATGTCGAGGATGGGCAATCCTGCCATCCATTCATGAAAATGACCGACCAGGCGTTTTTTTTCTGCTTTGACTTCTTCTGCCAAAAGCTTGATGAAGGTCTTGTTGAGATCAGACCATCGCAGCATTTGGTTGAGCAGGTCGTGATCTTCCTGGATCGCAATGCCGTGATTCTTAAAGTAGTGATTTTGGAGATTGCTTAGTCGATTGGCTACATTCTCCGGGTTGAGCAAGATCGTTTTAGGTCTTCCCGTGACCAACCAGCGACCGTACTTTACTTCGTATCCCATTTCCTTCATCCGCTCGGCGGTTCGGAAAATCGGATCCTCATCGTCGTCCAGTATGGGATCAAACTCTGCGCTAATGTTTGGGTTTACATCAGGACCTAGCAGGCAGTAATTGTCTCCCCACTTCTCGACAATTGCAGGGATCTTTGATCGGATGACGGTGTAGATACCACCGACCTGGTTACAGACTTCCCAGGCACATTCTACAAGTAAACTATCGTAAAGTCGGATTCTCTCTTGGGCTGCCATAAACGACGAATTGGTTTTTTGAGATCAATATATGCCGATTAATTCGCAGACGCAAATGAATACACAAACGGTGAACCACGAAGAGGAGCTACCGCATCGATTGCCGATAGGCTTCCACCTCAGTGTAAAAGTCAAGCGTGAGACCACTTTCCACTTCTGCGAGGTTATTGTTGTTCTTGGCGTCTTCGACCATGTTGTACAACGAATGGACCGAATCCGTCGCATTGTAGCTGTAAAACCAGTCCGGTGTTCGGATCCAGTACCCGTCGAGTTTTCGTCCCATCATGTCGCCTTCCCAACGGGTCTGGGTAATGTTTCCCATGATTTTGTCCCGTGGATTAGCAACCTCGCCATCCAAAACTTCACGATACGAAGTGCCGTAGTATCCTTCAGGGACTTCAAAGCCTACATAATCTAGGATCGTTGCCGGGATATCGGCGCTGTGGATTAAGTCCGTCCTGCGTTGACCTGATTGAATTTTTCCTTGCCAGGAGAAGATGATAGGGGATCGGAAGGATTGGTCAAACAAAGAGAGCTTACCTTTATCACCTCCGTTATGCCATCTGAGCGAGTCGTGGCGAAACTCCTGATCAGGTTCCTGCTCCCACCCATTGTCATTGACATAAATAAATAAGGTGTTCTCGAACTTGCCCTTTTCTTTCAAATACCGAATTAGCTCCCCAACGCCATCATCGAACCAGGTACAATTTGCATAATATCGTTTGGCCGATTCGGTCATATCTTGATCTGCGTAGATGGAATAGTACTTGTCAGGCGCATCAAAAGGATAGTGCGGAAGCTCCGGAGCATACCATAGGAAAAAAGGGGTATCGCCAGCCAGATCAATAAAGTCGTACGCCGGCTGCATCGTTGCCCTGGCCAGTTCAAGTCCCGAACCACCCATGAATTGCTTAAACCATTTGCCCCCATTTTCTTTGTCGTGCGGGGTCCAGCCCTCTGTCATGCCGTGCGTGAATCCACCATTTTGATAGTTAAATTCCCACCACTTTCCACCTTGGAAGCTCAGGTAGCCTTTTGTTGCAAGGATCTCAGGAAGGGTAGTGAAATAGTTCATGGATTGAAAAGGGTATTCAGCATTCCACGTAGCTTGGCCCTCCTGATCAAGCGCTAAGTACGTTTCGGAGGTCATCAACTCTTCCTTCTTTAAAGCGGCTTCTTTTTCATATTGAATGGGTAAAACCCCCGTCATAAGCGTGGCTAAAGAAGGCCGACAGTGGTTATCAGGAACATAGCCATTGGTAAACAAGGTGCCACTATTGGCTAGAATGTCCATATTCGGCGTTTCAACGTAGTCTGCGCCCATAAACCCAAAGTAGGGGTAGCCCTGGTCATCACCGACCAGTAAGACCACGTTTGGCAGTTTCTCGGAGGATACCTCACTTTTGGTGGTCTGGTTCGTACACGCAACCAGCAGAATAAACAGAAAAGAAAAGTATTTCATGGTAAGCTTTGAATTAGTTAATCAGAATGGCAACCGATCTTGGAGGCAATGAAAGCTCCTGACCTCCTTCGACAGGTTTAATGGGAAAATCATTGAGAACGTCACGCAGACCTTTTCCGGAAAGCATGACTTGTTGGGTGGAGGCTCCGGTATTAAAAGCCACCAAAACTTCTTCCTTCCCTTCATACCTGCGGTAAACCAAAACTTGGCTTTGGTCATCTTCTTGCAAGAATGCAAGCTTGCCGGTCATCAAGACAGGGTATTCCTTTCGGATTCGTATCAGTTTTTGGTAGTATGCAAAAAGCGCCTCATTGAATGCAACCTTATCAGTCGGTCGTTCCATGCCCAGTGGATGAGCAACCTCGTCTTCAAAGTCGTAGTCAGGCCAGATCAGTGGTTTTCTGGGCGAGGGGTCGTCTGCGCCCCACATGCCCATTTCATCCCCGGCCCAGATATGCGGAGATCCAATGTAGGTATATTGATGAGCCAGCAAAAGGCGTAGGGTCTGGAAGGTTTCCTCGTCAGGTCGGTGGATTTTGTAGCGGGCTTCCTGTTCAGGTTTTGCATACACCTTGTATAAATTCTTGTTGAAAAGCGATGTCAACACTCTGGGTGTATCATGACTCCCATTGAGATTCATCATCGCATAGGTATTTTGCTTTCTGATGCCCTTTTGAATTAGCTGTAGGCTATCCACAAAGGCGGAAACGGTCAGTTTTTCAGGATCACCACTAAAGAATTTTCGCGCAGATCGATACCATCGGTAGTTCATCGGTGAATCAAACACATCGCCTTTCAGGAAAGGACCCGGCTTCATCAGTTTATCCGGCCATTGTTCCCACCAAACTTCACCCAACAGGTAGGCATCGGGATTAATATCGCGCACTACCTTTCTAAATTCCCGCCAAAAACCGAAAGGCATTTCGGCCGCTACATCCAGACGGTAACCATCCACCCCGTCCGACGGATCTCCATCTTGATTTGGGTCCAACCATCTTCGGGTGACGTGGAAAATATGTTGCTTAGCAGCTTCTGCATACACATTACCTGTCGTATCGATTTCTACTTTCTCGGAGTGTGTAATCAAGGCCGTCTCACGAATCTCCGGCAGATCTTTTACACCAAACCAGCCACGGTACTCAAATTCGTTTTCCTCTGTGGTGGGATCATCAAACGTGGTAACCCAATACCAGTCTTTGTACTTTGATTTCGTTTGGTTTCGCACGAGGTCGTTCCACGCCCAGAACCGGTGACCGGTATGGTTCCAGGAATAGTCCAGGATGACTTTCATGCCGCGGGCATGCATTTCATCAATTACCTTTAGGAACAGCTGATCGGCTTGGGTAAAATTCCAGGTTGCCGGGTCGTCATGAACTTCCGAATCCATAAGCTGCACATCTCCCACAGGATCGGGTCCAAAGTTGCGGTCTACATGCCGCCAGTAGCGTGGGTCATACTTGTGCATGGAAGGGGCATCGTTCAGTGGATTGAAATAGACCGCCGTAATGCCTAGTGAATCCAGGTAGTCCAGCTGGTCCAGCACGCCTTGTAAGTCTCCACCGTAGCGTCGCAGCTGTGACTTGGAGCCAAATGTAGTGACCGGATTTCCGAACCAATCCTGTCCTTTTTCTAGTTCCGCGAAATAAACATCGTCAGCATACCAATCTTGTGTCCAGGGAGTGAGCTGCCAGTTTTCAGGGATAAAACCCGGATAGGTTCCCTCAAGGTCTGTAGGTTTCGGATCATTGGAGGGATCTCCGTTTCGGAACCGTTCGACAAAGATTTGGTACCACACCACCTGAGAAGCCCAGGCTGGGGGATCTTCAAACGGGGTGACGGTACGAAGCTCAGTCGGCTCGCTACCTGTGGGTTCAGGTTGACAGCTGAGTAAGAGTAGGGGTAGTAAGCATAGCGACTTTCTCATAATTCTTTCAGTTTGGCGAGCCAGGCACGATTTCCGCATCACCTTAATTTACAGGAAATGTTACCCGTCTCAAAACCGTATTTCCCATGGGGAAAAGTCGGGTGGGGACGGGTGTTCCACTCCGGGAGTCCACCAGGTTCCCTTGCAAATACGTGCGCTCGTTGTACCAGGGAAACACCTGATTGGCCTCAGTCGCAAATTCAAAATTGGCTTCTGCGATGACGAGGTGCGCAAACGTGCTGTCCGTCGGGTGACTGTAGTAGTCGGTAAACCCCTCCAGCCTATAGGACTTGATCGTCTCATTCTTATGAGGAATGGGATAAGCGTAGACCAAAGGCCCACGCTGAAAGTACTGTTCGCCGGAATGTGCTAACTGCTGCACTTCATTGGTAAATCGAATGATAATCTCATTACTGCTCCAATTGCCACGTACCTTAATGAATCCATTCTCCTCAGCAATCTTGGCACCTTTTACTTCCACCTTCATGTTATTGACCCATTGGGGCTTGCGCAGCGAAATAGGGAATTCAGTCGTTACATCACTCAAAACCTTCAATCGGATTTCGTCTGAAAATGGATAGTTGGTCTCCTGCACGATTGACACCGTTGTGCCGTTCAGCTCCGTGGTCAGCGAACTCGGTCCGTACAGCATCGCTACAAGCCCTTCGCCATCTTTCATCCACATTTGGTCCAAAAAGTAAGTGAGATTTCGCGTATAATTCGGAATACAGCAAACGGCAGGATCCGAGTGAGTAGGGGAGTACTTATAGCGTGGGTCGGTGTGCGATTGTTCCAATCCATGGTGTTTTCCATCCAATGCAAACGAATTGTCGTGCTTTCCGTACGCAAGGGCGGTTCCCGCTTCATTTCTGGCCCCCATCATGCCATTGAAAGTAAGTTTTTCGGCATGGTCGGCAAACTGCACGTCGCCTGTTTTTTGGGCGAGCGAAGCCAAAGAGTTTCTCAGCTCTAACATGCTGCAGTATTCAGCTGCGGTAGAGGTAGCATCTGCCTCCATTCCCGCAATCCATTCATTTCCATGTCCAGCCCCACTTGGCAGAATGCAATGGGAGAGTTTGTCCAGAGCATTCTCATACGCGGTTTTCAGCTCTGGATAACCGGTCTGATAGTACGCATTGACCAGGGTTCGTATGTGTTCGTACGTATGCACTGCGTGCCCCGTGAAAAGGGAGTCTTTTTGCATCAGAAATGGGTACCTGAAATCATTGAAGGCACGGTTGATAGAATAGGTGGAAAACGCTTGATACAGGTAGACCGCATACTCCTGATAAGTAGCGTCTCCTGTAATTCGGAAAAGCGTTTCGCAAACATCGGTCAGCATCAGGCCATGTGTCACGCCACCAAAGGCATTTTCCAGTTTGAAGGGATTTTTGATGCCTGCATTGTAGCGACTCATGGTCACAGCCATCCCTTTTTCAACTGCCTCCAGGACGGCAGTATCCTTGGTCAGTTCATAGTAGCCAAGCAAGGTGCGAAAAGCAGTGGTTTGGGCCCATAGTTCACCGTTAGAACCCGTATGTTGGTACCTGAGATTCGGTTTGTATATCCCAAGATATCCGTCGTCGTCCTGGGAAGCGAGCAGATTGGCAACAATCCGGTCACTTTGTTCGATGGCTAGCTCATTTCCCGTGAGATACGCGTGGCGTACGAACCCGTCCCACCAATTGCCAATTGTCTCGGCGTTCCACCACATAATGGACTGCTCCCAGGGAGCGCCGGTTAAAACCAGGTCACCCATCTCCGGCACGTCATCCAAACCTCCGCGCCGATGCGTATTGAACAGATCATCTGATTTTATGCCTGGGTATAGCTCGTCCAGAGCACCCACAATACCACTCTCCAGGTCTTGCTTCATTAGCTCCAATATCCAACCTTCAGGTCGATTGTCTCCTACAGGTAGTGGCGTGAATGCTGGCTCCAGGGGATTTCGATCTTTTTCAAAAAATCCCAGTGCCTCACGGTCGTCTTGAACATCGACCTGGTCCACTTTTGACAGGAAATCCTCGCCTTGAGAACTTTCGTAGGTGGTGCAAGCAGTCAGGATGCATACCAAAAGGATGGGCTTTTTCATAACGTTAGATTTTCTTCTAGATAGCGCTTCATGGAAAGATTGACCCACTTTTGATCGGCCGCCGCCTTTTCGGTGTTGGACCTGTCGGGGTTGTACGGGTATGGTCCCTGTTCGGGAGTAATGTATACTGTTTGCGTGGTGACCTTGTGGAAGTCTATGATCTTTTGCCACCAGTGTAGGTGACTGGCAAGCTCAAGTTGGGCATCCTTCGAAAAAGGATTGGTTACCTGCGCTGCTTGAGACCATCCTACCCGCGCATGAATGTGGTACACATGTGGAATGACCCGTCCAATGACGTGAGCTTGATCTTCTAGCAAACTCTCTGATACCGTGCACCAGTGCGAGAAATCCGCCACAAGTTTGAGCTCTGGAAACGTGTCAAGGTAAGGCAGTAGGGTGGTTGAATGAAAGCTGAATCTTCCTCGGTGGATCTCATGATGGATGGGGATTGCGTTTTTTGTACTCCATGCTTCAAGACCTTCTATGATCATGCAATTTGCTTCAAAACTAAAGTGGTCTTTACCTGTATGACAATTGATGAGATCAGGTTGGAATTGACGAATGTCATCCAGTTTGTCAAGAGCTCGGTGAAGAAACGCTTCCGGCGTTTCGACCTGGTTTGACATAACCATTTGAGCAACCACCGTAAGAGACTCTTTACGTAAAAGATGAAGGGAGTTGCGCACGGCTTCGGCGGGAGAAATATTGACCTCTATTCCATCAAATCCATTTGCAGCGATCGTAGACAAAACCTTCTTAATTGATAGATGCTCACTTCCCCAGTAGGGATACAGGTACTTTATCTTCATCAAATCAAGACGGGATTGATCTTGGTGTCGATCGTCTCACCGACCTTAGCCCCCGGACACCAGGTATTCCAGTCTTTGACTTGATTTTCGTTTTCTGGCTGCTTTAGAACCATGTCACGATCCATGTAAATCACGGTCATCACTTTGCGGGTCTGATTGGATTGATTTGCGCCTGCACGGTGGAAAACCCATCCCGAATGAAAGCTCACCTCACCCACATCAAAAGCCTCAATGACATGGGGAAAATCATTGACCCGGAGTTTTTCAGAAAGGATCTTCTCACTTTCATCACTGATGCTTAGATCACGGCCCTCTACAATCTGATGGCTTCCCGCACTAAATTCGAGTGGACCAAGTTCCAATGGAGTCTTTTGTAGTGGAATCCAAGCGGTAATCGTTTTGTCAGTTTCCAGTGGCCAGTAAAACTGGTCTGCATGCCATGGTGTGATGCCACCTCCTGCTTCTTTGAACAACGCCTGATCGTGATAGATTCTCACTCCGTCTACTTGCATAAGGTCACGCGCAATGCCGGCAAGGCGTTTGCTGAAGACCAACTCTTTGATGTCGTCATCTGCTCTCCACAGATTAAAAAGCTGTAAAAAAGCCTTTCCATAGGTGTCTCGTTCCTCAATGGGTGTATCCTGATTGTTTAGCTCATCTACCTTGCGTCCAATGATGCCATTGAAGTGCTCGATGACCTCTGGTGCTAAGACCTCCTTAAGCTTAATGTACCGATTGGCTTCATAGAAGGAAAGTTGATCCTCGGTAAGCCTGTACTCTTGATGCAATGATTCCATGACACAAATTTGATCGACTTGCCTGCGGTTTTTCATACCTATTTTAGCAAGTAGTGCGCATATATTATCTTTATTGAATTATTGTATGATAATTGCTTGATAATATAAGATTTGAAGGCACAAAGAGAACAGGTAGGTTTAGCGGAGTCAAATCGATCCTTTAAGTACTTTCAACGGATTGAAGCAGGTTTTACACCTTACTGGCATTTTCATCCTGAGCTTGAGCTGACGTACATAGAAAAGGGTAAGGGCATCCGATACGTTGGCGACAGTATCTTGCCCTTCAACGACCATGACCTGGTGTTATTAGGCGGGAATCTTCCACATCAGTGGGTCTCGGCCGAGGATTCGGCTGCACACGTCATCCAATTTAGAAAGGAAGATTTACTCGAGATCAAGGAAATCCAGCAAATGGAAGAGCTACTGAGCAGTTCCGGTAGAGGGTTACAATTCAGGGAAGATGAGCAAATCATTCGCGTATTCAAGTCACTCGCAGCGCGAAGTCAGCTGGGACGGCTTTCTGGACTCATTGAGATCTTAGATAGTCTTACGTCGTGTCCGTTTACGCCGCTCACATCAGAGCACTACCTAATGACACATAGTGCAGGGTTTAGGAAAGTACAGGAAGTAAACCAATATGTGTTGGACCACCTTGCCAGAAAGATCACCATACAGGAGGTAGCAGAACTTACTCACATGACTAGAGAGTCCTTCTGTCGATGGTTCAAAAAGGAGACAGGCAACACGTTTATTGATTTTCTAAACGCAACCAGAATTGAGTTTGCTACGCGACTGTTGGTTGACAGAGGCGCAAGTATGCTGGTTTCTGCCATTGGTTATCAGGTTGGATTTGACAGTGTCAGTCAGTTCAATCGGGTATTCAAACAAAAAAAGGGGCTCTCGCCCCTTCAATATCGTCAGAAAGTAATGAACCTAGTCTAGGTCAATGATCATCGGAGAGCGACCAGGTACCGTCAGCGTATCACCCAGTTGCATACGCTCACCACGAATGATTTCGGTTCCGGATGCATCCGCTGGCAGGATTTCTGCAAAACGAGAGAGGTCGAGGGAAACATCTTCTGCATTCTTACTGAGCACCACCATGACTTTGTCATTCTCATCGTATCTGAAAAATACGTAAACTCCATTTCTTGGGTTGAAGTGGGTGAGCTTTCCGTAATGGACAGCAGATTGGTCCTTTCTCCAATTTAAAATAGTTTTGATGAAGTTTTTCGCGTCTTTTTGATCGGCTGTGAGACCTTCGCCGGAAAAGGCGCTGACTTTATCACCATCCCAGCCACCTGGGAAGTCACTTCTAATGACACCGTGATCACCTGTACCAGGATTTTTCATGAGCACCTCCGTACCGTAGTAGATTTGAGGGGTACCGCGTACGGTCAGAAAATAAGCGATTCCCAGCTTGAATAGCTCGAGGTCTTCGCCTACTTGTGTGTAGAATCGACTCATATCGTGATTGTCCGGAAATACCACCAATTCTTCGGGGTGTGCATATTGGAAGTCAAGTGCCAGCGTTACGTATGCCTTCATCCATCCTGACCAGTCGCTGTCGTCTTCATTTAGCGCTTCGGAAACTTTGGCTTGTAGTGGAAAGTCCATTAAGCTAGGAAGGCAAGATTCATATCCGTTGGCATTGAGCTTATCCTGTTGCCAGAAGGCCACAATAGCGGGATCTTCGTACCATTCTTCACCTACGGTATTGAAATTTGGATATTCTGCCTGAAGCTGACAAGTCCAGTCTGTCATGAAATCTTTGTCGGGGTAGGGATAGGTATCCATTCGGATGCCATCAATTCCTGAGTATTCAATCCACCAAATGGAATTCTGGATCAGGTACGTAGCCATGATTTCATTCCGCTGATTGAGGTCCGGCATCGTCGGTACAAACCAACCATCAGCAAATTCTTTGAGGTCAATTTCGGAAATGTAGGGGTCTTGAATCTTGGTCTTTCGGTGTGTGGTGATCTGGTAGTTGTCTCCTTTTAGATTTTGCTCTTGATAGTTGAACCAGTCCGAAGCAGGCACGTCTTTCATCCACCAGTGTTCTGATCCACTGTGATTGACAATCATGTCCATGATGACCTTGATGCCTTTGGAATGGGCTTCTTCGACCATTTCAGCATACTTTTCATTTGATCCGTATCGCTGATCTACTTTGTAGAAATCGGTGGTGGCATACCCGTGATACGAGTAATCTGGCATGTCATTTTCCAACACGGGGTTAAGCCAGATTGCTGTAAAGCCCATGTCTTTGATATAATCCAGGCTGTTGATGATACCGTCGATATCTCCACCGTGGCGTCCACCAACGTTACTGCGATTGGGTTTTTCCATCATGCCGGCGATTTCGTCATTTCCAGGATCTCCATTGGCAAATCGGTCTGGAGTAATCAAGTAGAGTACGTCGGAAGCACCAAAGCTCTCACGAGTGATGTATTCAGGATTCCGATCCTTTAATTCATAGGTGAGGGAAGTCCGTACTTTTCCTCTGGTGGAAAGATTGATTTCCATTGTTTGCGCTGGGGCATCTTCTGAAATGACCAGGTCCAGGACCAGATAGTTGCTGTTTTCCAGTCGCCTTGAACTGGCTAATCGAACACCATCTCCTTTGATGTCAGCAACCAGATCACCTATGCCTTCACCATACAGCATGAGTTGAAGCTCAGGGTTGACCATGCCGGTCCACCACATTGGAGGTTCTACTCGTTCGACATTTTGTGCACTTAGTTGAATGGTGACGACAACCAGTACGAGCGTAATAAATTGTTTCATTCTTTTGATAGTAAAAATGTTAAAGGGATATGCAGACGCTGCCTCCAGTAACGTTCCTCGTGCTTATGATCTGGAAATTTCAGACTTAAGAAGTTGGAACTGTCGTATCCATTGGCGCGCAGTATGGAGTCTGCTTCAAGTTGATATGGTTCATACAAAGCATCTAAGGTCTCTGTACCGTAATCGAAATAGAATTTATGTGTTGAAGGGTCCGGTGAGCTTTCTCCTAAGTAGTTTAAAAAGGCCTGGGGTACAGGATTATTTTCCACTGTAAAAATGCCTGGCCAGTGGGTACTCAGGCATGCAGCCCCGCCGAAAACCTCCGGGTACTCACAGATTGCGTACATGCTGATCAGGCCACCCATACTCGAACCTGATACAAACGTTTGTGAAGACGTTTTAAGCGTACGATAATTTTTGTCAATGAAGGGTTTTAGTTCTTCCACAATGAACTTCAAGTAGTTGTCCGATTGTACCGGATTGGCAAACAGCGGAGTTCCCTGATCGCGGTAAAGGTCATACAGGGAATCTTGCACTGCCTTGGAAAGTGCTTCGAAGGGCTTTTGCGGAAAGTACTCCGGGTGGCGTAATTCGTTTCCCCCATTGGAGGAGGCGACTACGATAACTTCTCGGATTACCTCACCTGCTACCAGCTGATCAATGACTTCATCGACACCCCATTCCTGTCCGTTCCAGGTTTGCGTGGAATCAAAGAGCATGCGACCATCGTGCATGTAGAGTACAGGGTAGCTTTGGTCTGACTGATGATAGGATACCGGAAGAAAGACTTGTACATCCTTATTCTTGATGTAGTCAGAAGGGAAATTGTCGAGGGCTACCAGTCGATCTGTAACCGTCTGCGTACAACTTGTTAGGACCATAAGGCATATCCAGGAAAAAATCTGAACGATAAAAAAAGCGGCACGATGCCGCTTTTGAAATGTTATCTCTGGTCCATCAATAGCCATCGTTTTGAACCATGTTTGGATTAGCGATTAGCTCAGACGAAGGAATTGGGAAAATGTCCAAATTGGCAGGTGTTGAAATGCCAACGTCTACTCCACCTTTCCAAGGCCACAGATATGTTCCCCCGCTAAACTGGCCAAAACGAATTAAGTCAGATCGGCGAACGGCTTCAACATACAGCTCACGCGCACGTTCGTCCAATAGCCAATCTAATGTCACATCTCCGCTCGTAACATTTGCACTATTGTCTCCGTAGGCTCGTTCACGAAGGTCATTTAGGAAGCCAAGGGCAGTTCCGTCCAGACCACCAGCGCGGACCTGAGCTTCCGCCAAGTTTAGGTAGACTTCACCAAGTCTAAAAACGGGGAAGTCGGTGCTTACATGATCGATACCAGGTGCTCGCACACCTGTGCTTGCTTCAATGTTGTTAAACTTCGGAGCAGCATAGCCATGTCGGAAATTTCCAATATCTGAAATTTCCAACAATTGGCCTTCGTTAAAGAAGATCGCTCGTCCATCCGCGCTCGATGCGTCTGCGCTGGTAGCCGCATCTGGAAACTTGGCTACAAGAGCACTGGTGGTTCTCCAGCCATTCCAGCCGTTTGGTACACCATAATCATTGACAGCTTCGTCCGGATAGGGAATTCCGTTCCTTTCATCATCCATCATCCCTTCACCAATGCCTCCACGTACAATGGTAGTAGTACCTCCCCATGTTTGTGAGACTTCTCCGTCATGAACGATAGACCAGATGATCTCGTCAGTTCGGAGGTGATTATCTCCCATGAACAACTCAGGGTAATTCGCTGCTAAGCTGTATTGTCCCAGGTTGATTAAATTTTGACTTGCAGTAATACAATCAGCATACCTTGCGGTACCGGTATATACTTCTGCGTTGAGATACAAACGCGATAGTAATGCGTACACCGCTCCTTGATTTACCCTTCCGTAACTAGCATTTGCCTCGCTTGCCGGCATCAGCAAGTCCAACAAATCGGTTAGCTCTTCTTCGATAAAGTCAAATACCTCCTGAGGCTGAGCTTGGCTGGGTAAATCAGAGGTAATGGTTGTTAACAAAGGAACATTCCTAAACAAATCCAAGGCATGTGAATAAGAATAGGCTCTGATGAATCGCGCCTCAGCTTTGAAAAACTCCATCTCTGCCTGCTCCGCAGCAGTCAGGTTTGCTGGCGTACGCTCTTCTGTGATCCGTAGAAAATCATTCACCAGTGCGATGGTATAGAATATTCGGTAATAGAGGACACGAATAAACTGATTGTTCGCTGTCCAGCTATGTTCGTGAAGGTCACGAATCCCAGCATCTTCCCAGGCAATGATGGCTTCATCCGTTGTCAATTCTTGTGCTTTCCAGTATACACGCAAATAGCTTGAGAACCCTTCATCATTGATGATGGAAAGGTCTGGATCACCAGCAGGCCCCTCTTGTCCGGAGAGCGTTAGTGACGCATATATCTTTGCCAGATAGGACTTGAACCCGTCAAAATTTTCGAATGCCACGGACTCTGTCAGTCCATTGCGCGGCTCAATATCAAGTTCACCACACGTCATAAACGTGAGTGAAAGAAATGCAATTAAAATCTTTTTCATGGTCTTCATTAGTTTAGTTGAAGGTTTACCCCAAATAATAATGTACTCGAACGAGGGTAAAGGTTTTTGTCAATTCCCTCAATACCTGCTTCAGGTTCAGCGCCGCTGTAGCCTGTTATGGTTAGTAAATTTGTTCCTGTTGCGTAGAATCTTGAACGTACCTTCCCGATACTCGTATTGTAGCCAATAGTGAGGTTGTCAAGCTTCAAGAAGGATGCATTTTCAATATATATACTGGAATGCAATAACTCGTCACTTCTGTTGGCGAAGTCATTCTCAAAAGCAGAGATGTGGATATTGGAAGGAACCGTTGCATCAATGTCCTGAAACGTTCCAAACTCTGAAAACACGTTATTGTAAACATAATTTCCAAGATTGGCTCGGAACGTAAAGGCAGCATCAAACTTCTTGTATCGAACGTTTCCGGTAAAACCCAAAATGAAGTCAGGTGCAGGGTTATTCAAGATAATTAAATCATCGTTGTTAATCACTCCATCACCGTTTTGGTCAACAAACAGATCTAGATCGTTCACCAGACCATCATTGTTGAAGTCTTCTTGATCACTTACCGGTCTTCCGTCAGGCTTCATGATGTGCTGGTAGACAAGGAATGAGTTCAGCGCCTCTCCAACTCTCCAAATTGAGATGGTCTGTCCTACGTTACCATTGATATCTCCGACCTGGTAACCAAAGAAATTTGCAGCATCTTCCGCAGACTGATTATCCAGCTTTTGAATTTCGTTGCGATTGAAGGCTCCATTGAAGGAAACGTTGATTCCTAGATCTTCTTCTTCCATAATCACCCCGTTCAATAGCAATTCCACACCTTGATTCTCAATTTCACCAATATTCGTTACTGCGCGGTCTCCAGGAAGTGTGCCAATAGGAAATGCTACGTCTGCGAGCAGATCTTTGGTAAATTTTCGATAAACATCAACAGCCCCATTGATCCTGCCTTCCAGGAACCCAAAGTCAAAACCCATGTTGAAGGAAGATGTTTCTTCCCACTTGATATTTGGATCTACTGCGCCCGGTCTGAAAGTGACTGTAGGATCGCCACCAAGCAGGTATTGTGCTCTCGGCCCGCCAATGTCGTATAGATTCACGTAGAGATAGTCATCTATTTCTTGATTTCCTGTAATTCCGTAGCTAAGTCTCAGTTTAAGATTGGAAACTGTAGACGAATTTGCTAGGAAGGGTTCATCTGAGATCCTCCAACCCGCAGCAACGGATGGAAAAATCCCCCACCTATTTGACTTCGCGAATTTCGTTGATCCATCCCGACGATAGGTTAGTGTAAGAAGATACTTATCCTTCAGGTCAAAGTTGACACGTCCCCAGTAGGAGAGGAGTCGGTTTTCAAACTCAATTAGTGGAGTGATGTTGAGGCTATCGGGAAGTTGGTCCAATTGCGACTGTTCGGCATAGGCTAGTGGATCATTGATTCCGATGCCAGCTAGGGAAACGCCTGGTTCTTTCGCATAGGGTGCAAAATCTCGAAAAAAGTCCTGATAGGAGTATCCAGCAGTAACGCTTACCGTCGCATCAAGTGCATCTAGTGCCTTTGTATAATCCAGGAACCCTTCAAAAACCTGACTGCTTCGGTTGAAGTGCTCGAAATTGAAACCTCCATTGTTATCTGTGATGCCTTGGGCTGTCCCGCTGTTGATAGCCAGCGATGTTTTTTGCCGGTCAGCATCGGTTCCATCGTAGGAGTAGTTCAGCTTTAGCTGTAAACCTTCGATGAAGGGGAGGTTGTAAGCGACATTGGTACTGATGAAGTATCGTGTTGTTCGTCCAATTTCAAATGTATTGTCAATGGATGAAACCGGATTGCTTGGACTGAGCGGCCTATCCCACTGAAAGTAACCTCCGAACGTATCATCGTCTGAATCAAAAACAGGTTGAGTCGGATCAAATCGAAGTGCCGTTCCTAAGGTATTTTGACCAAACCGATCACTGGATCCAGATACCTTTACAACCAATCCAATTTGCAGATCGTCATTCAGTAGTTTCTGATTAAAATTCAAGTTTCCAGCAATCCGATTGGTGTTGGATGTCTTGATGACCCCATTAATATCTTGATAGTTGATCGAAGCTCGGAAATTGTTGGTCTTTCCACCACCTGAAATACTGATGTTATGATTCTGATTAACAGGAGTTTGCAGAATCTCACTGACCCAATCAGTGTCGGCCTCACCCAGCACCCGAGCATTTCGAGGGCTTTGCTGGCCAACAATAAAACGATATTCTTCCGTGGTAAGCATTCGGATTGGGTTGTCATAGATACTAAATCCAATAGACCCATCGTATGTCATTTCCAGTTTTCCGCTTTTTCCTTGTTTGGTCGTAATGATAATTACCCCATTCGCACCCCGCGATCCGTAAATAGCCGCGGCAGAAGCGTCTTTTAGCACCGTGATGTCTGCGATATCCGTAGGGTTGATGAAATTCAGCGGATTTCTTCCGGAATTGAACCCCCCTGGGTTATGGGCTGTGTTGTCGATGGGGATTCCATCAATAACATAAAGCGGCTCATTGCTTGCAGTCAACGACGTGCCTCCTCTGATTCGAATAGAAGACTGTCCACCGGGCGTTCCATCATTTGATACAATATTTACCCCAGCTACTTTACCAGCTAATAATTGATCCGGTGTGGTAAGCATTCCCTTATTAAACGTTTTCTCGTCAACTTTCGAGACCACACCCGTGACGTCTTTGGCTTCAACTTGACCGTAGCCAATGACGACAACCTCTGAAAGTTCTTCGATATCGATCTGAAGACCTACATCGATCACTGTTCTTGCATTGACCGCTTGTTCCACGGAAACATATCCGGTATATGAAAATACCAGTATGTCATCTTCACCGACAGTAAGTTCATAGTTTCCACTCAAATCCGTATTGGTACCACTAATGGTTCCTTTTATTTGAATTGTGACTCCCGGTAACTCAGAACCGTCTGTCGCATCTGTCACCTTACCTCGAACTGTTTTTGATTGCCCATAGGTCACCGAACCAATCAAAACCAGAAGTAGTAGGAGGGAAGGACGAGCAATTAAATAAGCTTTTACGTTCTTCATGTTCTTCCTTTTAGCCTGTATTTAGTTAAACTTTCAAATTTTCGTTATCAATGTATGATCACTTTACGTGTTATTCTCTGGTCATTTCGGATCATCTCAAGGAAATAGATTCCTTTTGACAAGTTCCCAAGTTCTAACCTATTGTCATTAGGCTGTAGTGCCTGTAGGACTTGGCCTGAGAGCGACCGAATAACTACCTTTTCAGGTACAAAATCTGCACTGAACCTTACTTCGTTCTGCGTCGGATTTGGGTAGAAATAACCTGTTTTCAGATCTTCCAATTCACCCAATACGATTGGGTTTGAATCGATAAAATTGTCGATCTCCTTATCTGTGTAAATAAAGAACTTCCCACCTGCAATGTTGAATTCGGCGTTTGCATCAGTGATTTCAACAGATGCTCCGGTAAAATAATTATACCAAGTGCCGCTTTTTGGAAAGTTGTGAGTGGATGTTTGAGATTCTAGATTAAAGTTGCCGACAATATAGAAATTCACATCAGGATGCTCGATGGTGATCCACTTAACCCACCCGGATGTGCTCCAGTTGAAATACTCGCTATCGATGTAGTCGGTCTTGGTTCGCAGATTCGTAAGCGATTTATAGACTTCAAAAAGGGTGATTCTACTTGGATCATCCAGGTATTCCCAGCGTGTCGGTTTAATACCCAATCTGTCATTGTTTAATTCCTCGTCGTATCCAAACTCACCAAACTGCCAAATCATTTTTGGCCCGGGAACCGTGAGGAAAAAAGCGGTCGCAAGTTTAGCGCGCTCTACAGCGTCTGGTAGTTCCCAAGCATTTTCTAGCAAAGTCCACATGACTCGCTCCTCATCGTGACTTTCCATGTAGCCAATAGCATGTGGATTATTCCACCCTCTACTTTCATGGTAAAGCCAGCTAAAGGATGTCGATCCACCACGTACTGCATTTCGATAGGTCTGATTCATGTTGCCCCAAATCATCATACCATAGTCAGCGAGCTCTTTTTCTTCGTCATTGTCGGCGAAATGCTCGAGAATGACATAATTATCAGGGTCAATAGACCAAATGTAGTCTGCATATTGTTTCCACAAAGCCACCCTTTCAGCATCGTAATTTCCCCAAGCTTCTACATTTCCAAGTGTATTCTTTTGCGTGAAGCCTTTGGAAAGATCAAAGCGATAGCCGTCAATGTTGTACTCTTCAATCCAATACCTAACTACTCTTCTAAAGTACTCTCGCGTATGTTCACTGTCGTGGTTCATATCATACCCAACATTGAAATCATGCTTTGCTGTCACATTAAACCAAGGATTGTCACTGGTTGGTGCTCCGTACGTATCTTGATTGTACAACCGCACCAATGAATTACGTCCAAATTGATGATTGAGCACGATGTCAAAAATGACGGCAATTCCTCGCTTATGACATTCATTGATTACGGTCTTCAGATCCTCTTCTGTTCCGTAATACTTGTCTACGGCAAGCATAGAGGAGGGATTGTACCCCCAGCTAATGTTGCCTTCAAATTCCATGACGGGCATCAATTCGAGTGCATTAATGCCCAAATCCTCCAGGTAGTCTAATCTCTGTAGTAAAGCATCATAGGTTCGTTCATCCGTAAAATCCCTAACCAGAAGCTCGTATACGATTAAATCATCTTTGTTGGGGGGAGTGAAGTCTTCCCATTCGAAGTCAGATTGGTTAGTTTGGAGGTATCCTGCAGCTTCGGAAGTCTCACTGGCAGGGTAGGCAAGAAGGTTTTCATAGCGTTGTTCCGAGAGAACTTGACCATCATCAAACTGGGAGGAAATCTTCTCAGCGTAAGGATCTGCGATTCTGATCTCGCCGTCAACTAAATATTGGAAAAGGTACTCCTTACCTGGATCCAAATTGCTGATCTCTATCCAGAACTTATCTCCGTCTTTGTTCATCAAAAAGTCCTGATCAATGGACCAGTCATTGAATGATCCAATGACAAAGACGAAATCTTTATCAGGTGCGGTAAGGACTAAACTAGCTTTGGTAGGGTCGGCATCATCGTAGTTAATACCATCAATTAAACCGTCAGGTAATGCTTGTTCCGTTGATGTAGGCTCCAGTGTATAGTTATAGTCAATGGTAACGGTTTCCTCAGTAGAGTTGGTAGCTGTTGCAGAAATCGTATGAACCAGTCCGTCTTCGATTACTGGATGATCAAAATTAAGGGAGGTTGCATCTTCTGCACTTGACACTAGGTTATCGTCAATGAAAAGTGAAATAGCAGCGCTCTCAGAAGTCTTGGCCCTAATTTCGATTGTTTCTCCCGAGTCATAGAAGCCATAGCTCCCCGAAGGATTGTCAAAAATGAGAGTAAAACCATCTGAGGTTTCAAACAGGTAATCCGTACTTTGGCCATTTGACCAATCATTCCCCTTGATCAAAACACCAACAGTATTGATGTCTTCTTTTGGTTCATTGGTAAAGTCAGTTAGTGTCAGTGTGATGGAAAAGTAAACTTCTCCGTTCGGACCTGTTTCTCGTGTAAACTTTGCTTTGTCAGTTAAAGTTGAGTTGTCGCTTGCTGGATTAATATTTGTTTCAATGGTGTGGTCACTGTTGTCAGGCAACCAGAGCCACAGCCATGCCTCATCCAAACCCTGCAAAGTTGTTCCTGTAACATCATAGGTGATGGTGACAGGTTGGTCAGCAGCCACGAATGTTGGCTCCAAGGTAGGGTCTAGGCTGACGTTTTGGGCAGAAACTGAAAGCCCAACAAGACAGACAAGACCAAATATGAATATGCGTTTTCCTCTTTCCATAAAGAATAAAAAAAAGCTGCCTAGGCAGCTTTTTTGTTAGTTATCAAATAAATCAATTCTTAGTTGCTGTTGAAGAGTAAGTCTCTCCATCGTAAGAAAGCACTACAGTGTATGAACCTGCCTCGGAGATAGAAAGATTACCTCCGTCAGCTTCAAGTGCACTAGGATCGCCTCCCAAGTTAAAATCCCAAGCATTCCCTGCTCTGAACTTGTATTCATCTGCACCGAGATCGATCGTGATTGAATAGGTTGTCACTCCGTCCGCAAATCCGTCGGCAGTTAAATCAGTATCTGAATCCCATCCAGTAGGCGTAGCGGCTCCAATGATACCCCATCCTTCTTCAACTGCGGTTGCTGTCCAGGTCATTCCTTCATCAGCTGTCTGCAAGGTGATGTAATACGATCCTGCTCCTGGAGTTGAAAGGTCTGCACCTCCACTTGTAAGGTTTGCTAGGTCACCTCCTAAATTGAAATCCCATGCATCATTTGTTCTAAACTTGAAACTAGCGTCTGCAACGAAGGTGATCACGCTGTACCATGTATGTGCATCATTGACAATACCTTTGTAGAACATGTTTCTATCACCATCCCAGCCATTCGCTGTTCCATCTCCAATGATTCCGAATTGGAAATCATTCGGATCAAAGGTCACTACCGGAGCGTCACCAGTTCTTTCTAGATCCAAAGCGAATCCGCCAAATTCGTCCAAAGTGAGCGTCACAGTATACTCTCCTGCCTCACCATCGAACGCAATGTCACCTGCGCCTACTTCCAATGCGTCTGCTGTTCCTCCGAAATTCATGAAAATATCGTACTCATCAGGAGTGAAAAGATTCCAGGAATCATTATACCGAACTTTAAAAATTCCAGGTCTGATCACAATTTGCGTACCTTGCCAGGTAACACCTGCCGCCGAAGCACCATCTTGCTCTACAAGGTCAACATCTTCTGAGAACCCAAGTTCTAAGGAAGTTCCTAAGATTCCCCATCGATCAACGGCAAACAAATAGGCCTTATCTGTCTGATCGTCAAATGCAACGTGATAGACTCCAGCTTCTGCAATGCTAAAGGCGGCACCACTTTCCTCCAACGCAATAACGTCAAATCCATCAGCCACTGCTCCCACACTGTCAACTGTGGTAACTGCACCTCCAAATGAAGAGGTCACGGCTCTACTTTCAATATTGGCAAAGATGTAATTTCCTGCAGAGAGGTATGCATACACGGTTGAGAAACCTGATCTTGGGAGCGGTACATTGAGCTCAGTACCATTACTGTTTGTTGCCGCAAGTTTCATTCCATCAGTCACTGTGGAATCTCCATCGATCCCAACAATGTACAATCCATCTGAAACTGCAAATCCGCCATCTCCGTCGCCTCCACTAGTATCAATAATGATAGGGTCATCATCTTCACTACATGATGAAAACGTTAAAAGGATCCCTAAGCTCAAGAAAAGGCTCAAGATTTTTAATCCATTTTTGTTCATAATTAATCTTTTTTTCGTTTTTAGATACTTTCCAGTTTTTCGAATTTTAGCAATAATCGAAATAATACCAACTAATTAAGAGCTAAATTAGAAGGTGAACTAAATGAAATCGATTTCGATAAAAATTTCGCAATTGATGAGGGTTGAAAATCCGGAAAATTTGGCCGTAATATGAAGAAGAATGTAGTCACCATTAAGGATATCGCGAAGCGGTTGGGCATCAATCCATCCACCGTTTCGAGGGCGTTAAAAGGAAACCCGGAGATCAGTGAAAAGACGGTCGAAGCTGTCCGTGAGGTGGCAAAAGAAATGAACTATAAGCCCAACACAATCGCACAGGGTTTACGGTTCAGCAAATCCAACATTATCGGCGTGGTGATTCCGGAGATTGTGCACTTCTTTTTTTCCACCATTATCAGTGGGATTGAGGATGTGGCGCAGCAGCGTGGCTACAATATCATCGTGACCCAATCGAACGAATCCTTATCGAAAGAAATATCCAACTTGCAAACTTTGTTTGACAGTAGGGTAGACGGAATCCTTTTGGACATTTCCAAGGAGACCATGAGTATCGAACACATAGAGCAGATCAAAGCCAAGGGCATCCCTGTCGTTCTTTTCGATCGCCCGCTTAAGCATCTCTCCTACAGCACGGTGATGGTTGATGACTTCAATGGGGGGTACTTAGCGACAGAGCACCTCATAAAAAATGGTTATAAGAGGATTGCGCACTTGTCAGGCCCGCCTAACCTCGAACTTTCAAAGAACAGATTGGCAGGCTATAAAAAGGCCTTGAGCGACGGCGGTCTCGAATTTGATCCCAGACTGATTCTCGATTTCTCTTCGAAGGACGAAATGGTGGCTTATAATGCAGTCAAAGAGGCCTTAGGTAAGTACAACTTTGACGCAATCTTCGCCATTAATGACATGGCGGCAATTGGGGCTGTGCAAGCTGTAAAAAGCACAGGTTTAGAAGTTCCCCGTGAGTTTGGGGTTGTAGGGTTTAGCAATTGGAGGTTTTCTAAACTCACCGATCCCAAGATCAGCACTATCGAGCAGCCCGGTTTTGAGATCGGTCAGCAGGCCACCAATTTGCTTATTGACGAAATAGAATCTGAAGAGGAGACCGCTCCGAAGAGAGTGGAACTTAAGACTTCGCTCATTGTGAGAGAATCTTCCGTGAGATAGTCGACTTTCATTGTTTATTTCGATCATTATTCGCTTAACTTACCTTCATGAAAAGGCAGACCGTTACAATAAAGGACATTGCAAGGGAGTTGGGGATATCCCCCTCTACCGTTTCCAGGGCACTGAAGGATCACTTTGAGATTAGCCAGGAAACAAAAGATGCAGTGAAACGGGTGGCAGAGGAGTTGAATTATCAACCGAACTCGCTTGCCTTAAGTCTACGCTATAGTAAATCACATACGATCGGAATCATTGTCCCCGAAATAGTGCATTTTTTCTTTTCGACGATTATTAGTGGCATTGAAGACATTGCCAATGGCATGGGATACAATGTCATTATTACCCAATCCAATGAGTCCCTTGAGAGAGAGAAGGCTAATCTTCAAACCCTGTTCAATAACCGAGTAGATGGGGTTCTGATCTCTGTTTCAAAAGAGACACATGACAATGCGCACCTACAGGATATGATCAATAAAGGCCTGCCCATTGTCTTTTTTGATCGCTTGGTGAAAGACCTCAATTGCAGTTCTGTGACTGTCGATGATTTTATGGGGGGATATCAGGCTACTGAACATCTCATTCGGCAGGGTTTTAAGAAAATTGTCCACCTGGCAGGACCGGCGAATCTTGATATGACGGATAAACGGTTGGAAGGGTACAAAAAGGCACATTTGGATGCAGGACTGGAAGTCAACGACGAGTTGATCGTTTTTGATATTCTATCCAACGACAAGGAGATTCAGGAAATCGTTTACAACTTGATCAAGGATCACAATCCCGACGGACTTTTTGCATTTACAGACATGGCAGCGCTCTCTGCGATCAAAGCAGCACATAAATATGGAAAGAATGTACCTGTAGATTTTGGTGTTGTCGGCTTCAGCAATTGGCAGTTTACCGCATTGACTAGCCCTTCCATTACGACAGTGGAGCAACCCGGCTTTGAGATGGGGCAGCATGCCGCGGAGCTCTTGATCAAGCAGATCGAAAGTGATGAAGAAGAAGTAAAGACCGAATCGGTGGTTTTGCCAACCTCACTTCTTTTTAGAGAGTCTACAAAGCTCATCAAGTAGCGCAGCTCACCCAATGTGATTTCGCAACCGTTTGCGTTATTATTTTTGAAATTTTTCATTACTACACGGTCTATTCTTAATTATTTTGAATGTTGCTCTGGAAATCAGGGCGAGTAAAAAAGTATAATTCGGCATGGATTCAAGCCTAATAAGCAGCGGAAACCTAACCTCGTTTCAGGAAATTACCTCAGGAATTTCCTTTCAAGCACCACCTTTCAGCTACGACGTCATCTTTTATAAGTCAGATGTAGTGCGTATTCATCAATACAAAATTGATGAGCAAGATACCAATCCTTATGCAGTGGTTCAAGGACCAACTCAGTTGGATCTGGAGATACAGGACTCCCGCGAAACACTCTCCATCCAATCCGCTGATTTAAAGGTTGTTATCAAGAAGGCTGGGGTTTCAATCTCCTTTTATGACCAGGATGATAAGCTCATAAATGCGCAGGAGCCCGGACTTGCAATGGAGTGTCAGGGAACGCAAAAAACGGTGTACAATACCCTTCAACCCAACGAGAAATTTGTAGGGCTAGGAGAGAAAACAGGCCCCTTAAACAAACGAGGTAGAGGGTATCAAAACTGGAATACAGACAGTTTTGCGTATCATGAGGAACAAGATCCTTTGTACGCTACAATCCCTTTCTACCTTGGCGTTCACGACAATGGAGTCTACGGGATCTTCCTGGATAACTCCTACAAGACCCATTTTAATTTTGGAGCTTCAAATAACAGATTCTCCAGTTTCTCAATGGATGGTGGTGACCTTGACTACTATGTATTCTCTGGGTCGGTCGAAGAAATTATTCAGTCCTACACGTGGCTAACTGGTAAGATGCCACTTCCACCATTATGGAGTTTGGGCTATCAGCAATGTCGGTACAGCTACTACCCTGACCGTGAAGTGTTGAATGTAGCCGAGAAATTTCGGCAAAAAGATATTCCTGCGGATGTCATGGTCTTAGACATCCATTACATGGATAAGTACAAAATCTTCACCTGGGATCAGGAGCGATTTCCGAACCCAAAGAAGATGATTGAGGAGCTTGAACAGATGGGTTTTGAAGTAGTGGTGATCTGTGATCCTGGAATAAAGGTGGAGGAGGGATACCCAATATATGACACAGGTGTAGAAGAAGACATCTTTGTCAAGTATCCAGATGGCAGTAAGTATGAAGGGGAGGTATGGCCAGGGTGGTGCCATTTCCCTGATTTTACTTCGGAGAAAGCAAGAACGTGGTGGACAGAGATGATGAAGACCTATACTGATCTAGGCTTGAAGGGATTCTGGAACGACATGAACGAAATTGCCACGTGGGGGCAGACACTGCCAGAAAATATCAAATTTTCCTTCGAAGGTGATGGAGGAACCACTCGCAAAGGACGTAATGTCTATGGGATGCAGATGGCACGAAGTGCTTTCGAGTCAGCAAAAGAGAATCTCAACGGAAAACGTCCTTTTATCCTGACACGTGCCGGGTATTCGGGACTTCAACGATATACTGCACTTTGGACTGGCGATAATGTCGCTAGTAGCGGACACATGTTGCTGGGAACCAGGCTTGTAAGTAATCTGGGACTCTGCGGAGTGGCCTACTCTGGCTACGACATTGGAGGTTTTTGCGGAGACAGCGATAGCCGACTTTTTGCCAGATGGCAGCAGGTTGGAACGTTTGCACCCTTCTACCGTGGACATAGCATGATTAACTCCAAAGATTCCGAACCGTGGTCTTTCGGAGAAGAAGTGGAAGAAATCTCAGCAAATTACATTCGATTGAGATACAAGCTGATGCCGTACATCTACAGTGCGTTTGTGGAAGCATCCGAGACCGGAACACCAGTGGCCCGCAGTTTAGTTATTGACTACACCACAGATGAAAAAATTTATAGTGGGGAATTTGACAATCAATATTTATTTGGAAAATCCATCCTGGTAGCGCCCATTGGAAGCCACGATCAGTTCATTAAAGTCTACCTTCCTGAAGGAGCGTGGTACGAGTTTTTTACAGATGAAAAGTTTGGGGGTAATCAAGAAGTCATCCGAGAGTATACACTAGAAGAGCTACCTCTCTTTGTCAAAGCATCAGCGATTTTCCCGGTGTACCCCGGGGCCAATACAAATGTCCAGGGAACGGGTGATACATTGGAGTTACATGTCTACAATGGAGCCGAAACTGGATCTTTCAACTACTACGAGGACGACGGTTCAACCTACGACTTTGAGCATGGTAACTACCACAGGCGAGATGTGGTTTTTGATCCCAAGAACAAAGAACTAAGGCTGGAAAAGGCGGTAGGTTCATTCGAAAGTCGAATTTCAAAACTCAAATTGGTGTTTCACGGATTTGGTGATAAGGAACTGAGCGCAATCGATGGAATTGAGCACAGTTCGTATGCATTTGTTAAGCCAATTTCAGATTTTGACCCGTTCGAGAACCCGCTAAGGGGCAAACTTAAGATAGACAATGTACAGACCTTAGCGATGGACTATTCCCCCAATGAATTCAAGATTTCATGGTAACAAAAAGATAGACAACATGCGAAAACCTTACCTAATACTAGCGACACTGCTTGCATTCGTTGCTTGCGGACCTCAGACTTCCCCAGAAGCATCGGAAACGGAACAAGCAGCAACGGTACCATTTCCGGAGAAAGCAAAAAACATGAGTATCTACGAGGTAAATGTACGGCAATATACCCCTGAAGGGACCTTCAACGCCTTTGCCAAGCACTTGCCTCGACTTAAACAAATGGGGGTAGACATCTTATGGTTTATGCCTATTCAACCCATTGGAGTCGAAAAGCGAAAAGGTGGCCTGGGAAGCTACTATTCAATTCAGGATTATCGTGGGATCAACCCTGAATTTGGGAATCAAGAAGACTTCAAAAGCCTGGTCGATCAGATTCATGCATTGGACATGTATGCAATCATTGACTGGGTTCCAAATCACACTGCATGGGATCACGAATGGATCACCTCCAAGCCCGACTATTATGAGAAGGATGAAAGTGGAGCCATTGAAACACCATTTGATTGGACGGATGTAGCACAATTAAACTACGATAACTACGAAATGCGTGACGAGATGATTCAGGCCATGAAGTACTGGGTTGAGGTGTATGACATTGATGGATTTCGGCAAGATCATGCGGGAAGGAAGATTCCAATCGATTTCTGGCAAACAGCTGAGGAGGAGATTGAGCAGGTCAAAGATCTTTTCTGGCTTGCTGAGTGGAATACACCGCAAATGCACTTCGCCTTTGACGCAACCTACGCATGGGCTTTTCACCACCTTTCAGGTGAGATTGCCAGAGGAGAGAAGCCGGCCAGCGAGATTGGGGAATTCTTGAAAAAAGACCGGCATGACTACGGCAAGCATGCCTACCGTATGACTTTTACCTCCAACCACGATGAAAATACCTGGCAAGGCACTGTTTTCGAGCGATACGGTGAAGGCTATGAAGCTATGGCAGTACTCATGGGCACAATTGAGGGCATTCCATTGGTGTATAGTGGCCAGGAAGCTAAAATGGACAAGCGACTTCGCTTTTTTGAAAAGGACACCATCGACTTTAGCGAGGTTCCGCTCGCAGATTTTTATACTACCTTACTTAAAGTGAGAAAAGACAATGAAGCGCTCTGGTCGGGTGACTTTGGTGGAAGATCCATACAGGTCAACGCAGATAATATGGAGAATGTGTATGCATTTTCAAGGTCTAAAAATGGAAACAATGTGGTCGTTATGCTTAACCTGTCTGGTGAGCCACAGTCGTTCGACCTGAAAGAAGGGTACATATCAGGATCACATGTCGAAGTTTTTAGCGGTGAATCCTTTGAAATTAGTGAAGCGGTGGAACTGGCACCTTGGGAATATCGGGTCTTTACGTTCAACGAAAACATATAACCATGGGAAATGCACCGATAGCAAAACCAAAATTAAGTTTCTGGCAAATTTGGAACATGAGCTTCGGCTTCTTAGGAATCCAAATGGGCTTTGCTTTACAAAACGCAAACGCAAGCAGAATACTCGGCATATTTGGAGCGGATGTTCATGAGTTGGGTTGGTTTTGGTTAGTAGCTCCAGTGACCGGATTGATTGTTCAGCCCATTGTTGGACACTATTCTGATAATACCTGGACCAAACTAGGTAGGAGAAGGCCCTTCTTTCTGACGGGAGCGATACTGGCAAGTATCGGGTTGATCTTGTTGCCGAGAGCAGATCTTTTTGTTTCTATTCTTCCTGCATTGTGGGTGGGAGCCGGATTCCTGATGATCATGGATGCCTCCTTCAATATCGCAATGGAGCCTTTTCGGGCTTTAGTCGCTGACAAGCTAGACAATAGCCAAACGACAATGGGCTTCAGTATTCAGACCGTGTTGATCGGCATTGGCGCTGTAATCGGCAGTTGGTTGCCGTACATACTTTCTGAGTGGTTTGGGATTTCTAATGTGAGTGAAGAAGGCACTGTGCCGCTGCATTTACTCATTTCCTTTCTGTTTGGTGCACTTGTGCTCATCGTTACAATTGTAGTTACGGTATCCACTACCAAGGAATACTCGCCTGAGGAGATGCGAAAATTTGAAGGTGAAGAAGAAGAGGAGGAAGAGAGCAAAGGATTACTTGATATTTTCAAGGATTTTAAAAATATGCCATTTGCCATGCGTCAGCTTAGCATGGTCCAATTTTTCAGTTGGTTTGCTTTGTTTGGCATGTGGGTATATACGACGCCAGCGATTTCGCATCACATTTATGGTTTACCCACATCTGATACCAGCTCAGCGGCTTACCAAAAAGCAGGGGACTGGGTTGGAATTATTTTTGGTATTTACAACGCCGTGTCCGCCTTTTATGCATTTATGCTGCCAAAGATTTCCCGAAAATTGGGCCGCCGAAAAACCCATGCTATTTCTTTGTTGATAGGTGCAGTTGGTTTGCTTTCGGTTTACCTGGCGCCTTCGGCGAATTGGTTGATCCTTTCGATGGTGTGTGTCGGAGTGGCCTGGGCCAGTATTTTGGCCATGCCGTATGCGATGCTTGCCGGCTCAATTCCAGCGAAGAAAATGGGAGTTTACATGGGGATATTCAACTTTTTCATCGTTTTACCTCAGATCCTGAATGCACTGATAGGTGGCCCGATGATAAAGTTCGTGTACGGTGGAAATCCAGTATTTGCTTTGGTCGCTAGCGGTATTTCAATGATTATTGCAGCATTCCTAGCTTTGCGAGTGGATAGTGGGGTAGAAAGCCAGTAAAGAGTTAAAACTGAAACCTGATTAAGCGATGAAGAAATTAGCAGTGGGAGTAGACATAGGAGGGACACTGACCAAGGTGGGTCTTGTGGATCGGGAAGGACATCTTGCCGCTCATAGCGACTACCGTACAAAAAACTATGCTGAATTCGATAACTACTTGGGGGAGTTGGTTCGTCAGGTTGAACAGTTGAGTGCTTCAGTTAAAGAGCCCTTTGAGATTGTCGGTATGGGAATTGGTGCCCCCAATGCAAATTTTTTTCGTGGCACCATTGAATATGCTCCGAATCTAGCGTGGAAAGGTGTTATTCCAATTGTTGATAAACTGAAAAAGACCCTGAACTTGCCGGTATACCTGACCAATGATGCCAATGCTGCAGCCATTGGAGAGATGGTCTATGGAAATGCAGCGGGCATGAAGGACTTCATCGTCATTACATTGGGTACTGGATTGGGTAGTGGAATCGTGAGCAATGGGAAACTGATTTACGGTCATGATGCACAGGCAGGCGAGTTGGGGCATGTTACCGCGGTAGAAGGAGGGAGAGTATGCGGTTCTGGACGAAGAGGGTGCCTGGAGGCCTATGTAAGTTCGACAGGGATTAAACGAACGATTTACGCACTATTAGCTGATTCCATGGAGAAAAGTGTGTTTCGTAGCATAGCTTTCAATGACATCCATGGGGAAGAGATTACGGAAGCCGCCGAAAAAGGAGATCCGATAGCGCTTGAGGCCTATCGCTATACAGGTGAGATGCTAGGGAAACACCTGGCAGACTTCGTCGCATTCTCGCATCCGCAAACGATCTTTTTATTAGGTGGATTGGCGAAAGCTGGACACTGGCTGTTTGAACCGACGCAAAAGTATTTTGATCAGCATGTCTTAGATTTCTATAGGGGCAAAGTGACGATTGAACCGAGCGGCATGTTGGATAAGAATGCTGCAATTTTGGGAGCAGCCGCCCTGGTATGGGATCAAAATGAATAAAAGCCTGTAGAATGATTAATTGAATCCGATTGCAGGAATAAGGAGTATTAAGAACAACGAGCTACAGATGTAAAATTTAATTCGAACAAATTGGAACCGAATTGATTTTTAGTCTGAATTAAAACAAAAAATAGACGATTCACATGAAAAATATTGGTGTTTTCACATCAGGAGGAGATGCACCTGGAATGAATGCCGCCGTCAGAGCTGCCGTCCGCACAGGACTTAATCTTGGACTCAATGTCTATGGGATCAAGTACGGGTACAATGGGTTGATTACCAATGATATATATCAAATGAAGTCGTACTCTGTAAGTAACATCCTGCAGAGAGGTGGTACGATTCTGAAATCCGCAAGGAGCGATGAATTTCGAACAAAGGAGGGCAGAAAGAAGGCATTTAAGAACATGCAAGCCAAGGGCATTGAAGGGCTGGTGGCCATTGGAGGAGACGGAACGTTCACTGGGGCGAATATCTTTTATGAAGAGTTTGGAATTCCCATCGTTGGAGCTCCTGGAACCATCGACAATGACCTTTACGGATCGGATTATACCATTGGTTTTGATACCGCAGTGAATACTGCCTTAGATGCCATAGATAAGATTCGGGATACGGCCAATTCCCACGATCGCGTGTTTTTTATCGAGGTGATGGGGCGGCATTCCGGACATATCGCTGTTAGTTGCGGCATTGGAGGTGGAGCTGAACTTGTGATGATCCCGGAAACTTCAACAACCATACAAGACGTGATTGATACCCTGAATCAAGGCAGAGATCAGGAAAAGACTTCAGCTATCATTATCGTTGCGGAAGGAGACGAACAAGGGAATGCACACGACATTGCCAACCGGGTAAAGGAAAAACTTCCAAAGCTGGATATTCGGGTTTCGACCTTGGGCCATATGCAACGGGGAGGTGCGCCCACATCGTTTGATCGACTACTAGCCTCGCGGCTTGGTCTAGCGGCTGTAGAAGGTTTGGTGGACGGAAAACACAATGTAATGGCAGGAGTGATCAATGATGAGGTAATCTACACAAGCTTCAAACTTGCCATCAGTAAAGCAAAACCAATCAAGGCTGATCTAATGCGAATGGTTGATATCATGAACATTTAAGCACCTATCGATTGTTGTATCATCAGGTGAAAAGGATATGAAGCATCTACTGTTGTCTGTGCCAGTGTTGACTTTGGCATTTTTGGCGATTCTCTTTCTGCAGTCAGGTCTCGACAAGGTTTTCAATTACAAAGCCAACAAAGAGTGGATTACATCACACTTTGCCAAGAGTCCCTTAGCTCCCTTTTCAGCGCTTTTGATGCCGCTGATTACGTTGCTTGAGGTTGCCGCTGGAGCAGTTTCCGCTGTTGGTATTGTGGTTCTTTTGGTGTATCAAGATCCAAACATTGGACTACTAGGAGCGCAGCTGTCCGCAGTATCCATTTTATCGCTCTTCTTCGGGCAGCGGATGGCACAAGATTACGAAGGCGCAGCCACTTTGACTACCTACTTCCTCATTTGCCTGGTTGCCCTCTACACACTGTGGAATTTTTAGCCCCGTTGGATTAGTCCTGTGTATGACGATCTGAACTGACCTAGCATGGTTGCCTAGAGCGTGAATATACGAAACGCTTATTCCTTTCTTTTTAGCCTTTTCAGTCCATAGAGCAATCCCCCAGCCAGTAAGAGTCCAAGTCCCCCGTCAATGGGGGTGGCTGGCGGAGGAGGTTGTGCTGTGGCTGTAAGGCACAGTAACGTAAGAAAAGCAATGCAGTAAAAGACCTTCATATTTAGTTGATTAGGAATTTAATGATTTCGTCATTGACTTTGAGAAAGTAAACGACGTCACGTTTCAATGGCGTTTCAATAACCATTCGATTCTCTTCAAAAGAACCAGATGTTTCAACAAGCACCCTGCCTTGGATATCTGATAAGTGTACTTCTGCAAAACGTAAATCTCCTTCAATGATAATTTGATTTTGGTTGCCGTGTACCTGGATGGATGACTTCGTCACAAGGAGTGGCTCGTCAGTGCCAACGACCAGTTTGAATCGTTGATCATTTGTAGTAGTGGCCGTATTAAATACATAATTGCTTTCGCTCAAATTATGCACTTCACCGGTCTTTTGGTCCAGGATATCTATGTTCCAGCGTGGATCAAGGCTTTGGTCGGCAATGGAGAGTGTGTAATCTCCAGCTTTTTGGGCACTAAATTCCAGTTGTATTTGTGTACTTGAACCTTGCAGTGGTAGTGCCTGGATGGCATAGCGTTCTTGATCTAAGAGCGAGGAAAAGGCAAGGCCATAGTCGCTATCCAGTTTTTTTGCATCATATTGAAGGTCTCTTTCTCGGGAAACTTCCGAACTGAAGCCGAGTAGGGTTTCATTGTAAAGGCCATTCCCTTCAAGCGAAAGCTTAAGCTTTTGAAATTCCACCAGTCTATAGAAGTTAGCATCGCTATTGAGATCGTCACCGATCACCTGGTGCACAGGATCAAAGTGGACAGTGGCATCGTCCAGACTTTCCACAAAAAATCCCTGCGTGGAGGGAATAACCCCGTTCTCCACGGCAGAGGTACCCTGAAGCCCATTAACACCATCATCCAGGTCATTCGGTTGTTGTATGGAGACAGTGCCTACCGCATTTGCCGAGATGTAGTCTCCACCGCGATTTCCATTTACATTGCTGCCACCATCATCCCAGAAATAGACCGCACCGCTAATGACTGCGTTGTTATCGTTAAGAAAATCAGCAATGGAAATTGGCGCAGCATAAGGATTGCCAAGCAATGCGAAATTCCCGGATGTAACATCAGACGAAATGCTGCCGTAGTTCGGATCTCCAACGAAATGAGCCATAGGGTTAGGAGCATCGTATCCAATGAAATAACCCTTGCCAGGAGTCATGTTTCCTGTTGCTACACTGAAACCGGTACCATCAAACTCATACGTATAGTCAGCATTCAGGTCAGCAATGGTTTCGTCCACTACAGGTGAGCTTAAAATGCTGTAGCCTGCATTTCCTGTGGTGTTTCGGTGGACGGTATACGTTCCATCATTGATCACATTTCCGTAGATCGCTAGCGCTGCACCGGATTCCAACGTCAACGCCGCATTTTCCTCTATGGTTAAGTCGTTTAATGCATGGTATTGAGCTACGACTGGATCATTCGCAGTTGGGGGAATTACAACGTTATCATCTGCGGATGGGATCGTATTGGTATCCCAGTTCAATGCGACCGACCAGTTGGTTTCTTCTCCAGCAGCCCCTCCAAGCCATGCGATGCTACCGTCAAAGAGAAAATCTATTGAAACCAAAGTCCCTTCGGTGCCACGCGCATCAATCGGTTTAGCGTTGAGTGTGTACATTTCACCGATAGTTAATTCTGATGCATCTAATAGGAAGTCGGCATCTAAATCAGGCGTATACGGAATGAGAT
>CAZQJU010000024.1:0-39768 GCA_964593185.1 uncultured Roseivirgaceae bacterium
TTTTTCATGGCATTGCGATTGTTAAAATTTTCGAATGCCAAGCTCTTGAATAGCGCTACCCGACGATTCATCCGGGTGGGGTGATATTGCAACCACCCGGGTGGGTGATTTTTGAGAAAAGGACCTCTAGGTCAGTTTATGGCCGTTTTGGAAAGAAGCTACTTGGCTGAGTAGTTTCAGCGTCGAGTGAGAATCTGGGTGTTATTGTTTTTGACTAGTCAATTTAAAGCAACGTGGAAAAACTACGATTTTGAAAGGAGTACCTCTAAGGCTTCCTTTCGATTGGAGACACCTAGTTTGGCGTAGATATTTTTCAGATGGGTCTTTACGGTGTTGACAGAGACAAATATTTTTTCAGCTATTTCACTGTTTGTTTGGTCCGAAACCGCATGGGTCAGGATTTCGTATTCACGTTCAGAAAGCGGTTTGTACAGCCCTTCATTTATCTGGTCGAGACTCAAGTCAAGGTTTTTAATCCCTTCCCCCAATACCGAATTGATTTGTACCCGCAGGGTGTCAATTTCCTGAGAAAGCAAAGCTCTGCGTAAACGAAATCGTTGGATCAAGAGAAAGATGGCAATCAGGCTAAAAATGATGATCGTACCAATAATGGCAAATAGGAACTGCTGGAAGCGTTCCTTTCGATCAATTTCGGCATTGGCTTCCAAAATCTCTTTTTCTCTTTGAGCAGTCTCATACTGAATCTCCAGTTCGGCGATTCGTTCTTTGGTTTCTTGTGCATTGATTGAATCATTGATCGCAATGAAGCTGTTTCGCTCTGCCAGGGCTTTCTTGTATTCTCCCTTTTTCAGAAAGACCTGATAAAGTAAGTCATGTGCGAGCTTGACTTCCAATGGATACGAATGCTCCTTTGACAGTTTTAGTATTTCTCTAGCCTCTTTTTCTGCAAATTGGATGTTGCCCATTTCCAGGTGAACACGTGCTATTTCGATGGAAGTGCTGACGATGTTTTCTTGCTCACCTTCCTTCAATGCAAATTCCCAGGCTCGCTGGTGATGGTAGAGCGAAGAATCGAGACGACCCATTTTTTTGTGAATGTTTCCAAGAGTCTTCTCGATATAGGTCAGCAAGACATAGTTCTCCACGTTCTCAGCGAATGCGCTAGCCTTCTTGTTGTGGAAGATACTCTGACTCAAACTATCAATTTCCTCGTGCACGACTGCCAAACGCAAATGGCCATACGCGATGTCGTCCGTATCCTCAATTTCATAAGCGATGTCCAGGCTACGCTGTGAGTACCTGAGGGAGGAGGCATATTCTTGCATTTGAAAATACACACCACCCATATTGCCCAAAATAGTAGCTATTTCTTCTTGAAATTCATTGTTTTCGGCAATTTCTAAAGCCGCTTGATAGTTTTCAATGGCCTCTTCAAATCTACCCGCATGAAAAAAAACCAATCCTTTTGCATTTCCTGCCCGAGAAAGTAGGTAGCTGTACCCATTCTTCGTAGACCCTTGCATGCATCGTTCTAGAAAAAAGAGTGCGGAGTCGACCTTTCCCAATTTTCCGTACGCGATGCCATAGGTAAGGTCATGCAGGTTTTGCAAGCTGTCACTCAGATTGCTGGGCTTATCTATTTGCTTTAGTTGTTTGATGGATTCGAAGGGATTGTCCGTTTCATAGGCCTTCAACAAATGTTCAACATCATTTATCTGCGCAAAAAGGCCGGTTCTAAGACCAAAGATGAGGAGAGCGAGTATTGACCGGATGCGTATCACGTATGGTTAAAGATAGTGAAGCATGGGTAATGTCTATCTACAAAGCATCTAGGATTCGCTCCCAGATCCGATCCATCCAGTCTTGGTGTGCCGGCTTCATTAGGCAGGAGCGCAGGCATACCAAATGATCCGAGTCAATGGTAATCTTGTTTGCTTGCAGTTTCGTTGTTGGGTACTTATAAAGCGAAAGATATAGTTGATTTTTCTCGGCACTTCTAAAAAACTGATTGGCCAGGTCACTCATTTCCTGGGTAGATTTTCCACGAATACTCCAAATCACGATGTCTGTTTCGGGCGCTAAAATGGTAAAAAAGCGTTCATCTTCCAGTAGACGGTTGTAAAGATCTAAGGCCGCAGTTCTCGATTTAGACAAGTCCAAAGCAAACGCTCCACCTTTTTCCGGTGGAAGCAATTGGTGTGTGGCCCACAAGCCCACCGCGGAAGCCCCGGCGCGAGAACATTCGAGACTTATCTCTCCCAGATGCAGCTCATCAGACGTGTAGTAGGTGTAGGGGGAATCGTGAATGTAGTATTTAGCGACCTCCGGATTTTTGAAGAGCACGCAGCCGCAGCCGTAGGGTTGCAGTCCATGTTTATGCGGGTCAATGACGATACTGTCTACTTCTTTTAAGCATCCATATTTATGGACGGTCTCGGCTTTAAGGTTGTCCAACAGCGTGAAGTAACCGCCGTAGGCAGCGTCCGCATGAATTCTGAAATCATATTTTTCTTGGAGCTTAAGAAGCCGGTCTAATGGATCGACGGTCCCCAGACCCGTCGTGCCCATGGTGCATACTACCGTACCCACATTTCCGGATTGAAGTTTTTCTTCCAACGCATCCAACCTGATGGTGCCTTGTGGAGTAGTTTCGATGGCCTCAAATTTCAATTTCAAAGCCTCCGTGATTCTGGCGTGGGTATAATGTGCCTGATCGGAGGCGACAATCATTTTGTCCGGGTGAATTTGTCCGGCTACCCAAAGTGCTTCGAGGTTTGCCATTGTACCCCCCCCTGCTAAATGGCCTAGGTGTGAAGTCCATCCAAACATCTTGGCAAGGTCAGCTACAGCTTCTTTTTCCATGGCCGAGCTTGCTTTCCCGCCATCAAGTGCGTGGTTGTTTGGGTTGATCCACATGGCCAGCATGTAGGCAGCTTTGGCAATGGGGTGTGGCGGCTTTAACATTTGACCGGCAAAAAGGGGATGAAAGTACGGATAGTTGTCTTGCATGCGATGTGCAACGTCTTCCAAGACTTCCGCCATTTTAGACTGGTCGATGTTTTCCTTCAGTTCAGGTAAATCGAATCCAGACTGTAATTTTTCCAGGGCTGCCGTCAATAGTGAGATGGACTCCTTTTCAAGCATTATTCCACCCATTCAACTTTGTCCTCAATAGCTCCTTTCTTAATGATTTGGTCAATAGGTTTGCAGTATCCAAGGTAAAAGAAGCCCAGGCACGATTCGTTGTCTTGCATCGATACATGTTCGTTCAAATAATTCCGTAAGGGAGGACTGCTCCAGTACCCTCCCAGTTCGTATTGGTCGAGGGCTACCCACATATTTTGAACGGCCATGGAAACAGAAGCCAGTTCTTCCCATTCCGGAACACTTTCTTTTTCATCTCGGTGCATGATGATGGCGATTACAGCACCCGCGCTCTGGCAATTGCTTTTGATTTTCTTGATCTTTATCTCATTTGTTGCATCGATGGTTTCTTTGAACTTGTTGGACAAAAAGGAACCCAACGCATCTTTTGCATCGCCCATGAACACTTTAAATCTCCAGGGTTCGGTTCTCCGATGAGTAGGAGCATGATTGGCATTTTCCAGCAAAGTCTGGATGATTTCTTTGGGGATTGGTTTGTCTATATATTGGGCTGGATAAACGGAGCGCCGTACCCGGATGGCTTCATTGATGTTACTCACAACAGATGCATTTGAATGAAAAGTAAGTCTAAAAATATACTGATCACCGGAGTTTCCACAGGAATAGGGTACGATCTGGCCAAAGTATTTCTCAAAAACAACTATTTGGTTTTTGGGAGTGTGCGCAAGCAAGAGGATCTGGATCGATTGAGTGATGAACTTGGAGAAAACTTCCATCCGCTACTTTTTGATGTAACGGACCACAGAGGCATAGATGAAGCAGCTCGACACTTGGAGAAGGACTTGGGAGATGCCGGTTTAGGTGGGCTGATAAACAATGCCGGCCTAGCTGTGGGTGGGCCTTTCATTGATCTTGATATTGAGGACTTTAGGTACCAATTTGAAGTAAATGTCCTGGGCCTCGTGAAGGTGACGCAAGCTTTCTTGCCGTTGCTTGGAGCAAGGGAGAATCATGCCACAGCTCCGGGAAAGATCATTCAGATATCATCCATCTCAGGGAAGATGGGGATGCCTTTTGTCGCGCCCTATGTTGGATCGAAGCATGCAGTGGAGGGCATCTCAGACTCCCTTAGAAGGGAACTCTTACTTTTTGGAATTGATGTGGTTCTAATTGAACCCGGACCCATCAAAACACCGATTTGGAATAAATCCATGGAGCCCATGCGCAAGTTTCAGGATTCCGTCTACCAGCCAATCATCGAAAGGTCTCAAAAGAAATTTGTCACTCCTTCGATTAAAAATGGTCTGACATCAGCGTACACGGCAGAGGTTATTTTTAAAGAATTTGAAAAGAAAAAATCACGAGCTCGCGTGGTGATCATTGCTCAGAAGTTCAAGAACTGGACCTTGCCAAGCATCTTACCAGCAAGATTGCTTGATAGAATTTTAGGAAAAGCGTTAGGTTTAAAAAGCAAAAACGAATAGACCATGAAATTTGGAAGCGTAGATAACCCGGAAGCGATTGACTTTGCACTGCCTGATGATCACCACGACACCGAAAAAGTCTTAAAAAAAGGAGGTCAGTTGAGAGAGGTCTTCGTTGGGTGTGCCAAATGGAATCGACAGGATCTAAAGAAATTTTATCCCCGTGGAACAAAGGATGAGCTGGAATATTATTCCACACAATTCAATTCCATTGAACTGAACGCTACTTTCTACAATCATTTTCGAACAGAACAAATTGAAAAGTGGGTGGATAAGACACCTGAAAATTTCAAATTCTTTCCTAAGGTCCATCAAATGATTAGTCATATTAAACGACTGAACAATGTAGAAGAATCCATTGAACGGTACGTAACGAACATCAGAGCTTTTGGAAGCAAGTTAGGCATGTGCTTTTTGCAGCTACATGACAATTTCAAGCCCGTGAACATGGAACGGCTGGTTACTGCAGTCGAGGTTTGGCCTGAAGACATTCCGTTAGCCATTGAACTGCGGAATACCGAATGGTTCAATGACGCTTCTGTTGCCAACGAGGTCTATGCATTGTTTGAAAGGCACAATATTTCCAATATCGTGACTGACACCGCAGGGCGGAGGGATCTGCTACATATGAGGTTGACCACACCGGATGTCTTTATACGGTATGTTGGAGCCAATCATGAAAGTGACTTTTCACGCTTGGACGCTTGGATCGAACGGCTAAAGATCTGGAAAAACCAAGGGATGAAGAACTTGTACTTTTTTGTACATCAGAATTTAGAAAAGGAATCTCCTGTTTTATCTGCAGAATTCATCTCTAAAATCAACCAAGAATTTGATTTGACCTTGCAAATTCCCGTAGGTCAGGATCAGAAACCATTGGTTTGACAACCTATGCACATAAAAAATGGGTTCATTTGATTACCTCGCTGATCTGCACGATAGGCCGAATGTTGGTGGAGTTTGGGATGTCTCCCAGTATCTGCTCCGCATTAGGCCCGAAGGCGTTTTGGTAGTCCCTGAGCTTTTCAAAATAAAGGTATCCTATGGCCAAGAATGGCACAGGTTCTTCTGGGTCTCTAGCCGCGAGGCCATTATCAATCTTGTACTGGATCATCGCATCACCAAATAGTTCCGCCAGCATTGGCATGTGGCTGTTTTTATAGTAATCCATGTCAAATGTTCCGTTCTCCTCATTTGGATACATGATGGTAACTTTAATCAGACCGGACTCATCTTTGATCTCAGGTTGAGAAACAGGGGACCCTTCTTGGCAAGCTATTGATATGAAAAGTATGGCTAAGCTCAGGTAGATAGAATTTCTCATAGGATTGATTTCATTTGTTGTGAATAAACTCATTTAGAGGGTGCTTAGGATGCTCCGAATCTTAAAAATAGATATCGTAGTGAATTTTGAATGGATGTTCCTTCAACTTCTGCATGCCAAACATCTACTCTCTATGTAGGACAACTTTATTCTGCTTATCCATTATCGGCGGAGTAACAAAAAAAGGCCATTCATTTGAATGACCTCCGGTTCTTAATGTAATCTAATTACTTATCTGTCGTCACCAGCCCTACGCTCACGTCGTTTTTCCATTCGTTCTTCGCGTTGTTTCTGTACTTCTTTCCGTATCTCATCCAGCTCTGCCAATTGATCCTCGTCGAGAATCTTCTCTAGTTCCGCATCTCTTTCGTCTAGTAAATCTGCGTGTGCTCTCATTTTATCTGATCTTGAAAGAGACTCGTCTTTTCTGATTTCTTCTAGTTGAGGCTTCATTTCTTCTCTCAACTTTTTTAGGTCTCCTACTTGATCTTCGGTGAGATTGAGGCGTTCCTTATGCTCAGCAATTTTGATTTCGACTTTTTCCCGTGCTTTTTCTTTTCTTCCTTGTGCATTGAGGACATTAGCAGCTACCAGGATTCCAATAATTAATGTGAATTTTTTCATAAGATGTATTTTGAATTTCTCCTTAGACCATAGAAATTCAGCAAGGTTTAATCCATCAGAAAAAAAATTATTCAAAACGCAGGTGTTTCACGGATTCTCCGGAATCTATGAGCTCTTGCAGCGAATCAATACCAATCTCGAGATGCTTCTTGACGAACTGTGCAGTCACTTTTTTATCTCCTTTTTCGGTTTTGACTCCTTCTGGTTGCATGGGGTTATCTGAGACCAATAACAGCGCTCCATGTGGAATTCCATTGGCAAATCCGACAATAAACAAGGTGGCGGTCTCCATATCGATGGCCGAAGCGCGGATAGACCTTAGATAGTCTTTGAACTCCGCATCATGTTCCCATACTCTTCGATTGGTGGTGTACACCGTGCCTGTCCAATAATCCAGTTCCTTTGCTTTGATGATGTGAGATACGGCTCGTTGAAGTCGGAAAGATGGAAGTGCCGGAACTTCTGGGGGAAGGTAATCGTCCGACGCACCTTCGCCTCGAATGGCGGCGATGGGTAGAATAAGATCACCCACTTTGTTATCATCTTTTAGTCCACCACATTTTCCCAGAAAGAGGACAGCCTTTGGATGTATGGCAGACAGCAGATCCATTGCTGTTGCCGCCATGGCACTTCCCATGCCAAAGTTGATGATGGTGATTTCACCGGAGGTCGCCGTTTGCATGGCGCGGTTCACACCTTTTACTTCCACGCCAAACCGTTCGCTGAACAGGTCCACGTAGTTCTGAAAGTTGGTCAACAGGATGTATTTACCAAATTCTTTGAGTTGTGTTCCCGTATACCTGGGTAACCAATCTTCGACGATTTCCTCTTTTGTGGTCATTGAGTTTTGCTTTATGTGTTTAGGCACGAAGTTAACGCAATCCTAAACGATCATGGAGCTTGATCAGGAGATGAAATTGCGAATTGCTTTTACAATTTGCGTGATTTCGTAAGGTTTGTTGATCAGTTGACTACGGCCAATCTGGTCAATTTTATGCTTGGTTTCTTCGTCATTAAAAGCACTGATGAAAATGATGGGTACAGTGTATTTTGTTCGCAGGATCTGTGAAGCCTCTATGCCGTCGATCTTGCCATTAAGTCGGATGTCCATTAATACAATATCGGGAGTATGTTTTTCAAAATCCGCCAGGATATTGTCCGCTGAGATGAGATTATCCAATGTGTTCAATCCATGGTCCTTCAATATCATCGACATGGCGTAAGAAGACACGAGATCGTCTTCCACAATCAAAAGGCTGATTTGACGAGGACTATTCATCAAGGGGGATGTTAATTTTGTAGGTTAAACCGTCTATGGTGCTTTTGAGGAGCGATCCTTTTAACTGTTTGACAAGTAGATCAATGAGTGTCAACCCCAGAGAGTCACGTTGTTCAGTTTGCATGCCTTTTCCCTGATCACCCAGTTCCAGGACATAGGCGTTTTCCTGAAGTGCAAATCGGACCATTATCTCTCCTCCTATTTGGGGATCATAGGCATACTTGATCGAGTTGGAAACAATCTCATTGGTTAGCAGTCCAATGGTAAGAATGAGATCTACTTTTACTTTATGGTTTTCTACAGCGTATTTGACCGGATAGATGTCAGGTTCAGAGGTGTACGATTGAACGACATTGTTCACAAGGTCAATCAGGTACTCTTTGACATTAAGCTGATCAAGTTCCTGGAGCTTAAGAAGCTGATCATGTGTTTTCGAGATCGAATAAATCCGATTTTTTGTTTCCTTCACAAATTCTTCCAGTTCTGGACTTTTGGCAATCATGGATTTAAGAGAGAGCAGGTTGGACACCATGTTCAAATTGTTCTTTATCCGATGATGCAGCTCTTTGAATAGAATGTTTTTTTCTTCCAGTGCTTGCCTGAGTTCATTATTTGCAGAAATGATTTGCTGATGACTCAAGTAATTTGAAACAATGTTGGTAATGGCTAAGAGCGTATTGGTTTCTTGATTAGACCAGTCTCGTTGATCCGTAGTTTCGATACATAGCACGCATTTACTTAACCCCTCATTTACAACGCCATCCAGCAACGACTTCACCTGATACGTCTCAAAGTAGCTCTTTAGCTCAATGGTATTTGCATTGTTTAAGGTGTCAGGTGCAATCACCAATTTATTGTTCAGAATTGCTTCGAAATAGGATGGTGCAGCGTCATGTTGTAGGCTAAGACCTACCCTTGATTTACTGGTGTCCCTTTCTTTTGAATGTTTGCAGTGAATAGACTGCTCCTGTTCGTTGAAATCCCAAAAACTGATGCAATCGGCTTGATAGAGAAGGAGAAGCTTGTGCAGCACATAGTCGATGTAATCATCTCGTTGGATTGGATTCATGGCGTAGGCCACTAAATCAGTCATGAGCTGCTTAGCTTCATCACCAAAAATGCTTGCGATTTTGTAGTTGGTGATTTCCCTGGCAATGGAAAAACTCAATTTCAGCTCATAATCCATTACGGAATTCCACTCAAGCCAGATAATTTCTCCGTTCTTTTTGATATATCGGTTTTCAAATTTGATGGTTTCTGGCTTGCCGTCGTAGAGTGCTTGCGCCTCTTCTTGCGACATGTTACGATCATCAGGGTGAATAAACTCAAACAAGGGTCTTGATTTGAGTTCCTCAATGGTATAACCTGTGACCTCTTCCCACTTTTGGTTCAGCTCCGTGAAATAGCTATTGAAATTTGAAATAGCAATTAGATCACTCGAGTGGTAGAGTGCATGGAGCAGTTTAAGATTGGTAGGAGATTCGCTCATTGGTAACTTTAAAGTTAAAACTTTTAAAAAATGCAGCCATTTATTTATAATTCTTGCAATAAAAAGGTGGAGCTAGTTTCAAGAGCCTGAACTAGCTTTGCGGTCCGATTCAAAATATTCGGTGGCGTTTTTGAAAATAACGAAAAGATATGATGGGAAAAACACTGTTTGATAAAGTCTGGGATTCGCATGTCGTGCGAACTATTGAGGATGGTCCCGATGTGCTGTTCATTGATCGGCATATGGTGCATGAAGTGACAAGCCCAGTTGCTTTTTTGGGGTTGAAGAACCGAGGGATTAGCGTGCTTCATCCGGAGAAAACCTTTGCAACCGCAGACCACAATACGCCTACCATTAATCAGCATCTGCCGGTTAAAGACCCTTTGTCTGCCGGACAATTGCAGGCCTTGGAGGAGAATGCTAAGGAGCATGGCATTTCTCACTGGGGATTGGGGCATGAGAAAAACGGTATTGTGCACGTGGTAGGTCCGGAGTATGGAATTACCCTGCCAGGAGCCACGATCGTGTGTGGTGACTCACATACCTCCACACATGGAGCTTTCGGCGCGATTGCGTTTGGGATAGGTACTTCTGAAGTCGAAATGGTTCTGGCAAATCAGTGTATTATGCAGCCCAAGCCAAAGGCGATGCGGATCAATATCACAGGTGAATTGCAACCTGGCGTGACGGCAAAAGACGTGGCCTTGTTTATCATTTCCCAGTTGACCACTTCCGGTGCAACAGGTTATTTCGTGGAGTATGCCGGGGAAGTATTTGAGAAAATGTCCATGGAGGGGCGCATGACCGTCTGCAACCTGAGCATTGAGATGGGTGCCAGAGGCGGAATGATTGCCCCAGATGAAACAACTATCAGCTACGTCAAAGGACGAGAGTTCGCTCCAAAAGGGTCGGATTGGGATAAAGCCATGATGTATTGGGAGACTTTGAAGTCCGATGACGATGCCGTTTTTGATAAAGAAGTAACATACGATGGTTCTTCCATTGAACCCATGATTACGTACGGAACCAATCCAGGTATGGGGATGGGAATCAGCGGTTCGATACCGCAAGCATCCGATCAAGAAGGCAACCCGGCAACCTATCAAAAATCACTTTCTTACATGGGATTTTGTGAGGGAGATAGCATGATTGGCAAACAGATCGATTATGTCTTTATTGGAAGCTGCACCAATGGCCGGATTGAAGATTTCAGGGCATTTACCGAGGTGGTGAAGGGACGTAAAAAGGCAGACCATGTCACAGCTTGGCTGGTGCCAGGTTCGCACAAAGTGGAGCAGGCGATCAAGGACGAAGGACTACTTGAGACCTTGAATGAGGCAGGTTTTGAATTGAGAGAACCCGGATGTTCTGCATGTCTCGCGATGAACGATGACAAAGTACCTGCTGGAAAGCTTGCTGTGAGCACGTCAAATCGGAACTTTGAAGGTCGACAGGGCCCTGGAGCAAGAACACTCTTGGCTAGCCCACTCGTAGCTGCTGCTAGTGCAGTAACAGGAAAAGTAACGGATCCAAGATCGCTAATCGCAACTGGCAGATAGCCTAAGCTTCCTAGATGAGTTTAACTAATTTGATTAAGAAACTATAAAATAGCCAGAGGCGAAAAGCGCCTCGCGATAAACGATATGGCCTACGATAAATTTGAAACTTTAAAAAGTACTGCTGTGCCACTACCCATTGAAAACGTGGACACGGATCAAATCATTCCTGCCCGATTCTTGAAGGCTACCAAGCGGGAAGGTTTTGGAGATAACTTATTTCGAGACTGGAGATACAACAGCGACGGGAGCCCAAAGGAGGACTTTGTACTCAACAATCCCATATATGCTGGAAAAATTCTGGTAGGAGGAAAAAACTTTGGATCTGGCTCCTCCAGAGAGCACGCAGCCTGGTCAGTCTATGACTACGGTTTTAGATGTGTGGTGTCCAGCTTTTTTGCAGATATATTCCGGAACAATTGCCTGAACATTGGCGTGTTGCCAGTGCAAGTGAGTCCGGCGTTTTTGGATCAGATTTTCCGCGCGATCGAATCGGATCCAAATGCGGAATTTGAAGTGGACCTTCCAGAGCAGACGATTACAATTGCTGGTACTGGAGCACAAGAAAGCTTTGAGATCAATTCATACAAAAAGGGCAATATGCTCAATGGTTTCGACGACATCGATTACCTACAAAGTATGAAATCAGACATAAAAGAATTCGCAACGACGCGACCATTCTAATAAGGTAGTGCTTTGAAAATCGAAATCCTTGATACGACCCTGAGAGATGGAGAGCAAACTTCAGGAGTATCCTTCACCGATAGCGAGAAACTGACCATTGCCCAGCTGTTGCTGGAGGAGCTCAAGATAGACCGTATCGAGGTGGCCTCAGCCCGTGTTTCGGAAGGAGAGTTCAAAGGAGCAAAGAAAATTCTGGATTGGGCTGCAGAGCACGGATATTCAAATCGCGTCGAGATTCTTGGATTTGTAGACCATACGATTTCCGTTGATTGGATCAAGGATTCTGGTGGTCAAGTCATCAATCTATTGTGTAAAGGCTCGCGGAAGCACTGTGAAATGCAGCTAAAAAAGAGTCTGGAAGAGCATCTGGCAGAAATTGAACAAACCATTTCTTACGCTGCTGAGCAGGGATTGGAGGTAAACGTTTACCTGGAGGACTGGTCTAACGGCATGCGCACATCACCGGAATATGTAGAAAAGATGGTCGAGGGATTGACAAAGCTTCCCGTAAAACGCGTGATGCTACCTGATACACTTGGTGTGATGAATCACAATGAAACAGCTACGTTTTGTGGTGAGATGACCGGAAAATTCCCGGATGTCCAGTTTGATTTTCACGCCCACAACGACTATGACCTTTCTACGGCAAACGTGTTTGCAGCAATTGAAGCCGGAATAAGAGGAGTGCATACAACACTGAACGGGTTGGGCGAACGGGCAGGAAATGTCTCACTTTCAAGTGTCATTGGGATTGTGGAAGATCACCTGGAGGGTGAATTGAATGTGGATGTGACCAAGCTTTATAAAGTTTGCAAATTGGTGGAATCGTTCTCAGGAGTGCGCATCCCCGCCAATAAGCCGTTAATCGGTGAATTTGTGTTTACGCAAACCAGCGGTATTCATGCCGATGGAGATAACAAGGACAACTTATATCACAATAGTTTAAACCCGGAACGTTTCGGGAGGACCTACTCCTACGCGCTTGGTAAGATGTCCGGAAAGGCCAATATCAGCAAGAACCTTGAAGAACTGGGCATCGAGTTAAGTAAAGAGGAGACCAAGCTGATTACACAGAAAATCATAGAGCTGGGAGACAAAAAGGAATCCATCACCAAAGAAGATCTCCCCTTTATTATCAACGATGTCCTAAAGAGCGAAAAGATCCAACAGCGGGTCATCGTACAAAATTATTCTTTGTCTGTAGCACAAGGCCTGAGATCGGTGGCTACGTTGTGCATTGAAATTGACGGCAAGCTGTTTGAGAAAACGGCCTCGGGCGACGGTCAATACGACGCATTCATGAATTCATTGCACGCCATTTACCAGGAACTCGGAGAAAGCCTTCCACGTCTTATCGACTATGAAGTTCAAATTCCTCCGGGGGGGGAAACGGATGCACTGGTGATAACCACGATCACCTGGGAAAATGGGAAGAAGTTCAAAACCAGAGGATTGGACTCCGATCAGGCCATTGCAGCCATCAAAGCAACTACCAAGATGCTCAACTTGATCAGAGGTTAGTAGTTTACTTTCGTTAGCGTAGTAGAATCATTTTTAATTCATTGGCGTTACTTTGTACTCTTGAAAAAGCGAATGAATGAACCGATTGAGACCTCGTAACACGTCTATACTTTCTTTATTTTTCGGATTGCTGCTTTTTAGCGGGTCAATCAGCGCCCAAATATTTGAACCTGTTAAGTGGGAGTTTTCCGCGGAACGCTTCAGTGACGATGCGTATATGCTTCACTTAGACGCAACCATTGAAGAAAAGTGGGCGGTCTATTCGCAGTACTTGGAAAGAGATGATGGTCCCATTGCCACCTTTGTTTCCTTTGACGAGGGAGCACACTATGAACTGGTCGGAAAGACGGAAGAAGATCCATCGTCTAAGAAAGAAGGGTATGATCCCGTCTTTGACATGAACCTAACCAAGTTCTTCGAGTACATGCGTATCAAGCAGGAGATTAAGGTTAGTGATGCCTCTCAGCCAGTAACAGGCTATCTAATGTTTATGACGTGTGATGACACCAAATGTTTGGCCCCTACCGAAGTGGAGTTTTCTATTTCACTTTCGAAAAGTGACGATGGAGACGTGACGATAGGGGAATTGGAGGGACAGAAGTTGCTTGAGGAAAATTTTAAGTCAGACGAGGAGCTCTATGGACTGTCCTCAATAGCTGAGCCTACTTCCAGTTGCGAGTACGAATCGATTTCCGGGAACCAGGGCAAAACGTTTGGAGGTATTTTCCTGCTCGGAATGCTGGGCGGTTTTCTGGCGTTGCTGACCCCATGCGTCTTCCCACTTATCCCCATAACGGTTAGTTTCTTTACCAAGAGCGCAGAAAACAAGAAAAAAGGATTTAGCAACGCTGTGCTTTATGGGCTTTTCATCCTACTGGTCTATGTGCTACTAAGTGTACCATTCCATTTGTTGGATAGCCTTAATCCGGACATCTTGAACGAGATCTCTACCAATGTTTGGCTCAATATCCTGTTCTTTCTGATCTTTTTGTTCTTTGCTTTTTCGTTTTTTGGGTTTTACGAGATCAACATTCCAAGCTCCTTGACCAACCGCGTCAGCTCTGCCGAGAGTATCGGTGGGCTTGTTGGCATATTTTTTATGGCATTGACGCTCTCATTGGTTTCATTTTCTTGTACGGGTCCGATATTGGGTACCTTGCTGGCAGGCGCTTTGTCTTCCGATGGGGGAGCGTGGCAACTCACCGCAGGGATGAGTGGATTTGGCTTGGCCTTAGCGCTACCTTTTGCACTTTTTGCGATGTTTCCAGGGTGGATGGCCAAATTACCAAAGTCCGGCGGATGGCTCAATACCGTGAAAGTGGTGCTGGGTTTTATCGAGGTTGCACTTGCACTTAAATTTCTCTCCAATGCAGATTTAGTAATGCATTGGGATTTGCTAAAGTACGAGTTATTCATGGGGCTTTGGATCCTAACCGGTCTCGGGTTGGTGCTTTATGTTTTTGGATTCCTCAGATTCCCCCATGATGCAAAAGACCAAGTGATTTCAGGAGCTCGGAAGGCTTTTGGAATGTTAATGATCATTGTAACGGTGTATCTAGGGTTTGGCCTTCGTTACAATACCGAAACCGAAAGTTTCAATTCGCTTAAGCTGTTGAGCGGGATAGCACCGCCGGCCGGATACAGTTGGATCTATCCGAATGATTGTCCCAATGGACTCACCTGCTTCAAAGAGCTTCAGGAAGGGATTAGGTATGCTCAGGTTCAGAACAAACCCATTCTGCTCGATTTCACGGGATATGCTTGTGTAAACTGCCGGAAGATGGAGGAACACGTCTGGTCGGATTCAAGAATATTTGACCTCATCAATGAGGAGTATGTATTGGTATCACTCTACGTAGATGACAAAAAGGAGCTTCCCAAGTCGGAGCAGGTGGCGGTACAGCGTGTGCAAGGAGGCACTCGACAGCTTCGAAACGTTGGGCATAAATGGGCACATTTCCAGACCCAGTATTTCCAAACAAATGCACAGCCGTACTATATCGCTTTATCCCCAGATGGACAGCAGATGCTAAATCAGCCTGTTGGTTATACGCCTAATATCGAGGAATACGAGCGCTTTTTGAAGTGTGGGTTAAGGGAGTTTGACGCAATGTGATGGAATTTAGACGGCTGTTACACGCCTGCCAAAAGTAGACTTTGATCCTAATTCCAGTAAAGTAAAGGTCATTACGGCAGCTTCGACTGCTAATTTTGTTATTTCAGAAAGGTATCATGTGCTTTCTACCAGGATATTTATCATATTGGCACCATGTCACGGTCTGAGAAATACCTCCCTTTTGTCATTGCGTTCTGTGTCCCAGCCCTTGGCATTTTTTACAACGATGTATTCGGAGATGAAGTAGCGTATCACGAGCGCGTCCTTTACTATTTGCAGGTATCTGCTGTGTTATTGGGCTTTTGGTTTTTCAATAAATTTTTGCTGCGCAAAACGGCTTCATTCTCGACACGTAAAAAGAATAGCTTGCTGATACTAGCGAATGGGTTTATCATTTTTTCCCTGGTTTTCCTCGGAACAAGAGGAATACCCAACACAATTGAACCGAAGTCAACTCCCTACATTGTAGGTATCCGGCTAGGTTTTTTGGTGCTGATTTTCAACATCATTCTTCGCGTTTTTGAGGCCCAGCGAGAAAAGGCGGAGCTTACCTACCAAAACCTATTGCTGCAGTCTGAGAATCTGAAGTTTCAAGTAGAAACGTTGAAGCAGCAGGTAAATCCTCATTTTCTCTTCAATAGCTTGAACACCTTGCTGGACATGGTGGAGAATCACAATGAAAATGCGGTTCAATACATTCGCAATTTTTCCAACTTGTATAGAGTTGTACTTCAAAGTACCAAATATGATTTTGTGACATTGAAAGATGAACTTGATTTTTTGGATAACTATTGGAACTTACTCACTGCACGGTTCAACGAGGCGATTAGTTTAACAATTGACATCCCGGAAGGTCTGGAACACGCCTCTATTCCTCCACTCAGTTTGCAGTTGTTGGTTGAAAATGCAGTGAAGCACAATGAAGCAACGCGAGAATCTCCGTTGGAAATTGTCATTCGTGGTGAAAAGGAGCATATACTTGTTAGCAATAAAATAAAGCCAAAAGGTTTTCCAGTGAAGAGCGAGCAAGTTGGCCTTAAGAACTTACAGGAGCGATTCAGATTACTCCACAAGGTCATGGATTGGTCGAAGGAAGGAGGTTACTTTGTGGTACGACTACCACTAAAAACAGCGTAAGATGAGGTCAAAGATCAGAATCGCAGTCATAGAAGACGAGCTTGCAGCCGTAAGTCGCTTGAAAAGAGAGTTGCAACGCATGAAGGATTTTGAGTTCGAGGTGTTGGTAGAGTTGGAAAGTGTCAAAGAGTCGGTGGCTTGGTTGCAGGCAAATGAGACCGTAGAGCTTATTTTTCTCGACATTCATCTCGCTGATGGGCTCAGTTTTGAGATTTTTAGAAAGGTCGATGTACGTACACCCGTAATTTTCACTACAGCATACGACGAGCATGCACTCCAAGCATTTAAAGTCAATAGTCTGGACTACTTACTAAAACCCATTGCACCTGCGGAATTAGAAGATGCGCTACATCGGTTTCTAGACCAAAGAAAACTCCCAACGGATGATTTCGCTAAGCTAAGCGCATTGGCAACACACTTTCAGCCCGTAAAGCATCGGTCCAGCTTTTTGGTTTCGTATCGACAGAAGATGATGATGGTAGATGTGGACGATGTAGCGTTCCTTTTTGTGAAGGAGCGAGGTGTCTTTTTGAAGGAAAAAGACGGTAGAGAGTATCTACTTGATTTTTATCTGGATGACCTTGAAAACCAGCTGGATCCTGAGAAGTTCTTTCGAGCGAATCGTCAATACCTGGTGAGTCGTTCAGCCATCGAAGAGATCGAGACCTATTTCAATGGACGTCTGATTTTGAAGATGAAGCCTGGCTCACCTACTTCAGTAATCATCAGTAAATCCAAAGCATCTGAATTCAAAAGGTGGGCAGACTCCTAGGTCACTTTAGCTCGGTTTGCGTTTGCTTGAGGTGGTAATCTGTTCACTTCAGCTTTGTTTATCTTCCATTAGGCCCTTGGGCATACCATCTTGCTGTCGAATTACTTGCAGAAATGGTGAGAAAAAACATGCTTTTCCGATGCTCTTTGCTTTTTTGGTTGCTTGTTGGTTTGAATAGCCAGGGTTTAGGTCAAAAAACGATCTCCGGCAAGGTGATAGAAAAGGGTTCCGGTGAGGCGCTGTCTTTCGCTACGGTAGTAATCAAAGGAACTACCACCGGCGTGGTGGCGAATGTAGATGGATTTTTCAGTCTGGTTGATGTGGCAACGGAAGAGCTGGTCTTAGAAGTCAGTTATGTAGGGTACATTACGGTGGAGGTTCAGGTCTTAGATCAACGTCAATTACTTGTAGAATTAGAACCCCTAAACGACGAGCTTCAAGAGGTAGTAGTGGTCGCCAATGGCTACAAGGTTTTTGATGCTTCATCCGGAACCAGTACGACCACACTCTCTACCAAACAGATTTCCATCCTTCCGAGTGTAGGTGAGCCGGATATCTTTCGCTCCCTTCAGATGTTGCCTGGTGTGAGCAGCACCAGTGAAAGTTCATCGGGACTATTCATACGAGGTGGGACACCAGACCAGAACCTGACGTTACTCGATGGGATCACGGTCTACAAAGTGGACCACTTCTTTGGTTTCTTCAGCGCCTTTAATACCAATGCGATCAAAGATGTTAGATTGTTTCGGGGTGCATTTCCGGCACGCTATGGAAGTCGTATGTCCGGGGTCGTCGAGTTAACAGGCAAGACGGGAAGCTTCGAAAAGACGCAAGGAAGCGTGAATGTAAGCTTGCTTAGCGTAGGTGGACATTTTGAGATGCCGCTAACGGACAATCTTTCCATTTTAATTGCAGGAAGAAGGTCGTACTCAGAGATTATACGTGGAGGACTGTTTAATGAACTCATTGGAAACTTAACCAGTGAGGAATCACTGAGTAATACGCCCTTGGAGAATGCAACAAACATTAGCACGGAACCCGATTTTTATTTCTATGATTGGAACACGAAACTCTCGTATAGACCCTCAGACAAAGATCTCATCAGTTTAAGTACGTACAGCGGGAGGGATTACCTCGATGAGTCACAGAACATTTTTGATAACCTGACGGAAGAGATCTTCATCGACTACAACCTAGAAGAATTGACGGACTGGGGGAATCGAGGCGTGAGTACAAAGTGGTCCAGACAGTGGGGTCCTCAGATCTATACCAACCTGCTGTTCGCCGGATCAGAATACTTCAGCAACTACCAGCGGGATGAGCTGTTGTTGGTCACACAGGAAGTGGAGGATTCGACCCTGATCGATCGTACCAGACAAACCATTGAAGACAACAGTGTCATTGATCTTAGTGTAAGAGCTGACCTTGAGTGGCAGATTAGTCTAAACGCTAAAGCAGAGTTTGGTTTTTCATTCACCCAAAATGAGGTCGATTACGACAACATTCGAGATGATACGGTGGTGATCCTTAATCGAGCTCAAAAAGCAGCATTTGGATCGGTTTATGCTTCGCAAGAGAGTAAGTTTGGTAAGCTCATGGTGAATACCGGCGTACGATTTACGAAGTACAAGTACCGTGATCAACTGCTTTTTGAACCACGCCTAAGCTTGAGCTACGATCTTACAGAGCGGATCAAGTTAAAAGGAGCTTTTGGTCGACATTATCAATTTGCTAATCAGATTGTAAATCAAAACATTTCGGAAGGATCTCGCGAGTTTTGGTTGCTGTCCGATGAAGAGTTGATTCCGATCGGAAGTGCTGTTCACTATGTAGGTGGTGCATCATACAAAGTGGGGACATGGCTGATCGATGTGGAGTCTTACTACAAAGACTTGAACGGCATTACTGAGTTTTCGCTACAGTTCAGACGGGGCGTTGAGGATACTGCGGAAGAATTGTTCCGTACTGGCGATGGAGTGGCTAAGGGGGTGGAGGTATTGCTTCAGAAAACGCAGGGGCAATATACGGGCTGGATTTCCTACACCCTGAGTGATATTCAGAATACCTTCCCGGATTTGAACGATGGATTTGCTTACAGACCATTGCATTACCAGCGGCATGAATTCAAGATGGTGCATTCACTGGAGGTTGAAGAATGGATTCTGTCCTCTAATTTCATTTATGGTTCTGGTAACCCTTTTTCGGAGCCATCCAATCGGTATCAGGTAGAACTTTTGGATGGAAGGACGTTGGAATACATTGGACTTGGAGCTCGGAATGCTTCGTTCAATCCTGCCTACATCCGACTTGATTTATCTGCAAACATGAAATTTGATATTGGCAATGCAGATGCCAAAATCGGGTTGTCGCTTTTTAATGTTCTGGGTCGCAGAAATATCTGGTATACAGAATACGATTTTGGTCAGTCACCTCCTTTAATCAACGAAATAAACTACCTCGGTTTTACGCCTAATCTCTTGTTCTCTGTGGATTTTTAGTTATGAATAAAACTGTTTGTATCGCATTGATGGTAAGTCTACTTGGGTGCAGCGATTTGGAGCGTCCTAATACCGAACAGTTTGTAGTCGAAGGCTTCGTGACTGCGGGGCTTGCAGTAGACAATATTAAGGTCAAGAAGACACTTTCGTTGGAAGATGAGATCATGGATATCCCGATTGAAGATGCCATCGTAACCCTTTTTGGGGACGAGGGTCAGGTACAGCTAGTGTACAACGAAGGAACAAAAAAGTACGAAGATCAATCAGATGGTTTTGTCGTACAAGTTGGGCAAACAGTCTCAATAGAAATTGCTTTGGACGGCACGATTGCTTCATCATCTTCTATCGTACCCGAAAAACCAACCGGGCTTGAATTGTCGGATATCGAGCTCGAAGTACCAGAGCTTACGTTTGGTTTTCTACTACGTGAACAGATTCAAGACCTATTTGAAAATGAGATATCAACCTTCTCTTGGAAAGGAGAAGAAGGAAGGTCCTACTATGTGGTCATCGAATATCAAGGGGAGGATATTGATCCCATATTACCGGATGGTATTCCTGTAGAGAGTCTGGAGTTACTCTCATCTTTCCGCTTTGTCTCAGAGCCTTCGGAGGCTACCTCTTTTGATATTATCGCCGTGGCTTTGGAATCTTACGGACGGCATGTGGCCAAAGTGTACAGTGTCAATGAAGAGTACATCGCGTTGTTTAACAGCGAAACCCAAGATTCAAGAGATCTAAATGAACCTCCTTCAAACATTGTCAATGGACTAGGTATCTTCAGCGCTTTTGCCGTAGACAGCCTGGAATTTGACGTGATTAGACCTTGAAGGCATAAAAGACTAATTGTTGTTAGTGATCTAAATGGAGTGAGGGGTCCGATGATCGGACCCCTTTTTTTGTGCTGATGAGCTAGGGAGTTCACCTACCAAAGTCGGTACTCGAATTGGAGGTGCCGAACATGTTGTGCCATTGAAGTGCCGTTAGACAAAGAGGTTTTGGAACGGTTGCGTGATTCGCCTATCTTAGGAAGCCAACCTAAATCCGTATGAAATTTATTTACGTTCCGATCCTGTTGGTTTCGCTAATTGGTTTTGCCCAACAGCCCGAGGCCTACAAAAATTTAGACTTTCGATTTATTGGTCCCGAAGGAAATCGGGCAATCGCAATTGTAGGTGTTCCCGGGGATCCGATGGTCAATTACATAGGAGCTGCATCTGGCGGGCTTTGGAAAACCGAAGACGGTGGAATTGGGTGGGAACCCATCACCGACTCACTGGATGTATCATCGGTGGGGTCTGTGGCCATTGCGCCTTCCGATGAAAACCAGGTTTGGATGGGTACGGGCGAGACCTTCGTGATCCGACCTGCTCATGCCATGGGAGACGGCATTTACAAATCTACCGATGCCGGAAAAACATGGGAGCAAAAAGGACTCGAAAAGTCCGGCCGAATCGGAAGAGTGGTCGTCCATCCAACAAACCCTGACATTGTCTATGCTGCTGCACTTGGACACACGTATGGTCCGCAGAAAGAGCGTGGAGTGTATCGGACAAAAAATGGTGGGGCTACCTGGGAGCAAGTACTATTTGTGGATGAGGGAACAGGTGCCGCAGACCTTGCAATCGATCCCCAGAATCCGGATGTGTTGTATGCGGCGATGTGGTCAGTCCATATCAATACGTGGGGTCTTCGAAGCGGCGGACCTGGTGGTGGAATCTATAAATCAATCGATGGGGGAGATACCTGGAAGCCCATGACGGAAAATGGCCTTCCCGGAGGAGAGAAGAGACCCGTGGGAAAAGCTGCTGTAGCGCTGTGTCATTCTCAACCTGATGTAGTGTATGCGCTGTTCGAAATCAATAGTCCGGAGCTGTGGAGATCCAATGATGCGGGTAAATCCTGGGAGCTCATGAGCCAGAATCATACCATGAACGAACGGGCTCCTTATTATACGCGAATACAGGTGGCACCAGACAATCCCGAAGAAATCTATTTTCTAAGTGTGCGGTTTAGCAAATCGGAGGATGGTGGCAGAACCCTGATGAAGCGACCTCCGCGTGGAGGAGGTGATAACCACGACATGTGGATTGATCCCACCATGCCCGACCGCATGATGGTGGCGCATGATGGCTGCGCAAGCATGAGTTTGAATAGAGGTGCCTCCTTTAAACGTGTGGTACTGCCCATTGCTCAGATGTACCACGTCAGCGTTGATGATCAGATCCCTTACAATGTTTTTGGGAATCGTCAGGATGGATGGTCTTACATGGGGCCTAGCAATAGCCTTCAAGGGTATATCCCTGTAGGGTTGTGGCACGGTGTCGGAGGCTGTGAAAGTGGTTTTGCCAAACCGGACCCGTTCGATAACAACATTGTGTGGTCAGGATGCTACGACGGAGGGTTAGAGCGCTACGATTTGAGAACAGGCTACGCCAGAGAAGTCCGTGTATGGCCAGAGGCCGGGTACGGTTGGGCGCCGGCAGACATGAAATACAGATGGCACTGGAATTTCCCACTAAGCTTTTCAGCGCACACCAAACATCGAGTATACGTTGGAAGCCAATTCGTTCACAAATCAGACGATGGCGGGCAAAGTTGGCAGGTGATCTCACCCGACCTGACGCTAAATTTGAAGTCGCATCAACAAAACTCAGGAGGTGTCGCTATTGACAATCTCATGACGTTTGACGGCTCAACACTCTTTGCCATTGAGGAGTCCCCTATTCAGAAAGACATGATCTGGGTCGGTTCAAATGACGGCCAAGTTCAGCTTACCAAGGATGGCGGAGCCACCTGGATGAACCTGACCGCCAATATCCCAGACCTTCCAGAATGGGGCACCATTGCCAACATTCATCCCTCAACGTACGATGCCAATAAAGCCTACATTACGGTAGATCTACACCAGATGGGTGATTTTGGAACCTATGTGTACAAAACCACGGATGCCGGAGCGACCTGGTCAAAAATCTCAGGCGATGTTCCCCAGTCCGCACACAGTTTTGCACATGTGGTCATGGAAGACCCAAAGAGAGAAGGGATGCTGTATTTGGGTGTGGACAATGGCATGTACTTCAGTTTAGACGAGGGTGCTCATTGGACGAGACTGAAAAACAACCTTCCTCCGGCGCCGGTATATTGGCTCACAATTCAGGAGCGATTCGACGACTTGGTGGTTGGCACCTATGGAAGAGGGTATTATATTCTTGATGATGTTTCACCGCTTCGAGAGCTGGATGTGAATACGATGGACCAGCATCAGGCTTTAGCCGTCCGAAATACCTATCGCTACAGTCAGAAAGAGAGTATCAAGACCGATGCGCCAAGTTTCAATTCCGGTAGAAATCCTCAGAATGGAGTTCCGATCAACTATTATCTCGCTGACACTTCCTTCACAGAGCTTTCTATCGAGATATTGAGCATGGATGAGGAGGTGATACGGACCTTGAAACCCTCTAAAATGCCAGGCCTTAACCGAATTTGGTGGGACATTCGATATGAACCTACGTTTACGCCGCGCCTACGTACGTTGCCACCCGGACGTCCTTGGGTGCAATTGAATGGAGAAGGTTGGCGGCCCTTGGTGACCTGGGATTTGGATCTGTGGCGCGGACAATTTGGTCCCCGGGTAGTCCCAGGAAAGTACCTTGCAAGAATCGTAATTGATGGGGAAACCCAAACAAAGGAGTTTGAAGTACTCAAAGACCCCTCAACAGGGGGCACGATTGAGAGCATCAAGAAGCAGGTAGCGCTTTCATTAGAAATGCGAGATGCCATTAACACAGCTGTGCAGGCCATCAATAGAGTGGAGGTCCTACGAAGCGAACTAAATGAACTTCGATCGACTTTGAAGAAAAAGGGAGATCTGAAAGAGGTGGAGCGATTGGATAAGGTGGCAACAGATATTGCTTCCAAACTCTACGATATTCATCTCACAGGTGCACGAGAAGATGCATTTCGGTCACCCATGAAGCTCTACGGACGGTTAAGCGCGCTGGCAAGTGATCTGAGCGCCAGTGGAATCGACTTCGCTCCTACAGATCAGCAAGGTGAGGTGTACACGATTTTGGAAAAACGCTTGATTGTGGCCAAGGAAGCACTCGAAACGTTGGTGGAGGAGGATGTCAAAGCCTTCAACCAAAAGTTGAATTCCATGGACATGAAGATCGATTTGGAGCGTAATGTGGAGGACGGAGAGTAGCCTTGATAGATGAGTAGATTGGTCCGCATTGTAGTTCTTCTTTTGGTGTTTACTGCATATGGTCAGCAAACAAGTCTGGAAAATCAACTTAAGACCAGTACGGGATTTGAGCGGTTGGAAATACTGACCCGGCTTTCAAAAGACCTAGCCAGCTCAAATGAAAAGAAAAGCAGGCGCTACGCCAAGCAAGCGTTTGTGATAGTCAATAACATTCTGGAGTCTGATGATGAATTTACGCTAAAGGAGCAGAAGTTGCTTGTCAACGGCCTGCTTGTGTACGGCCAGTCGCAATATATTCGAAAAAACTACCTCGACGCCAAAGGGGTCATGGAGGAAGCCAACGCACTCGCGGAGGACATCGATTTTGCAGAAGGTTCCGCTATAGCTGACCGGACCATCCAACAGGTGGATTCGCTTATTGCAGCGGGTGTAATTAAGGACAATTTTCTAAATCGCACGCTCAGTGACATCAGCCTTAATAAAACGCTCCGGAATTCCACGAACAATATCAATGCCGGCATCGCCATAAAAGCGGCGAAAGTGTTTGAAAACAAAGGAGATACGCTGGCTGCCATTGAGCAGTATCTCAAGGCTGCCAAAACCCTAAAAGCCAACGGGGAATTTGATAAAGCTGCCGAGTTGGAAACTAAGATCGCCACACTTCGGCAAATCCAGCTGATGGAGCGGATCAGCAAACTGGAAACGGATGATATAAGGATCATTGATTCGACCGTACTCCCATTGATTACCCCTTCGGTGCTTGCTGACAGACAAGAGGAAATCACAGACTTGGAGCAACGGGCCGCCCAATTGGAAGATGCGGAGGACTACAAGCAAGCGCTAACCTATTACAAAGAATATATCGCATTGCGACAAAGGTGGGAGCGTGACAGTGTGACGAAGCAGGCAGAACAATCCCGGGCAATTGCGGAGCTCAGTCAGTTGCGCCAAGCAAGTCAAATTGCAGATTTAAACATTGCAGCGATTGAGCGTGAAAAGGAAATCCAGGTTCGGACCAAGAATATCCTGTTGCTGATTGCCTCCATGATTCTGGTTTTTTTAGTAGTCATGTTGTTCTTATACCTCGGGAGGAGAAAGAAACATCGTCAGTTGGAAGTGGCGTATCATGAGTTGGACGAAATCAAAAACGAGCTAGAGGCCGCTGAAACGAAAATCTCGAAGCTTTTACAGCAGCAGGTTTCACCTGAGATCGCCAATGCACTCATTGATGAGAAGTCCGAGCGAACCAAGCAATTTGTAGCGGTGATGTTTTTGGACATTCGGGGCTTTACACCCATTGCGGAGAAGATGGAGCCAAAAGAGCTCATTGACTATCAAAACAAAGTGTTTGGCTTCATGATTGAAATCATCGAACGTCATCATGGTAACATCAATCAATTCATGGGAGATGGGTTTATGGCCACCTTCGGAGCACCTGTTTCGCACGGAAACGATGTCCGAAATGCCTATCTGGCAGGTAGAGAAATTCTTCAGGGAATCAAAGAACTCAATTCGAAAGATCAGGATTTACCTGAGACAACGTTGGGAATTGGCATCCATGCAGGGGATGTGGTAACAGGGAATGTAGGAACGGAAACCAGAAAGCAATTCTCAGTAACCGGCAACACCGTTATTCTCGCCGCGAGAGTGGAACAGCTTAACAAAACCTATAGCTCCTCGATGATCATCACCAAGGAAGTACATGCCGCATTAGACTCAGGGGACATTGATACGTCTAAGTTCAGTGTGGAAGAAACACAGGTCAAAGGCCGTTCCGAAAAGATCAAGATTTACGTTTTACAACAGCCGTCTTAGCTGCTTCATGCTACCCATACACACGCTTCAAAGCGGAGCAAAATTGGGCTACCTCCTCTGTAGTCCCGGTACTTATCCGAGCCCACTCCAACAAGGGTGGAAAAGGTCTGCCAATCAGCACGCCTTCATCGGCCATCGCTGCGGATAAGTCTGTAATATGCCGATTCGATTTGAAGAAGACGAAATTGGTATGCGATTTTATGTATTCCAGATCGAGTGCCTCCAAGGTTTTGTAAATCTGGTTTTTACCTTCCATGTTTTTGGTGATGCTGAATTTGTAAAACTCATCATCAGTGAGCGCTTCCTGCGCAGCAGCTATAGCCAGCACGTTAGTCATAGCCATGATACTTGACTTCAATCGCATCGCGATATCTGGTCTAGCCACAAGATAGCCGATCCGAATGCCGGCCATGCCGTAGACCTTGGAAAAGGTCTTTGAAACCACCACATTTTTCCCTTCTTTGACAAGTTCCACCATAGAAGGGTAGTCAGGGTCCGTGATGTAATCGTAGTACGCCTCATCACTGAAGATCATGGTTTGTTTTTCAAAGGAATTGCAGAAGTCGCGAAGCTTTTCCTTGTCCAGAAGCGTTCCCGTGGGATTATTGGGATTGCAGAGAAAGATAAGTCCAGTTTTGCTGGTCACCCGGTCGCCCATCGCTTCGAGGTCATGGGTAAGTTGGTCATTCAGTGGTACCCGATGCACGTAGGAGCCTATATTTTCTGCGTACCGAAGCATGGCTTGGAAAGTCGGATCTGCCGCTATGATTTCCCGACCAGCAAGTCCGTAAGTCATTCCTGTAGCTTTTAAGCCTTCCGTCGACCCGCCGGTAACAACGATGTGATCTTTGCTCACGCCTTCTTTTTCAGCGATTTTGCTAACCAAGGGTGTTAGATTGATCGAAGGATATCGACACGCAATCTCAAATGCATTTTCAATGGCATTTCGTACTTTCTCTGAAGGACCGTAGGGATTTTCGTTAGACGTTAGACGTATTTTCTCACGTTTTCTTCGTAGTCGGATAGGTTGCTCGATTGAAAAGGCTTGATTTGGCGTGAGTAGCGCAGCCGTTCCGGCCAGGCTCATGGCCTTAAGCCATTGTCGTCGATCGATATTTTTCATGGGATAGGCACTTTTTAATTAACAATCTAGCAATTCTTTTAATGACCCTAAATATGCGGGACTTGATTTGTGCCGGAATTCACCATACGGATTTATTTTTGTCACGCTCTGGTGAGCAATATACAAATCTGAGATTGTAACCATAAATGGGTTTGTTCGGTGCGCTAGATCACGCCCACTATGGGGATCATCGAATGTGCTGACAAATACCATAATCCTTCTTTATAGAGATTTGATATAGGCTTGCCAGAGTTTTTTTCTTTTTCAGCGCTCCCGCGCCAACGTTGGAATTGTCCTGTTGCCAATCCGATTCCCTCAAAGTTTTGATATTTTTAGGATGTAAAACCTAAATCATCTTTCATGGATACCATCAGTATAAGCAATGCAGAGCTTGCTCGTGAAGCCCCTGCTCAAGCCAAAGAAGCAGCAGTTTCAATTGAGTTGCCTACCTACCTATATGCCACCGTTTTGGCTTCGTTCAGCATCATGATCGGGCTCGTTTGGGACATCAGTTGGCATACAAGCATTGGCCGCGACGGACTATTGTCAGCACCACATGTGGCAATTTACTTTGGAGGTGTCCTCGCAGGGATATTTTCCGGTATCCGTGTGCTTAAAATCTCTTTTGCGGGTACAGCGCAACAAAAACAAGAGAGCCTTTCGTTTTGGGGAGTCTTTAAAGGATCGCTAGGTGCGCTTTTTTGCATCTGGGGAGCGTTTGCGATGCTCACTTCAGCTCCTTTCGATGATTGGTGGCACAATACCTACGGACTGGACGTCACCATCCTTTCACCACCGCATACGGTGCTCTTGCTTGGGATGATCACCATCCAATTCGGGGCCTTGTTTACGGTGCTCTCGGTTAAAAACAGAATGAATTTGGCGAATCAGATGAATCCTGCGGTGACAAAACGCCTCAGGCTTTGTTTTGCATTGTCTTCAGGATTTCTCCTATGTATGATCTTTACGATCGCTTCCGAGTACCTGGGTCGACATGACATGCACAACGTCTTCTTCTATCAGGTTTCAAGCTTTCTTTTTCCATTGCTACTGGTCGCGGTCTCCATCGCAGCACCTAGTAAATGGGGAGCTACCCTGGCTTGCCTGGTATACACGGTCTTTATGGCTGCCATGGTTTGGATTTTACCACTATTTCCGGCAGAACCTTTGTTGGGACCGGTATTGAATCCGATTACTAACTTTCAGGCATTCGAATTTCCGTTACTGTTGATTTTTCCGGCCATTGTCATTGATCTGATTACCCAACGATTCCGGTCCATGAATCCATGGTTGACTGCTTTGTTTTATGCCGTGGGATTTCTGTTGACATTCCTGTTGCTACAGTACCCTTTTGGTAATTTTCTGATGTCCGAATTCGCTCGCAATTGGTTTTTTGGAACCGAGAGCTGGTATTTTGGGTCAAGCCCGGATTGGCAGTACCGTTTTGCGTATGCAGAGTGGATGGAAACTACAGGTTTTGACATGATCAAGGGCCTTTTGATTGCCTTGGTCGTCGGTTATTTGAGTGCCCGTTTATCCATGCGATGGGGCAAGTGGATGCAAAACATCATGAGATAATCCTTGGATATGAAACGAATCGTTAGCAGCCTCCTCGTCTTAGTTTTTGCCAGTCACTTTAGTACAGGTCATATCGGTAGTCCCGGAGTGACGTTGGAAGGAAAAGCGGGTCCCTACGCGGTAACTGTGGTCGTAAATTCGCCGGATGTAATTCCCGGCACAGCCTCGGTAGATGTGTATCTAAATGCTCCGTCCGTGACGGAAGTACAGCTTAAGCCAATTTATTGGTATGCAGGTTCATCGGGCACGCCCAAGGCAGACTATGCTTTACCCGTACCCGGAGAGGCCGGTCATTACAAAGGAGAGATTTGGCTGATGAGCCCTGGAAGTGCCAGCATAGAGGTGACGGTCTCTGGAGAAGAGGGGGAGGGAAGTATTCTTCTTCCCGTCATGGCTGTGTCCACAGCGCAGAAAGAAATGGAAGCCTCATTGGGGTGGACATTGGCAGGTCTCGGGCTGTTTTTGGTTTTTCTGATGGTCACCATCATCAGTTTAAGCAACGGGGACTCCATGGTGAAACCCGGAGAGGAGGCAACAAAAAGAACGCGTCGTAAACGATGGGTTGGAGCGGCTATTGGATTGGCGATCTTGGTCTTAATGGTCTGGGGTGGTAATAACTGGTGGAATAGCTGGGCCAATAATTACCAGCGTTTCATGTACAAACCATTCACGGCAACGTCTTGGGTTGAAACCGAGGGAGCACAGCAACTCCTCAACTTTTCCATTGATTCTACGCGACTCGAGCAACTGTATTTAACCCGAAGCATTAGCTACCTGATCCCGGATCATGGGAAAATCATGCACATGTTCCTTCTTAAAATGGGCTCGCTGGACGTATTTGCACACCTGCATCCGGAACGGTTGGATTCAGCACGATTTAAGACAGTCATTCCGCCATTGCCAGCAGGTGACTATTATGTGTTTACCGATGTGACACGATTGAGCGGATTTTCAGAAACCATCGCCGATACCATCTCGATTGCCGAAGCCGAGGATTTGGTGGCACAAAGCTGGAATGATTCGTTGCTGCAAGACACGGATGACACCTATTACATCACAGATCCCATCGTGAAAGCTGCAGATCAGCCGCTCCTTCCCGGAGGTGACATTGTGATTTGTGGTAATCCCGGAGAAAAAACCATGCTTCCAGACAGTTCATTTGTGACGCTGGAATTGCCAAAATCTCGAGAGTTTAAAAGTGGACAGCTGTACCAACTAACCTTTGCGTTTGAGGACGAAGCGGGTAACCCTTCTCAGCTAGAGCCCTATCTGGGAATGATGGGGCATGCAGTGGTTTTTAAGGAAGACGGAAGTGTCTACATCCATTTGCATCCTGTGGGGTCGTATTCCATGGCTTCGCAGGATATCATGGAAGCCCGTTTTGAAGGTCAGTCCGGACGCGTGGATTGGGGGGCACTACCAACACGAAAGATTTTCAGAGACAGCATTGATCAGGTAATCGCGGAATTGAATGACCTTCCTTATGCTGAGCGTGACAGTATCTTGAGTATTGGAATGGATCATTCGTATGAAGACCCAGACCATCCGGACCATGCAGTGGTGAAGTTTCCGTATTCCTTTCCAGAAGCCGGTCAATACCGCATTTACGTGCAGATGAAGCGTAATCAGAAAATTCTCAATGGTGCCTTCGATGTGGAGGTGGTGGACTGATAAAATCATGTTTTCATGAGTCCTGAACATGTTTTCGTTGTCTACGGATCCCTTGCGCCAGGGAGGCCTAACCACAAGAAGCTCTCTCAAATTGAAGGTGTCTGGAAACAAGGTTCCATTCTAGGCAAGCTTGAAAGTCGTGGCTGGGGATCAGCGATGGGATATCCTGGGTACGTAAAGTCAGATGCCTCGGAGACCATTCATGTATACCTCTTGTTTTCGGAGCAACTACCGGATCATTGGCCGCAGCTCGATGCATTCGAAGGGGACGACTATGAAAGAACAGTGATTGAGTTCACCACATTGGAAGGGGAAGTTGGCGAAGGGTATATCTATGCGCTAAAGGAGTAGTTAAATGGGCATCATCGCGCCCAAAAAATATTGTTTCACTCATTTTATGGAATAGGCATCGCATCTGCATCTCAAAGAAAAAAGATGATGCGAAATACACTATTATTACTCGGTTTGCTATACTCCCTGACTGGGGTTGCTCAGGGGGTTAAAGCGCTCGATCTTCCAACAAAGATCGAAGAAGTCACAGTTTTCATTGATGGTGCACAGGTCACCAGGGCAGGGTCACTAAAGCTGCCAGCCGGGAAGTCCATCCTGACAGTAAAAGGGCTATCCCCCTACATTGATGAGAAAAGTGTTCAGGTCAAATCCCCTGGGAACTTTACAATGCTATCAGTCAATCATCGCTTGAATTACCCGGACGAATTGAAGAAAAACAGCCAGTTGGACAGCCTTGAACGGGCAATCGAAGAGGCCGAAGAAGCAATTCAGTTTAGATCCACCAGACTGGAAATACTCAGACAGCGACAGACGCTCCTGGACGAGAACAAGGTGCTTTCGGGAACAAATAGTAGCTTATCGCTTACCCAACTTCGCCAAGCTCTCCAGTTGTACGATGAGGAACTTACTAAAATCAAAGATGGCGAACTTCGCATTGAGAGCGAACTAAGGGAGCTTCGTAAGACGAAAGAGGCCTTACAACAACAGCTAGCTACCGTTTCTCAGGAACATTTAGCCCCTGCAGGAGAGATCACTATTGAGATTGATTCGAAAGCGACGACCCAAGCGCGGTTCAGTGTTTCGTATTTGGTTTCCAATGCAGGGTGGTACCCAAAGTACGATGTGAGAGTTGCAAATGTGAATGAGCCGATTCAGTTAGACTACAAGGCGGAGGTGTATCAGCACACGGGAGTGGAATGGGAGCAGGTTCAGTTGAAGTTCTCCAACGGCGACCCTAATAAGAGTGGAGTAGCTCCGGAACTCCGTACTTGGTTCCTCAACTATCCAAGGCATACAGTTTATCAAAATCTCTCAGCTTACGATGCCAGAGTGGGTGCCGTAACAGGAAGGATTACCGATGATTTTGGAGAGCCGCTTCCGGGGGTAAATGTGCTCGTGAAGGGAACAACGGTGGGAACTTCTACTGACATGGACGGGATCTATGAGTTGACCCTACCCAACAATGCCCAAACGCTGATATTCTCTTATGTAGGTTTTGATACGCAGGAACAAGCCATCAATAACACAAGGATGGATGTGGTGCTTACGGGTATGATGGAATTGCAGGAAGTGGTGGTTACAGGGTCTAGTAGTAAACTGCGAAGGATGGCACGTGGTTTTGAAGACCGTGAAGACGCAAGTTTTGCTACGGGTCCCTCGACTACCACAATCGAAAATCAAACCACCGTGGAATTTGAAGTGATAGAGCCCTACACGATCAAGTCTAGTGGAGACAAAAAATCCATCAAACTGAAGGTCTATGAAATCGATGCAATTTACGAGTATGCGGCAGTTCCCAAACTTGATAGAGACGCCTTTTTGATTGCGAAAATCATTAATTGGGACCAGTACAGCCTGTTGGAAGGGGAAGCCAACTTGTATTTCGAAGGGGGCTATGTTGGAAGAACCATACTGGATGCGCGGTCACTAAGTGATACCCTGGATATTTCGTTGGGAAGAGACAAAAGTGTGGTGATAGGCAGGGAAAAGAGACAAGAATACGCCAAGCGTAAAACAATTGGAAGCAACACAACTGAAAGCAGAGGTTTTGAGTTGTTGGTGCGTAACAAGAAATCTGTACCGATTATGCTCACGCTCCACGACCAGATTCCGGTGACCGCAAACAGTGAGATTAGTGTAGAAGTGCAAACGTTGTCTGGAGGAACAATTGATGAACGAACCGGGATTGTGGAGTGGAAGTTGGCGTTGGCTCCTAATGAGCAAATAGACTTATCATTGAGGTATGAAGTCAAATATCCTCGAAGAGAGCGGGTACTATTGGAGTAAATGAGAATCAACCATCCTGAATGAAGCAAGAAAAATGATCGCTAGAATATGGCATGGAAAAGTAAAAGCTGAGGATTTTGAACCCTACACCACGTTCATGAAAAGGCAAGCAATCCCAGACTATCAGCAAACGAAGGGTTTTGTCAAGCTTAGTTTCCTCCGAAGGCTTGAGGGAGAAGTTGGCCATTTTACCTTGATTACCTACTGGGAAAACCGGAAGGTGATCAAGAATTTTGCAGGAAATGATTTCGAGAAAGCCAAATACTATCCGGAAGATCAAGCCTATCTTCTTGAGTTTGAGGAGCAGGTCGTGCATTATGAAGTTTTTTCGGAATAGCTTGCGCTAAATCATCGTGACGGCTCTAATGCAGACCCTTATCAGAACACTTTCCATCGCTTTTCCTAAGCTGGTAGTCTCATTTGCTTACAAAAAATTGACTAATCCACAGGTGAAAAAGCTTCGTGAGAATGAGACCATCGTACTGAACAAGTCCAAAAAGGAAAACTTCAAGTTCCGGGACTTCGACATCAAATTGTACGAATGGGGAACAGGCAAAAAGGAAGTACTACTCATCCATGGATGGGAGGGTCAAGCAGGCAACTTTGCTGATCTGGTGGAGAAATTGGTAGCCAATGACTACAAAGTATACGCCTTTGATGGTCCTTCGCATGGGTACAGTAGCGGAGGAAAGACGAGTTTGTTTGAATTCACGGAGTTGGTTGCGCTCTTGATCAAGAAGTACAAGGTGAAAAACCTGGTCAGCCACTCTTTTGGCGGAGTGGCTACGACCTATGCGCTCTTTTCAAATCAAGACATTCAGATAGATAAATACCTTTTATTAACCACGCCGGATCGGTTCATCGAGCGGATTGATGATGTGGCTCAAGCCACAGGGATAACAGAAAAAGTGAAGGAGGGATTAATTGCAAGATTGACGGAGGAAACCGGACAAGACGTGTATGCCCTTAACGTAAGTGATTTTGTAAAGCAGATCAAGGTAAAAGAAGCGTTGATCATTCACGATCTTGCTGACAAGGTCATTCCCATCGAAAGATCAAAGAACGTTCATAAAAACTGGCCTCAGGCGCAGTTTAAGGAAGTTCAGGGAACAGGTCATTTCAGAGTACTACGAGATGAGGCCGTCATCGATTCAGTCCTTGCATTTTTGTAGCACTCATTCTTGATGCAGGCGTCGCGTTTATCAGTCCTTGATCGATCCTACTTCTGTTTAACGGAAGCAAATTGAAGTGAAATCGGAACAAGGAGATGGAACTCAAGAACAGTGTACGCTTGCTTTGTCAGGCGATCGCCTTAAAATTCACCCCGACGTAAATGCCGAGATATAAATTATGGGGCAGAAACGGAATTCTTCAGCCTATTGTGGTAAATTCTGACCGGATTGGTTTGTCCTAAACATCACTTGTCTCAAACCATCTAAAAGCTATGTCAGACGCATCTTTCAACAGTGGAAACTTTGTAGATCAGGCGGAATCTATCATCCTTGAGAACGTCGCCAATGAGCAATTTGGCGTTTCCGAACTGGCGGATGCCATGCATACCAGCCGTTCCAACCTGCTTAGAAAGATCAAGCATCAAACGAAGCTTTCGGCGAGCCAATTCATTCGCCAGGTTCGGTTGGAAAAGGCGATGGAGATACTTGGACAGACTACCCTCACGGTTTCGGAAGTCTCCTTCAAAGTGGGCTTTGGCAGTACTTCCTATTTTATCAAATGCTTTAGAGAATACTATGGATATCCACCGGGTGAGGTGGGCAAGAAAGGAGAGGTGGATGAAGATTCCGGGGTTACCTCTTCCAGGCAGCGACAGCTCGTTGCCATTATGTTCACGGATATTGAGGGGTATACTGCGCTCATGCAGACGGATGAAAAGAAAGGCATAGTTTATCGAGATCGGCACAGGAAAGTCTTTGACACGACGACCAAAAAATACAACGGACGCATCTTGCAGTATTACGGTGATGGTACGTTGAGTACCTTCCAAAGTGCAATTGATGCTGTGCGCTGCGCCATTGAGATGCAGCTTGCTTTTCGGGAAGAACCCAAGGTTCCGATACGAATCGGGATTCATTCAGGAGATACCATTGTCACGGACGAGGAGATCATCGGGGACGGTGTCAATGTTGCGGCTCGCATTGAAGCGCTGGCCAATACGGGAAGCGTCTTTATCTCCGAAAAGGTGTATGACGAAGTGAAAAATCAGGATGACTTGCAGACGGCATCCATGGGAGTGCATAAGCTAAAGAACGTCACGAAACCCATGGAAGTATATGCAGTTTCCAATGCTCAGCTTGGTGGTGCGGAGCCGCTGAAGACCATCGCCAAGGAGGGAAAACCGCTTGCGAAATGGTCCATTGTAGTTGTGGCAATACTCTTGTTAAGTTTTCTTGGTTACTCCGTTGGTCTCTTCAAAGGTTTGGGGTCAGATACGATGGCAAGCTCAGTTGATAAATCCATCGCCGTATTGCCATTCAAAAACGAGAGCAGTGATTCTTCGAACCTGTATTTTGTGAATGGCCTCATGGAGTCAACGCTCAACAACCTTCAAAAGATTAAAGACCTTCGGGTAATCAGCCGATCCTCGGTAGAGAAATACAGAGACACCAATAAGACCATCCCCGAGATAGCCGAAGAACTCGATGTCGGTTTCTTTGTGGAAGGCAGTGGTCAAAAGATTGGGGACAAAATACTACTCAATATCCAGCTAATCGATGCGCTGACGGATCGACATCTATGGGCGGAACAGTATCAGCGAGAAGTTGTAGACATTTTTGACTTGCAGAATGAAGTGGCCCAAAACATTGTCAGTTCTATTGAGGTCATAGTGACCCCATCCGAGTTGGAGCTTATCGAGAAAAAACCTACGGAAAACCTGCAGGCGTATGACTATTACCTACAGGCACTTGACCCACTTCACTCTCGAACACACGATGGGCTTCAACAAGCCATTGAATTATTGGAGAAAGCCATTGAACTGGATCCTGAGTTCGCATTGGCGCATGCCAACATTGCGATATCGTACTATCTTCTTGAGCTATCTCAAATGGAGAAACAGCACACAGAGAAAATCAACAGTTATGCAGACAAGGCTTTGCTGTATGATTCAAAATCAGCCGAGAGCCTGATCGCCAAGGCTTTTTATTACATACAAACCCAGAACTACAGATTAGCCTTGCCACACCTGGAAAAGGCCTTGGAGTACAATCCCAATTCATCTTTTGCAATACAGATGCTCGCAGATTTCTATTTTCGACTGCAGCCCAACTCAGGTAAATACCTGGAGTACGCCTTGAAAGGGGTTCAGCTTGAAGTGGCAGCGGATGATTCTGTGACCCTAAGCTATCTCTACCTAAACCTTAGCAATGCCTTTATACAAAATGGATTTGTGGATGAGTCGTTCATGTACGTCAATAAATCACTTAGGTACTTTTCGGGAAACTATTTTGCGCCCTATGTAAAGGCCTTGATTCTGTACGCCAAAGACGGTGATCTTGAACGGACCAAAAATTCATTAAAGGCGGAATGGGAAAAGGATACCACACGATTGGACATCTTGCAGGAGTTGGCGAACTTCTACTTTTATGAAGAAGACTATGACAGCGCTTTTTATTTTTTCAAAAAATTTGTCACTGCTAGAGAAGTAAATGGACTGAACATTTATCCTCACCAGGATATCAGGATTGGTAAAGTTTATGAAAAGAAAGGCCTCAATGATCGGGCGAAGGGTTTCTACCAGTCGTATGCGGATTACTGTGACATTGACCAATCCATTTACAAGAGTGCGAGCCTGGCCGCGAAATTTGCCAATGAAGGAGCGGTAGATCAGGCTATTGAACAATTAAACATCTTCGCGGAGCAGGATAATTTTCAATACTGGATGCTCGTATTTCTGAAAGTTGACCCGCTGATGAATGCGTTGCAGGATGCCCCGGGATTTGACGATGTCATGCAAAAGATCGAGGATCGGTTTTGGGAAAATCAGTCCAGATTGAAGGAGTCACTGGAGGAAAAAGGATTGATTTAGGTGGAACGTTTGCTTGGAAGGTCTAATATGAGGCCGGTGCTCCTTTCAAGTAGCCTGTTTGTAAGACCAGCTAGGTTTAGGAGTTTGTTGGCATCCTATGATGATCACTGAAGATATCCTTTTAGGTTTTTGACAATTATTTCTACAGAGAAATCCTTCGTATTGGGCTCAAAGAAATAATTTTTAAGATGTATGAGGGCATTGCCCATTGTTGGGCCACAGCAAGGGCTATCCACCCATCTAGATTCGTAAGTAACATAAATCACACTTCCCTCTGAGATATAGCCTTCGGTATTGGAGGCGCGACCAAATGACTCAATAGTTAGCGCTTTTGCTTTTGACAAGCTGTTCAATTGCTCAAATTCAGTTTCGGTGAGATTTGTCTCATAATAGGCAGCTGAATACTCGTACAAAAGGCCTTCGCTTTCGTTAAACAGCTCAAAGCCAAGATAGCTGTTATCTCCACCATGCGGTAGCGTTAGAAGAACACTGTCTTTGGTAAGGTGCCGAAAGGCAAATGGAAACCTATTCCAAATCATAATGGAATCTTTTTCATGTTTACCTTCCAAGTTGTGGACTATATCTGGAAAGTTGGGATCTTCAACGGACACAGTTATAGTTTGTGAATTTATACTTCCTACGTTGGAAAAAACCCTGACATCAAGTTCAAAGTAGGTCGATCCCTTTTCATTTGTGGAGATGGGAATTCGATAGAGTTGACCATCAGTTTCTGTGTCGTAAGGTGATCTTTTTGGTAAATCGTATTGAAAGTCATCAGTATTGTTCCCAATTGCTATTGGGTAACTGGAATCTTCAGAGCCCGTTGTTTTCGTAATGAGAATTTCTTCAAGCGGAACAGGAGGCTTAATCTCGAAATACAGGGAGGTACTACTTTCTCCTACCATGGTGATGGAGTTTATGGGGCGTGTTTTATAGACTTGATCGTAATTTTCAATAATTGTATATACTTCTACAATTTCAAGACTGATTGAGAGGTCGTCTTTTTGATTACATGAACCAAGTAGAAAGAGCAGAATGGTGAATACGTTAAAAATGCTTGTTTTCATACCAGCTTCATGATGATACAAATGTCTAGCCTTTTCGATAGATTTAGTTAGCATCTATGTTGCAAATCATCCAAACTATGTTGTAAAGTAACGACCAGCTATCAGTTCTTTCATGATTTGCATTTAACTTATTGAAAGTGCGCACTAAGTTGGGGTTTCCGAAATAGTTACCGCACTGGCGACTAAAAAGCAATTACCTAAAGCTACTGTGGTGCTTCCTTAGGTATTTTTTTACAACTCTTTTCTACTTCAATTTCCAATAGCTTTTTGATTTCGTATTGCTCATTTAGAAGTCTCCTGTAACTATTTTCCATTATTTTGTTGGCTTCATATTTCTGATAAACGATGGAGAAAAAATATTTGTCATTGTTGAGCTTTTCCAAAGTCGCTTCACCGGTAAAAATATTTTTTGAAAAGTATTGCCTACTTTCCTCATCAACAATGTTGTATCTCCTTTCCAAACCCCTCAAAAACATGATCTCACTGTCTTGATACAGTAGTATTCGATTTTTAAGTCCTCTGTTTTCAATGAGATTTAAATTGGAATATTTGAGCTCCTCAATTTTAGATTTACTACGTTGTCCAAAAAATATAAATTCTTTTACCGTATTAATTTTATCATCGATTGAGTCCAATTGAGAGGTCTTGTTTTCTTGCAGAGCCACGATGAGCTTTTCCATTTTTGGATTCCAAATCTCAAATGCACTAATATTTTCTTCGACATCTTTGATGTCATAATCGAACACAAACTTTAGTTCATTCAAATACTCACATCTCAAATGATTGTCTTTAGCGTTCCTTACGCCTTCATTGATGCTTACGGCAAATAAAATTCCAATTACAACTAATACAACTTCGCCTAAAGCATAAATTAAATACTTGCTAAATCTGTTTTCTGAAATTAAATCTTGGCGGATTTTCCGAAAGAATTTCATCATGAAGCATGGTCAGGTTGAGCTAAATGCCCATGGGTGAGGCGTGTGCTCACACGTTCTGGGTAGCACTAAAGTAGTGAAGTCTGTCGGTGCTTCCAAAGTTCGCGGAAGGCACTGCGTTCTGAAGTGAAAGAATCCCCGGATCTAGGATAAAAAAAGGACTCAGTCTCTTGCCTGCCTGTCGCTGACGCTGAAGCTTTAGCGAAAGAGTCTGGCAAGGTAGGGCGGCAGATAAGCGGGATGTATTAGCAGGCTCTTGGCAGATGGCCAGGGAAGGTCATGCGCAAGATCGTTTGCTAGTCTTAGTTAATCTAACATGTCATCAGTAATCTCAAATACGCATTCACAGCTGTTTTTTGAAATCTTGTGATGTTTATCTGCAAAGTCAGTTTGTGTTAGTGTAAGTGCTAATCGCCGGTCGACTCCAGTTCCTACCCAAACGAATATTGAATCACTTTCTTGCAATCCTGGACAATTAACATATGCCTCAATGGAGCCTCCAATATCAAACCCTTCCGTCAATAGTTGTCTAGCGTTGTTCTGCAAAAGAGCGCTATCAAGTAGTATAGATTCAGAATAGGTTACATCTTGATCATCAAAGGGAATTGGGTTATTTCGGACTAAAAGAATTTCCCTATTTGATGAGTTTACTATCGCTTTTTCATAGTCCACTACAGGGTCGCAAGAGTTTAGAATGGTTATTAAAGAAATCGAAAGAAAGGCAATAATTATTCTGTTCGTATTCATTTTGAAGCTTTTGTTTTTGGAACGCATTAGGACTTTGGGTATTGCGCATGTTCTTTAGGTATCAAGCTAAAAACGGGCTATAGCGCATAAAAGCTCAGAAATCCGCCTTGTATGCGTGGGGGTTAGGGGTAAACCTAATGGGTTTTAAATTAATGAATTCGTTTAACACGAATCTCGCAATGTTCCTCCAAGCAAGCGCAATCCCGGTCCATAGACCTCTGCCCAATCAACATAAACGACTATTTTCCCTACCTACCTCAGCAAATGTCCTCTAGGAGCTTGCTCTTTTGTTAACAACCCTGCATCTTGAAATTTTCTGTCGAGTTCGGCATCCTCTGCAGTAGTAGGCCTAACACATGATCCGCTACTCGTCTTTTAGACACTCAGAAGGATTCACTGAAGCAGCCTTTAGCGCTTGGGAGCTTACAGTAATCCAGGCGATAAGTAGTGAGATCAGCGCAGCTCCGATGAAAATCCAAAAATCCAGATCTATGGTGTAGGCAAAAGATTCTAGCCAGACTTTCATCAAATAGTACGCAAAAGGCATTGCGATCAGTATAGAAATGAAAACGAGTTTGGTGAAATCTTTTGACAGCATCATGACGATGTTAGTTGAAGAGGCTCCGAGTACCTTACGAATGCCAATTTCTTTGATCCGCTTTTCCGCAGTGAAAGCAGCTAGTCCGAAGAGTCCCAAACAAGAAATAACAATCGCAAAACCTGCAAAATAGGAAGAGA